>CAXGUG010000181.1:0-1507 GCA_964012715.1 uncultured Rhodospirillaceae bacterium | reverse complement strand
GCTTCGGGAAACAGCTCTTCCTCGGCCATCTTCATCCGCGGTGTCGGCCAGACCGACTTTCTCGCCTCGACCGATCCCGGGGTCGGCTTCTATGTCGACGGGGTCTATTTCGCGCGGGCCAGCGGCACCGCCATCTCCCTGCTGGATGTCGATCGTGTCGAGGTGCTGCGCGGTCCGCAGGGAACGCTCTTCGGCCGCAACACCGTCGGCGGAGCAATCCAGGTTTTCTCGGCGCGACCGAAGTTCGACAAGATTGCGGGGAATATCGGGGTGACACTCGGCGATTATAATCGCCGCGATGTGCGCGGCGTCCTCAACCTGCCCGTCAGCAATACCCTGGCGCTTCGGTTCGCCGCAACGAAACGGGTCCGTGACGGCTATGTCACCAATATTCTAAGCGGGCGCGATCTCGGCGACGTCGATACTTTCGCGGGCCGGGCGAGCTTGCTGTGGAAGCCGACCGACAAGCTCGAGGTGACGCTGATCGGGGATTATACCAAGGACGATGTCCACGGTTCGCCGACGGTGTTCGGCGGCATCAACACGAGCGCTGCATTCGTCCGGTTCGCATCGGCGATCGCAGGGTGCCCGGGCTTCGCGCTCACCACGCCGCCCACGCCGGTTCCCGAAAACACCGACCGCCGCTGCGCGAACAACCAGTATCTCGGCCTCGGGCCCTACAAGGTCGCCTCCAATGCCCCCAGCAAATCCGAACTGGAAATGTACGGCGTCGGGCTGACGGTCCAGTATGAGCTTTCCAACTGGATGACCGTGAAGTCGATCACCGCCTATCGCAAAACCAAGCCCTTTTCGATCCGCGATGCCGACAACACCCCGCTCCAGATCCTCGAGACGGTTAACAGCGACAATATCAAGCAGTTCACGCAGGAACTGCAATTTCTCGGCGACGTCTGGGACGGCCGCCTCAAATATCAGTTCGGCGCCTATTATTTCCGCGAGACCGATTACCAATTTTACCCGGTTTACCTTCCCTCCCAGATCAGCCCGACGACAGGTGAGGAATTGCGCGTCGGCGGCCTCAATAACAATGCCTCCATCAAGAATCAGTCGATCGCCCTGTTCACGCAGGAATCCTTCGCCATCACCGACAAGCTCAACCTGACCGTCGGCCTTCGCTATACCCGGGACCAGAAGGAGGCGACGCCCGACGAGACGGCGGCGGCGTCAGGTTATGGCTACACCAATGTCGGGTATAATGTCGCCTATCCGGCGCCGCTCTCCGGTCAGACCGTATGCCTGGGGCCGCCTCGAACCGGAGCGGCGGCCGCGACATGCGCGGGCTCGAATGTCTATCTCTTCGATCCCGTCCTCAACAAGAAGACCATGAGCAAGGTCACGCCCGCCGCGACGCTCCAATACCAATGGACGCCCGAGCTCATGACCTATGCAAGCTATTCGAAGGGCTTCAAGAGCGGCGGGTTCAACACCCGGATCGTTCAGCCGGTGATCTCTCCCAACGCGCCGACGGGCAGGGAATTCCTGCCGG
>CAXGUG010000180.1:0-1574 GCA_964012715.1 uncultured Rhodospirillaceae bacterium | reverse complement strand
CGACCATGTCGAGGCGGCTGTCGTAGCCGAATTCGGGTTTCGAGACGAAGCCGACGCCGTTGCCGGTGGCCACGGCTTCGCCGATGCTCGCGGCCTTCGGCCTCCTCCACCGCCCCATCCCCGGCGGGGAGAAGGAGCGGTATTTGAAGCGATTTGAGGGCGGTCGGTTTGTCGCCGTCATTCCCGCCGCCGCTCCTTGTCCTTGCTGACGCGTTTGACCATTTTTCCGAAGGCCCGGTCTTTTGATCGGCGTTCGGCCAGGGTTTCCGAGTTGAAGGCCTCTTCGCGGACGAGTTTGCGCCAGCGTTGCAGCCGGGCCGGGTCCAATGTTCCCGAGGACACGGCCTGCGTCACCGCGCAGCCCGGTTCCGTATCGTGCCCGCAATCGGAAAACTTGCAGGAGCGGGCCAATTCGACGATGTCGGCAAAGACTTCGTCCAGGCCGGACCCGACATCCGCTAGTGAAAGCTCCCGCATCCCCGGAGTGTCGACCAGCCAGCCGCCGGACGCCATGGGATAGAGGGCTCGCCCAGTGGTCGTATGACGGCCCTTTGCGTCGTCTTCTCTGATCCCCTGGGTCGCGATTTGCCCGTTGCCCGTGAGGGAATTGACGAGCGTCGATTTCCCGACCCCGGACGACCCCATCAACGCCACGGTCTGACCGCGCCCGCACCAGGGCAACAGGCGGTCGACCTCGGCCGGGTCGAGCGCGTTGACCGCCTCGACGTATTGTACGGACCGGAGAGCATAGGCCTGATTGACGTATTGGCCGGGATCGTCGCTCAGGTCGGGCTTGGTTAGAACCACAACGGGCGCGACTTCGGCCTCGTGCGCCAATGCCAGATAGCGTTCCAGCCTGGCGATGTTGAAGTCTTGGTTGCAGGACGTGACGATGAACAGCGTATCCACGTTCGCCGCGATCAATTGGGGGTCGCGTCCGGTTCCCGCTGCGACGCGCTTGAACAAGCTTGTGCGGTCCAGCAGCCGTGTCGGTCGATGGCTTTCAGGGTCCACCAATAACCAGTCGCCGACTGTCGCGCTGGTTTCAGGATCGTCCGGATCGGAGCGGTAAGGCGGGATCGATTCTTCGATGCCCGGGCCTGCGATATGGATTGCGCCGCGATGGACCGCGATCACCCTTGCGGGCAGGGACTGTTCAAGGTCGTCGGTGGTCAGTTGAGGCGTAAGGGCGTTGTTCCAGCCGAACGCGGCCAGATCGGTAATTTGGAATGTCATTGTTCATGCACCAGTATTTGCGCGCCGCCAATGGGCGCGTGAGCGTATTTCACATGAAAATCGGTCGGGGCGTGGGGCCGCGACCGAGGCCCGGCTGGTACTGCGGAAGGTCAGCGCAAAATGCACCGACATAGGACGCCGATAGATTAGAGGCGCCTACCGCAAGCCCGCCGAACGGGGCTCAATGACATTCAAAAAAGCCTCCTATCGCTACGTTTCGGCTCACGGTATTTATGCCATGTTGCCTGCGGTTGGGCAATTGCTCTCGGCGCGAGCCGGAATGAGGATGCGGCCTAATCCCGCTCGTGGATCGCCATTTCCCAGAACGCATGCACCAC
>CAXGUG010000179.1:0-1668 GCA_964012715.1 uncultured Rhodospirillaceae bacterium | reverse complement strand
GCCGTAGGTGATGTTGAAGGTGTGCGAGGCGCCGGGCACGCTTTCGACCGCCATGGAGCGGATGATGCCGTCCACCAGATCGAGGATATAGGTGAAATCCAACCGACCGTCGCCGCCGCCTTCGAGCATCAGGGGCTTGCCCATCAGCGCGTTTTCGATGAAGGCCTGGCTGACGCGGCGCGAGATGCAGCGTTCGCCGTACAGCGCGGAGGGGCGGATGATCGAGACGTTCAGGCCGTACTGGTCGTTGTAGGTGCGGACCAGCCGTTCGCCCATGAATTTGGTGTTGGCATAGATGCCATAGGGCTGCGGGCGGACGTTTTCATCGACGGTCTGGGTCTTGAAGTCGCCATAGACGGTCGAGGACGACATGAACACGACTTGGTTCACTTCGCCCGGACGCAGCTGCGTGTATTCCAGAACGTTGCGCAGGGTGATCAACTGCAGATCGAAGCAGTGGCCCGGCATCTGCTTGGCGTCGACGGCGCTGGAGATCGCGGCCAAATGCACGATCTTGGTCGGCGAGAAGTTACGCAGCGCGTTTTCCAGGTCGATCATGGAGCGCGCATCGGCGCTGGCGATTTCTGCGCCGGCGTCGCGAAGCATCTCAAAGCGTTGCCGCAGGAAATTGAAGTTCAGTTCCCGGCGGAAGGGGTCGATATCGGCATTCGACACGTTCGCCAACAGGTTGTTCTGCATCAGGTTATCGATAAGCAGAACTTTGGCGCCGTATTCGCGCAGGCCGAGCGCTAGGTTGTGGCCGATAAAGCCCGCACCGCCGACAAGCGCAACTCGCTCGCCCGCCAAGGCGGTTTTAATCGCTTTGGGAGTCAGGATTGCAGACATGATGGTCTCCTCTTTCTGAGCCATTTACCGCCTCTTCTCGGCGGATACATGCAAGCTCGGTATCAGGTTTCACCTGACACTGGTCCGAACGTACACTTTCAGGCTCTAACAATAGCACGATATGCGCCATTTCTTAAAGCCAGATTAACCTTGGGGCCGATGGGGGCAGAAAGTCTGTGACCCCCGTCACGCCTGGGTTTCCGCCGATTCGCATGCCGCCAACTAGGTGCCGCCCGCTAACCTATTGACAAATCTGCACTGCATTCGATTTTGATGAAGGACGGGGTAGGATCAGGTGCGGATTATTTTGATCGGAAGACGATGCAGATAACGGATTTCCCCGAACTGCCGGCCATGCTCCAACAGGCCGTGATGCGCGCCCTGACGGCGCAGCACGACGGCAATCTGTTTGAAGCCGACCGTCTGTATCAACAGATCGTCCGGCGCAGGCCGCTGCATCCGTTGCTGGCGAATACCGCCGCCGGGTTCTTCCTGTTAAAGGGGGATTTTCCTGCCGCGTGGGCCTTGTTCGAACAGCGGTTGAGCCTGCCGTACTACACCCACCGTCCGTTCGCCAAGCTGGCCGCGCCGATGTGGGATGGCGCGCCGATCCCGAATAAACGGTTGTTGATCTTCGCCGACATGGGGTTGGGCGATACGATCCTGATGGCGCGGTTCCTGCCCTGGGTGCAAGACCGGGTCGGCGGCCTGGCGCTGCAGGTCAACAAAGGCACGTCGGCCTTTTGGCGCTACCGGTTGCCCGGGGTGGAGATTTCGGAAATCGACGACCCGCTTCCGGCCTGTGATTTCCGGATCAACATG
>CAXGUG010000178.1:0-1669 GCA_964012715.1 uncultured Rhodospirillaceae bacterium | reverse complement strand
ATCTGATGATTGGCGCCCGGCGCGGCAGCCCGCTGGCGGTCGGCTTCGGTGACGGTGAAATGTTCCTGGGCTCCGACGCCCTCGCCCTGGCCCCCCTGACCGACCGCATCATGTATTTGGAAGACGGCGACTGGGTGGTGCTGGACCCGACCGACGCCAAAGTGTTCGACGCCGACGACCAGCCGGTCGAACGGCCCATCCGCCTGACCGAACTGTCGGGCGCCGCCATCGGCAAGGGCGGTTACCGGCACTTCATGTTGAAGGAAATCTACGAACAGCCCCAGGTCATCGGCGACACCCTGCAAAGCTTCGTCAATCCGGCGTCGCGCACGGTGACCGTACCTGACCTGCCGTTCGATCCGGCGGAATTGGACCGCCTGACCCTGGTCGCCTGCGGCACCTCTTATTACGCCTGCCTGACGGCCAAGTATTGGTTCGAAACCCTGGCGCGGATTCCGGTCGAGGTCGATATCGCCTCGGAATTCCGCTACCGGGAACCCCCGCTGGGCGGCAAGGGTGCGGCGCTGTTCATTTCCCAGTCGGGAGAAACGGTCGATACCCTGGCCGCCCTGCGCTATGCGCGGCAGGCGGGTCTGGCGATCATGTCGATCGTCAACGTCCCGGAAAGCGCCATCGCCCGTGAATCCGACATGGTGCTGCACACCAATGCCGGGCCGGAAATCGGCGTTGCCTCGACCAAGGCCTTCACCACGCAGCTGACGGTTCTGGCCTGCCTGGCCATCGCCGTGGCGCGGGGCCGTGGCGCGATCGACGCCGAGGCCGAGGCCCGCCTGACCATTGCCCTGACCGAGGTTCCCAGCCGGGCCGCGGAAATCCTCAATCATGACGACCGCCTTAAGCAAATCGCCCAAACCATGGTCGAAGCCCGCGACGTTCTGTACCTGGGGCGCGGCACCAGCTATCCCATCGCCATGGAAGGGGCGCTGAAGCTCAAGGAAGTGTCCTATATCCACGCCGAAGGATATGCCGCCGGCGAGATGAAGCACGGCCCCATCGCGCTGATCGACGACCAGGTGCCGGTAATCGTGATCGCCCCGTCGGACCCGCTGTTCGACAAGACGGCGTCGAACGTGCAGGAAGTCATGGCCCGGGGCGGGCGGGTGATCGTCATCTCCGACGAAAAGGGCGCCAATGCCCTGGCCGATGGCGCGGAAGCGACCGTCGCGCTACAGGCTGTCGATCCGTTCGTCGCCCCGATCCTGTACGCCATTCCCGTGCAGTTGCTGGCCTATCATGTCGCGGTCATCAAGGGCACCGACGTCGATCAGCCGCGCAATCTGGCGAAAAGCGTGACCGTGGAATAATCTACCAGGCACCAAGGCCTGGATGCACAGGCCCGGCGGGGAGACCAGGCGGTGAGCCAAACCGATACCATGGAGCGGGCGACAGCCCACCACAATGCCGGCCGCTTCGCCGAAGCGGAGGGCCTATACCGCCAGGTTCTTGCCGCCGATCCCGGACACTTAGACGCCCTTTTGCTGCTGGGCGCGGCATTGAACGCCCAGGGCCGCCCCCAAGAGGCGGAGCCGTTTTTGGCCCGCGTCGTCGAAAGCCGCCCGGATCTTTTCGATGCCGTCCTGCTGCTGGCCATGGTTCTGGGGCGTCAGGACAAACACCTGGAAGCCGCCGAAAGGTACCGCCAGGTTAT
>CAXGUG010000177.1:0-1742 GCA_964012715.1 uncultured Rhodospirillaceae bacterium | reverse complement strand
TGGAAATAGGTGAACTGCGTCACCTCCATGCCGTCGCACCAGACTTCCCAGCCCAGGCCCCAGGCGCCCAGGGTCGGACTTTCCCAATCGTCCTCGACGAAACGGATGTCGTGGGTGTCGGGGTCGATGCCGATGGCGTACAGGCTTTCCAGGTACATTTCCTGGACGTTGGCCGGGCTCGGCTTCATCAGGACCTGGAACTGATAATAGTGCTGCAGCCGGTTCGGGTTCTCGCCATAGCGACCGTCGGTCGGGCGGCGCGACGGCTGTACATAGGCGCATTTCCACACGTCGTCGGCACGGCCCAGCGACCGCAGGGTCGTCGCGGGATGGAACGTTCCGGCCCCGACTTCCATGTCGTAGGGCTGAAGGATCACGCATCCCCGGTCGGCCCAGAATTTCTGAAGCGTCAGGATCAGCGACTGGAAGCAGGTGCTCTTATCGCTAGCGGTGTTCGCCATGGTGGCGGGTTCCAAAGGTCGAGGTTGAGGAAACGGGCTGTCTTGCGGGGCCAGAAAATAGGGTCCCGCTTCCGGAGGGTCAAGGAATCAACACCCCTTACGGAGTAACGATTTTCATTCGGGATACGGGCAGTCTCGCTTACCGCAATTATGGGTATCGCCGACGGCGACGTATGTTCCGCACTGCGGACAGGCGACCATGTCTTCGACTTGGGCCGCTCGGGCCGTTCCAGCCGCGGAATCCCGCGTCTTTCGGGCCTGTTCCCGATCAACGTGGCGCTTCTGCTCCTGCATGCGGCCCAGCCATTTGAACGCGTACCAGATCGCCGCGATGACGATGGCCGTGAACAACAGCTTCTGAATGGAAAAACCGAACATGCCGCTTTGTAGGGGTTGAGCCGGGCCACGGTCAAGCTGCGCCTTAGAATCGATCCCCCTTTGAAAGCTACATTATATTGGGGGCATAATTCCCCAATTCGCAGCTGCCCCGTCGGCAAAGGAGCCGTTATGGCCAACCGTGACGCCATTATCAGGCACCTGAAAACCGAGATCGCCGCGCTTGAGGCGCGCCTCGGCAGCCAAAACACCCTGCTGGGTTCATTGCGGGAGCAACTGCTCGCCCATGAGACCGCGACCGGAGACGAACGCCGGACGCAGGTTTTCCGCCGCGCCGCGATCGACATGGCCCCGGACCATGCCCATCTGCGCGAATTTTCCCTGGACGACGCCATCGCCAAGACCGACGACATCAGCGATGCCCTGATCGCCCTGGGATCGCGCCTCGACCACAAGTTCGCAGAGATCAAGGCGCTGAGCGAGATCACGACCCAGGTCAATTCCGGGATGTTCTTCGACGAAGTCCTGGACCATGTGTTCGACTCGTTCCACAGCTTGATCCCTTACGACCGGATCGGCGTCGCCCTGATCGAGAGGCCCGAATCCGGCGCCCCCCTGGTCCGTGCCCGGTGGAGCCGCGCCGCCTATCCCGAAACCCAGCTGAACAAGGATTTCGCCGCCCCCCTGAAGGGCAGCAGCCTGGAACGCATCGCGACCAGCCACGAACCCCGCATCATCAACGATCTGGCCGCCCATATGGACGACCATCCGACATCGACCGCGACCCGCCTGATCCTGGAAGAAGGCATCCGCGCCAGCCTGACCTGCCCCTTGGTCGCCGGGGACCGCGTGATCGGCTTCATCTTCTTTTCCAGTCGCACGCCCGACACCTATCGGGACCAACACGTCGAACTGTTTTCCCAGATCGCCGGGGAACTGGCGCTG
>CAXGUG010000176.1:0-1843 GCA_964012715.1 uncultured Rhodospirillaceae bacterium | reverse complement strand
GGCCGACGACGGCCATCATGTCCGGGGTGGCGATCACGCGTTCGAAGTCCATCTGGCCGTTCTGCACGGCTTCCATCAGGTCCTCGGCACCGACGATATCGGCACCGGCGGCCTTGGCTTCCTCAGCCTTGGCATCGCGGGCGAACACGGCGACGCGGACGCTCTTGCCCGTACCGTGCGGCAGTGCGACCATGCCACGGACCATCTGGTCGGCGTGACGCGGGTCGACACCCAGGTTGATGGCGATTTCGATCGTTTCGTCGAACTTGGCCTTGGCGTTGTCCTTAACCAGCTTCACAGCCGCGTCCAGGTCATACAGCTCTTCGGCATCGACGGTTTCAACAGCGGCGCGCAGGCGCTTACCAAATTTACGAGCCATCTACCTTACTCCGCCACTTCCAAGCCCATGGAACGCGCCGTACCCGCAAGCATGCGGCAGGCTGCTTCCACATCCGTCGTGTTCAGGTCGGCCATTTTCACGCCGGCGATTTCGCGCAGCTGATCCCAGGTGACCTTACCCTTGCTTTCGTGCCCGGGCTTGTTCACGCCCTTCTGCAGCTTCGCCGCCTTCATCAGAAGGAAGCTGGCCGGCGGCGTCTTGGTGATGAACGAGAAGGTGCGATCCTGATAGGCGGTGATGACCACCGGGATCGGCATGCCCTGCTCCAGGTTCTGCGTCTGCGCGTTGAACGCTTTGCAGAATTCCATGATGTTCAGACCGGCCTGGCCCAGCGCCGGCCCGACGGGCGGCGACGGGTTGGCTTGGCCCGCCGGAATTTGGAGCTTGATCAGCCCCGCGACTTTCTTCGCCATTTCTCTTTCCTCAGTCTCAAGTGGCCCAGAACGCCGAGACGTTTGGGCCGGGTGCGCTCCTCAAACAAGGAGTCTGAAGTGCGTGGTGCGGCCAATGGCGGGCCTCCCACGCGGTTAAATCATTGTCAGATCAGAGCTTTTCGACCTGGCTGTATTCCAGTTCCACGGGCGTGGCGCGACCGAAGATGCTGACCGCGACCTTGACGCGCGAACGCTCTTCGTCGACTTCCTCGATCATCCCGTTGAACGAATTGAACGGCCCGTCGCAAACGCGAACCTGCTCGCCAACTTCGAAGGTGACGGACGGCTTCGGCCGATCCACGCCTTCCTTGACTTGATACAGGATCCGCTGCGCCTCGGCTTCGGTGATCGGCACCGGACGGCCCTTGCCACCCAGGAAATCCGTAACCTTCGGGGTATTCTTCACCAAGTGCCAGGTTTCGTCCGTCAGGTCCATTTCGACCAGGATGTAACCCGGGAAGAACTTACGCTCGGCATTGACCTTCGCACCCCGGCGCATCTCGACGACGGCTTCCGTCGGAACGAGGACCTGGGGGATCTGATCTTCCATACCGGCCTGACGGGCCTGCTCTTCAATCGATTGAGCGACCTTTTTCTCGAAACCGGAATAAACGTGAACAACGTACCAACGCAACGCCATGGATCAACCTCCCAGCCCGAAGACAAGGCGAATGCCGAACTGCAGCACCTGGTCGACGACCAGGAAGAACAGCGCAGCGATAATCACCATCACGAAGACCATGGCGGTGGAAACACCGGTCTCCTTGCGTGACGGCCAGGTCACCTTTGCCGCCTCTTGGCGGACTTCCTGGATGAACTGGGCCGGGTTGGTTTTTGCCATAAGTATTATCCGACTTTCAAAAAATCAGTCTGCTGCGTCTCTTTATACGCCGAAGGGGCCGTCTGCAATCCCGCTGACACGGCCCCGTATTAAAGTGGCAGGGGCACCAGGGCTCGAACCCGGGACCTGCGGTTTTGGAGACCGCCGCTCTACCAACTGAGCTATACC
>CAXGUG010000175.1:0-1986 GCA_964012715.1 uncultured Rhodospirillaceae bacterium | reverse complement strand
GCAGGAAGATCGCCGCTTTTTCCGTGCCCGATAGGGCTCTGTAATCGTCCTTGATGCGCGCCATCATCACCCCCGATGGATTGCCCTGATCGTGTCCATGCGAGCAGCGGGATTCTACGCCCAAGCGGCCGAAAATGCAGCCGCAATTATGTCTCTGCCCAAGCCTCCATTAAGGCTTTATTGGTTAACAGCTCATTTACTCCGATCGCGTATCTTCGTCACCATCCAAACTTCGGATTTCCATTGGAGAGACATATGCCGCGTGCGCCCATCATGTTCAGAACCTTTTCCGCCGCCTCGGTGCTGGCGCTGACGATGACGGGGGCGGTCCAGGCCAATGACGCCGGTCGCATTACCGGTCCGGACATCAATCGACCCGGCGTGGCGTTGCCGATGGGGAGCAGTGGCACGGTCCGGCCGGTCCAGCCGATGGCGCAACCGGCCCAGCAATCCGGCCAACCGGCCGGCCAGCAACCGACCGAAGAAAATCAGACGCCGGTTCAGATGACCAAAGAGCCCGGATTGTTCGTTCATCCGGTGCGTGGTTTCTCGATGCCGATTCCAGCCGGGGTCGCCGTTTCGCACCGGGGCCAGGAAATGCATGTCGCGATCCGGTCGCCCAAAGGCTACGTCCTGAGCCTGCAAACGGGTGACGCCAACGGGCTTATCCCGTTGCCGGGCATGTTGGGGCGGCTGGAAAGCCGTTATCTTGGTGAGCGGGGGCCCTGGGAGCGCAAGCTTTCGGGCGGTACGCTGGCAGTTGCCGGAATGCCTGCGATCGAAGGCATCTATCAGGGCCATCGTACGCGGACACGCGTGATCATCGTGCGCGGGAACAAGACCGACTTCGTCTTTACCTTCACGGCGCCGAACGACCTGTATGAAGAACACAAGCCGGTATTCGAGTGGGTGTTGACGAACTTCACCCCTGGGGACGGCGAGCGGGCCAATCAACCCGCGGCGGCGATGGCGCCGAATGATCCGGCCAAAACGCCGGTCGCCGCACCGGTCCGGGCCGCGGACGCGGTTGCCACAATGGCCACAGGTCGGCCTGAACCCGCGCAAAGCGCACCGCCGCAGCCGAACATGTCCCGCTTTGTCGAGCCCGGCTACGGCTTCACCATGGATTACCCGAAGGAATGGCGGGTCGAAAAGCCGACGGCCTATATGGCAACTTTCAGCGGCCCGGAAGGATCCGCCGCCAGTCATGCGGTGATTACCGTGCAGAACGTCAACCCTGCGGGGGCGGAGACGGGCGAGCAGGCCGCGACCATGGCTTCGGCCGACCTGTTGAAGGCCTTGGAGCGCAGCACCCAGAGCATGGCCGTGCTGGGCGAGGGCAAGCTCGAGGAATCGCCCGGGTCGCAGTTCATCGCGCGCTACGAGTACTTGGGCACGGCCTATCGCAAATGGGCGGTCATCGTGCCTCGGCCGCAGGGCACGATCGCCCATATCTGGTCGTTTACCGCGCCCGAGGCCTCGTTCGAAAGCTTCCAGCCAGTGGCTGAATCGATGCTTCGGTCCTGGACCCTGACGCAGTAGACTCGCTGTTCTCAGGTCTCGACGGCCTGCACATGATCCCGGCCGAGGACTCGTTCCTGTTGAAACGCTTCATGACACGATTATTCCGCATCGCCATGGTGGCGGGCGTGGCGATCTACGCCGCGGTTGCCCCGGCGCGCGCGCACGATCTGCCGCAGGTGGGAAAATTGGTTGATGCCTTCGAGGTCATAGCCTTCGGTTCCGAGACCAAGGCGTTGAAGGGACGGAAGGAACTGTTGCGTTGGGAAACGGGCGAGATCGCCGTGAACATGACCCAGTTCATGCCGGACGGAGACAAGGCGTTCAAGCCTTCGGCGGCGCAGTCGTTTTGGACGGATTTTGCCTGGAAGCATTTGAAAAATTTGCAAAATCTGACCGGCGTTCGGTTCGTGGATTCGATCGCCGCCAAGAAACGACCGAGCCTGACCGTGATCTACACGACCC
>CAXGUG010000174.1:0-2207 GCA_964012715.1 uncultured Rhodospirillaceae bacterium | reverse complement strand
AAGCTGATCATCCCGCATGGCGGCGGCGCCGTGCCATATCACTGGGGCCGCTATCGGGGCATCGCCATCGGCATGAACCAGCCCGAGCCCAAGGACCTGATGGCCGAGAATCTGTACTTCGATACCTGCGTCTATCACCAACCGGGCATTAACCTGATGACCGAGGTCGTGCCCGTGGACAACATTCTGTTCGCGTCGGAACTGCATGGCGCGGTGCGCTGCAAGGATCCGGACACCGGCGAATGGTTCGACGACACGCGCCGCTACATCGAAGCGACGCCGCACCTGACGGCCGAAGAGAAGGAAAAGGTCTTTTATAAAAACGCGCTCAAGGTGTTCTCGCGCCTGAAGCTGCCGAACGCTTGAGCATTCAACAAACCATCCGTTCTGGGAGGAACAAGAAATGACCGTCGGTTTCCGTATCAAAAAGACCTGGGAGCGCATTGCCCCCGACATGGTCGAAAACTTCAAATCCCTGCCCGTCGCCAATGTCGGCGATTGCATGTCGCGCATGTTCGCGGGCAGCAATGCCCTGCGCCCCATGCATAAGGACGGCGTGCTGGCCGGCCCGGCCTTTACCGTGCTGACCCGCCCGGGCGATAACCTGATGCTGCACAAAGCCATCGATACCGCCGCCCCCGGCGACGTGATCGTGGTCGATGGCGGCGGCGACCTGACCAATGCCTTGTTCGGCGAAATGATGCTGATGCAGGCCATGAAGCGCGGCGTCGCCGGACTGGTCCTGAACGGTGCGGTGCGCGACCGTGATGCTTTCCTGGATCACAACCTGCCGGTGTTCGCGGCGGGCGTGACCCACCGCGGCCCGTACAAGGACGGTCCCGGCGAGATCGGCTTCCCCATCACCCTTTACGGCATGACCATCAATCCGGGCGATCTGATCCTGGGCGATTGCGACGGCGTGCTTTGCGTACCGAAGGAAGAGGCCGAGACGGTGCTGGCCGCATCGCGCGCCAAAAAGGCCGCCGAGGACAAGCAGATGGCCGAAATCGCCGCCGGAACCGTCGATCGCAGCTGGGTCGACAAGGCCCTGAACGACAAAGGCTGCGAATTCGTCGACTAGGCCTCCCGCCGATACCGACGTTGCGAGACAAGCCCCGCCATCCCTCATAAGATGGCGGGTAATGGAAGGCGCTCGCCTTTTCTAAAAACGCAACCCGACTACTTGGGAGAGGAACACCAATGTCCAAAGGACCTTTGGCGGGCAAGACCGCCGTTATTACCGGATCGTCGCGCAACATCGGCAAGGCGACGGCGCTGGCCCTGGCCGCCGATGGCGCGAACATCGTCGTCAACGGGGTGCAGGACCAGGCAGCAGCCGATAGCGTGGTCAAAGAGATCGAAGCCATGGGCGGCAAGGCCGTGGCGCAGCTGGGCGACATCACCAAGCAGGAGGACTGCGATGCCTTGATAAAAGCCGCCGTCGATGCCTTCGGCGGTGTCGACATCCTGGTCATCAATGCCTCGACCCGTGGCCAGAAGCCGTTTCTGGAAATGACCCACGATGAATTCCGCCGGGTCGTCGACGTCACCATCGATGGCGCTTTCTTCCTGTGTCAGAAGGCGATCCCCCATATGCAGAAAGCCGGCTGGGGCCGGATCATCACTCTGGGGGGCGTCAGCTGGTGCGTCGGGATGCCGAACCGCGTGCATAATCTGGTCGGCAAGGCCGGCGTCACCGGGTTCACCCGCGGGCTCGCCACCGAATTCGCGGCCCAGGGAATCACCGCCAACGTCGTCTCGCCGGGCGCAACCGAAACGGCCCGCCCTGCCTCGGCCGGGAAAGGAAACCCGATCGATACCTCGCATATCCCCATGCAGCGCTTGGGCGATGTAAAGGAAATGGCCGGGACCGTCCGCTTCCTGTGCCAGCCGGAAGCGTCCTATATCACGGGGCAGACCATCCACGTGAACGGCGGGCTGTTCTACGGCTGATAGGGTTGCCTAGGCCGCCAGTTCAGGCCGGAACTTTAGGCTGGCCACCTGCGCACGGGCGTCGTCATCTTCGGCGCCCGTGAGGCTGGCCAGCAGCATGGCGGCGGCGACCACGCCTTCCTTATGGGCGTCCATGGCAGAGTGCCCCGCGTTCAGGGCTTCCTGAACCGTTTCCACATAGCTTTCTTCCAGCATGGCCATGGTGGCGTCGTCCATCCGGGTGCAACTCCTGTCTGCGTTGCGCCTTGCGTCCC
>CAXGUG010000173.1:0-2348 GCA_964012715.1 uncultured Rhodospirillaceae bacterium | reverse complement strand
GGCGGGGAATAGGCGGGGCGCGGTTTGTCCGCGCCCCTGCCGTCGTCAGCTTTAGCTTATTTGCCTTTGAACTGCGGCTTGCGCTTTTCCATGAAGGCGGTGCGGCCTTCCTTGTAGTCGTCGGAATCGAAGCAGTCCTTGACCACTTTGGCGCAGAGGTCGAGGTCGCGCGAGGCGTCGTCCTTGAGGCTCTGGGCGACGATCACCTTGACCGATTTGATGGTCAGCGGCGCGTTTTCGGCGATCCGGCGGGTGTAGTCGTCGATGAAGTGGTTCAGCATGGTCTTCGGCACGACCCGGTTGACCAGGCCCATGCCCATGGCTTCCTGAGCCGAGAACGGGCGGGCGGTGAAGAACACTTCCATGGCGTTGGACGGGCCGACCAGGTCGACGAACGGCTTCAGGCCGTCAACGCGGTAGCCCAGGCCCAGTTTGGCGGCCGGAATGGCGAAGATCGCGCTTTCTTCGGCGATACGGATGTCGCAGCAGGTCGCAAGGCCGACGCCGCCACCGACGCAGGGGCCTTCGATCTTGGCGATGGTCGGCTTGGGGAAGGTCCGCAGGCGATGGGTCGCTTCCTCGGTCGCGGCGTTGTAGATCTTCACGCCTTCTTCGCTGGAGCGGTTCTTTTCGAACTGCGAGATATCGGCCCCGGCGCAGAAAGCCTTGCCGCCCTGGCCGGAAACGACCACCACGCGCACATCGTCATCGGCCAGAAAATCGTCCAGCACCTTCGGCAGATCGCTCCACATTTCGAAGGTCATGGCGTTGCGTTTGGCTTGGTTGTCCAGCCGGATGTAGCCGACGCCGTTCTTTTTTTCGATGACCAACTGATCGGTGACACCGTCCATCGTAAATCCGTCCATGGGTGGTTCCTCTGAGATCCTCTTGTATTCCTGTTGAAAGACCCGGCGTCGTTCCGCACCGCCGACGGTCCAATTTGTTTGCCGAACTTAATTGGCTAGCTTGTTTATTAGAAGGGCGACAGGGTAGATTGAGCGGCCTTTGTATACAATCATTAACCGCGTGCCGCGCGGGGCAAAGGTCAAAAAAAGGGAGGATCACCCATGGGTGCAGCCATTGAACGCCTGACTGGTATTCCGTTGCGAGAACAATGGCCCGCCTGGATGATCGGCCTGGGCCATGGAGCGACCCACTGGGTTCTCGCGACCTACCTGATCATGGCCCCGTTCTTCACCAAGGAACTGGGAATTTCCTATACCGACGCGGGGCTTCTGTTCGCGACTTTCCATCTATGCAGCTTCTTCGCCAACTTCGGTTCGGGCGCGGCGGTCGACTTGGTCGGGCGGCGTGTTTTCCTGCAGGTCATCGCCCTGGTCCTGGGGGCGGCGGCGCTGGCGGCGATTGTCTGGGCCGACGGGTTCTGGTTCATCGTTCCGGCGGTCGGCCTGATCGGTGCGACCAACAACCTGTGGCATCCGCCCGCGATCTCCTACCTGTCCACGGCCTTCCCCAAAACCAAGGGTTATGCGCTGTCGATCCACGCGCTTGGGGCCAGTGTCGGCGACGCCATCGCGCCGCTGGCCGCCGGTTTCATCATCGCCGCCATCGGCTGGCGGATGAGCGCGCCCATTGCGGCGCTGCCGGTTCTGGTCGTCGCGGCCATCTTGTTGGCCTCGCTGGGGCCGCGCGAACGGGCTGAAAACAGCGCTGCCGACAAGAAAAAGATGTCGGGCAAGGACTACCTGGGCGGAATCAAGATGCTGCTGTCGAACCGGTTGGTGACGGCGCTTTGCGTTATTGCCGGGTTCCGGACCATGACCATGATGGGCCTGTTGATGTTCCTGCCGTTCTATCTGGCGGACGACATGGGCCTGGGGGCGACCGCCGTGGGCGCGACCCTGATGGCGATGCAGATCGGCGGCCTGATCGCGACGCCCATCGCCGGTATCTGGTCCGACCGGCGGGGACGGCGCCCGGTCGTCCTGGCCGGGTTCACGGGCACGACCATCGTCTTGGCGATCATCACCCTGATCGACAGCAAATGGGCGCTGGTTGCCGGGGTGTCGTTCCTGGGCTTCTCGCTTTATGCCGCACGGCCCGTCATGCACAGCTGGATGATGGACATCACGCCCCCGCACATGAGCGGCAGCGCCATGAGCCTGCTGTTCGGCACGCAGTCCCTGTTCAATATCCTGGTGCCGCCGGTCGGCGGGCTGATTGCCGACACCTGGGGGCTGACGGCGGTCTTCTACATGCTGGCGGGAACCATTCTGGTCGCCAACGCCTTGGTCTTCCTGGTGCCGGAAGAGGCGCGCAAGGACGATGGCGAGGCGGCGGCTGCTGGAGCGAAGGAAGAAGCAGCCTCCCCCTCCCCAGTAACATCC
>CAXGUG010000172.1:0-2457 GCA_964012715.1 uncultured Rhodospirillaceae bacterium | reverse complement strand
GCGATCTTGCCCTGCTCGACCGTGCGGTCGATGACGTCCTGCGGGATCGGCGTCAGCTTGGCGCCCGACTGCTGGAACGACAGCTGATAACGGCAGGCGCGCTCGGCCCGGTACAGCCACATGAAGGCTTCGCCGATGCTGCGGCCGACGGTCAGCAGGCCGTGATTGCGCAGGACCATGACCCGGTTGTCGCCCAGGTCGTTGACCAGGCGTTCCCGCTCTTCCAGGTTGAAGGCCAGACCTTCGTAATCGTGATAGGCCGTGTGGGCATAGACCGACAGGGCCTGCTGCGAAATCGGAAGGATGCCATCCGCCTGGCACGCCACGCCGACACCGTCGCGGGTGTGGGTGTGCATGACGCAGGTCAGCTCCGGCACGGCCAAGTGAACGGCCGAGTGAATAACGAACGCCGCCGGGTTGATGCTATAGGCGGAATCGGTCAGGCAGGTGCCGTGCTCGTCGACCTTGATCAGCGCCGAGGCAGTCATCTCTTCGAACAGCACACCGAATGGGTTGATCAGGAAGTGCTCGTCCGGGCCCGGGACGCGGGCGGACAGGTGCGTTCCCAACAGGTCGGACCAGCCGAACAGGTCGACCAGACGATAGGCCGCGGCCAGATTGACGCGGACTTCCCATTCTTCGGGGCTGATGTGATCGGGGCGGTTGGAATCGTCGCTGTGCGAGTCCAGGGCGGCGGATGCGTCGGGGGCCATGATTGGCGTCCTCTCCAGATATTATGAGTTTATAAGCCGGGGATTGTATACAATCAGCACAAGATCGCAAGCCCGCCCGTGCAGGTTGCGGCGACCGGTCCTTACGCCTAGGGCCGCTGAATCCGTAGCGGCACCCGTTTCCGTCCCCAATCGCCCGCAGGGCCGTCGAACCGACCGGGGATTTCCGTCCCGCAGGCCTTGCAGTTGCCGGAATAATTGCCTTCGCAGGTGATGTTGAAATCCGACAGCTCGTACCAATCCCGACCGATCAGAACCTCGCCGCAGTTGTGGCAATAGGTGCTTTGGTGAACCTTGTCGTGGACGTTGCCGATATAGGCGTAATGGATGCCGTTTCGCAGGGCGATCTCGCGCGCCCGCACCAGGGTTTCCGGCGGGGTCGGCGGTACGTCCATCATCTTCCAATCGGGGTGGAACGCCGTGAAATGGATCGGTACGTCCGGACCCAGGTTGTCGACGACCCAACGGGTCATGCGGTCGATCTCTTCGGCGCTGTCGTTCTTGCCTGGAATGACCAGGTCCGTGATCTCCAGCCAGCAATCGGTTTCGTGCCTGATATACTTGAGGGTATCCAGCACCGCATCCAGGTCGGCCGAGCAAAGCTCGCGATAGAACTCCGGCGTGAACGCCTTCAGGTCCACATTGGCGGCGTCCATGTATTGGAAGAACTCGGGCCGGGCCTCGGGCGTGATATAGCCCGCCGTGACGGCCACGTTCTTGATCCCCCGCTTACGGCATTCCTTGGCGGTATCGACCGCGTATTCCAGAAAGATCACGGGGTCGTTGTAGGTATAGGCAACGGATTTGCAGCCGTTTTGGAGTGCCGCCTCGGCAATCATCTCCGGCGTGGCGACGCTTTGCAACTTGTCGAATTCACGCGATTTGGAAATGTCGTAATTCTGGCAGAACTTACAGGTCAGGTTGCATCCGGCGGTGCCGAAGCTGAGGATCGGCGTGCCGGGATAAAAATGGTTCAGCGGCTTCTTTTCGATCGGATCGATGCAGAACCCCGACGACCGGCCATAGGTCGTGAGCACCACCTGTTCCCCGTCCGACGCGCGGACGAAGCAAAGCCCCCGCTGTCCCGGCCGCATCTTGCAGAAGCGTGGGCAGAGGTCGCATTGAATCCGACCGTCGTCGAGGGCATGCCAATAACGTCCCGGCACCGCATCGACGAAGGTCTCGTCAACGATGGGAGCTGCGTCGTTCATGAGAGAAATATAGGACGACGCCTATCGTCCCGGTAGGGGCAGCGTGAAATTGTTATTCGGCGTATTCGTTGATGATCGCGTCGGCCAGGCCCTTGCGGTTGATCACGCCCGCGATCTTATCCGGGCGCGGCACGCCGCGTTCGTTCAGAACCAACACCACCGTCGCCTTGCGCCGGGCCATGCGCTTCATCAGGCCCTGCACGAAATCGCCCTTGCGGATCACCGTATAGCTGTCGATCAGCGGCGCGCCCGCGACCGGCGCACCGGCGCCGTCGACCGGCACCACGCCGAGTAGGCGCCCCTTGTCGTCCTCGACCACGGCATAGCGGTCGCCGACCACCCAGGTGCCCGTGCCAGAGGTCCGGATAATGCCCGCCCCCAGGTCGCTCAGCTTCAACCGCCCGACCACAGGCAGCATCAGGTCATCGACCTTGCGGATCGCGAACATATGCGAATGCCGCTCCTTGGGCACATGCTGACCACGGCGCGCCAGCTTCATGGTGTAGATGTTGTCT
>CAXGUG010000171.1:0-2470 GCA_964012715.1 uncultured Rhodospirillaceae bacterium | reverse complement strand
GGTCGATTTGCACGCCATCACCGTGTGGCAGGAACCGGCGGCTTTGCGCGCGTCCACCCGCGAGGTCGCGGCGGCGATGATCGCGTCCGGCATCGATGCCGAGAAAAGCGTGATCTTCAACCAATCGCAGGTTCCGGCCCATGCCGAACTGGCCTGGGTGTTCAATTGCGTCGCCCGCATGGGCTGGCTCAACCGCATGACCCAGTTCAAGGAAAAGGCGGGAAAGAACCGGGAAAACGCCTCGGTCGGGCTGTTCGCCTATCCCAACCTGATGGCCGCCGACATCCTGGCTTACAAGGGCACGCACGTGCCGGTCGGCGACGACCAGAAGCAGCATCTGGAACTGGCCCGCGACATCGCGCAGAAGTTCAACAACGATTTCGGCGTCGACTTCTTCCCGGTCGTCGAGCCGTTGATCTTCGGCGCGGCGACGCGGGTGATGTCGCTGCGTGACGGCACCAAGAAGATGAGCAAGTCCGACCCGTCGGATCAGTCGCGCATCACAATGACCGACGATGCCGACACCATCGCCAAGAAGGTCCGCAAGGCCAAGACCGACCCCCTGCCCTTGCCCGATTCCAAGGACGGATTGGAAGGCCGGCCCGAGGCGGCCAACCTGCTCGGCATCTACGCCGCCCTGTCCGGTCAGGACGTGGAACAGGTCATCGCCGAGCACGGCGGGCATCAGTTCTCGCAGTTCAAACAGGACCTGGCCGACCTGATGGTCGACAAGCTGCAGCCGATCACCGCGGAAATGCGCCGCCTGGCCGATGACCCGTCCTATATCGACGGCGTGTTGCGCCGGGGTGCGGAAAAGGCGCGGGCGATCTCTCAGCCGATCATGGACCAGGTTCAGGATATCGTCGGTTTCCTGCGGCCGTAGGCGGCGGAAACAAGGGCGGAACCCCGGCCTATACCTGACCCTTTTTGTCGGACTTGATTACCGACGGCGTACGCCCCATGTTAGGGCCAACGATGTATTGATAGCGGCCCGTGCGGCCGAAAGTTCGGAGACCACAGACCGATGTTCATTCAAACCGAAACCACCCCGAATCCGGCGACCCTGAAATTCCTTCCCGGCTGCACGGTGATGGATCAGGGCACCGCCAACTTCGCCGATCAGGCCTCGACCCAGCGTTCGCCGCTGGCCAAGGCCCTGTTCGAGATCGAAGGCGTGACCGGGGTGTTCTTCGGACACGACTTCATCACCGTGACCAAGGCCGAAGACAAGGATTGGGACACGCTGAAGCCGCGCATTCTGGGCGGCATCATGGAGCACTTCACCCAGGGCCGTCCGGTGATCGCCGAAGATTCCGCCGAGGGTTCGGACAGCGATGCGGACGATTCCGAAATCGTCACGCAAATCAAAGAGTTGCTGGAAACTCGTGTGCGCCCCGCCGTGGCCCAGGATGGTGGCGACATCATCTATCATGGGTTCGAGGACGGCATCGTCTACCTGCAGATGCAGGGCGCCTGCCAGGGTTGCCCGTCGTCGACGGCGACGCTGAAGCACGGCATCGAAAACATGCTGCGCTACTACGTCCCCGAGGTGAAGGAAGTCCAAGCCGTCGTGTAACGACAAGGGCCTTGATCGGGCCCTTTCGGACGGCGTTTTCCCGACCGGACAAAAATTTTTGCCGCCTTATAACTTTAGTGATATAAGGCGCGCCGTTAACTATGAGGACGCGGTGAATTAGCCCATCCCGGACCAACCGGTGCAACGACATCGGGCCGGGTCTTGTCGAATCCTTAAGGGAGTATTTGACAATCGATGTCGGGGACGGCCTTCGCAATAAGGTCTCCGTTTAAAATTTGATCCATCTTCCATCCAAGCACCCTGGGCACGACTGCGAATAGGTGCGGAAGACGGCCCTGACCGATTCAAAAACGCCATGAACAGGTTTCTCGAACGCTCGGTGATGGCGGTCGTCCTTACGGCTGCGGTTACCGCCGGATATCTCGCCATTGAACGGGCCCCTTTGGCCTCGGTTCCGCCCCTGGCCGGCACTTATGCGGCCAGCGCCGAATCCCTGGCCGCCATGGAAACGGCTGCCGGCCCCTTCATGAACCTCGGACCCGACGCGGCATCCAGCCAGGACCGCGAACCGTTGTTGCATCATGCCTCCCTGGTCCCGCCGCGCCGACCCGATGTGAAGCGCAGCCCGACCGATTCGGTGATGGCCCTGGCCGATTGGTTCGTCGAACTGGATTACGACCTGGAACACGTCCGCGAAGGCCGCGCCCATGTGCCGGAAGCCTTCCTCGCCTCCCTGCCGCCGGATCTCAGCGACGTGCCGGAAACGGAAACGCGCAAGCGGTTGTTCTTCCAGGCCATGTTGCCGCTGGTGCTGCGCGCCAATCAGGAAATTCTCAATGACCGCCGCCGCCTGTGGCAGTTGCACGCGGATCAGCGCCTGGGCCGTCGGATTGGTCCGGCGGATCGGCTGTGGCTGGCCGCGTTGGCCGACCG
>CAXGUG010000170.1:0-2703 GCA_964012715.1 uncultured Rhodospirillaceae bacterium | reverse complement strand
AGACAACGGCCGTTTGGTGCGGGCAAAGGGACTGGTGGAGAAACCTGACCCGGCCGTCGCCCCCTCGACCCTGTCGATCATCGGTCGCTATATCCTGCAGCCGCAGGTGTTCGAATTCCTGGATAAGCACGAAACCGGCGCTGGCGGTGAAATTCAGCTGACTGACGCGATGGCGAAGACCCTGGGCGACGTGCCGTTCCACGGCCTTCGCTTCGAAGGGCGGCGTTTCGACTGCGGGTCCAAGTCGGGATTCATCGAAGCCAACGTGGCCTTCGCCCTGGAACGGCCCGACTTGGGCGAGACCTTGCGCGAAACCCTGAAAACCTACCTCTGAAGGAAGTTAAAGCATGCATGTCGCCGTCGTCGGAACCGGGTATGTAGGGTTGGTGTCCGGAGCTTGTTTCTCGGAATTCGGCCACCACGTTACCTGCGTCGACAAGGACGAGAAGAAGATCGAAGGGCTGAAGCAGGGCGAAATGCCCATCTATGAGCCGGGTCTTCAGAAGCTGGTGGAAAACAACGCCGAAGCGGGCCGATTGAAGTTTACGACCGACCTTGCCGAAGCGATGAAAGGCGCAGATGCAGTGTTTATCGCCGTCGGCACGCCGTCGCGCCGGGGAGACGGCCACGCGGATCTGTCGTTCGTGTATGCAGCGTCGGAAGAGATCGCTCACGCCATCGAAGGCTATACAGTGGTCGTCACCAAGTCGACCGTGCCCGTGGGTACGGGCGCCGAGGTTGAGAAGATCATTCGTGATGCGCGGCCGGATGCGGACTTCGACGTTGTTTCCAACCCCGAATTCCTGCGCGAAGGCGCGGCCATCGAGGACTTCATGCGTCCCGACCGGGTGGTGATCGGCACGGATGCCGAACGGGCCAAAGAGGTGATGCGCGAACTGTACCGTCCGCTGTACCTGATCGAAACGCCGATCGTGTTCACCAAGCGCCAGACGTCGGAGCTGATCAAGTACGCGGCCAATACCTTCCTCGCGACCAAGATCACCTTCATCAACGAAATCGCGGACCTGTGCGAAGTTTTGGACGCGGATGTCCAAGATGTCGCCAAGGGCATCGGGCTTGACGGGCGGATCGGGCGTAAGTTCCTGCATGCCGGGCCGGGTTACGGCGGGTCGTGCTTCCCGAAGGATACCCTGGCCCTGGTGCGGACGGCGCAGGATTCCGGCGCACCCCTGCGGATCGTCGAGACGGTGGTCGACATCAATGCCAAGCGCAAGAAAGCCATGGCGCAAAAGATCATCGCGGCCTGCGGCGGCGACGTAAAAGGCAAGGTTATTGCGGTGCTGGGCCTGACTTTCAAGCCGAACACGGATGACATGCGCGACTCCCCATCGCTGGATATCGTCCCCGCCCTTGTCGCCGCCGGTGCGACGGTGCGGGCCTACGATCCCGAGGGCATGGACGAAGCCCGTCACATGCTTTCCGACGTCGAATGGTGCAAGGGCGCCTATGAGACGATGGACGGTGCCGATGCCTTGGCGATTATCACCGAATGGAACGAATTCCGGGCGCTTGATCTGGACCGGGTGAAGGACCTTCTGAAAGCGCCGGTGATGGTCGATCTTCGGAACATCTATAACCCGCAAGACATGGCCGACGCCGGGTTCGAATATACCTGCATCGGTCGCGCCAAATTGGCCGCCGAAGGCTAATCGAAAGGCCCTGACATGGCGGACAGCCACCGCTTCGACCCCAGCATCCTGCGCGAATACGACATTCGTGGAACGGTGGGGGAAACCCTGAACCCGGCGGACCTGGTCGCTATCGGCCGTGCTTTCGGCACGATCCTGGCGCGGGCCGGGGGCAAGACCGCCGCCACTGGTTACGATGGGCGTCTCAGCTCGCCGGAACTGGAAGCATCCCTGGCCGAAGGCCTGCAATCGGCGGGGATCGAGGTGCGGCGTATCGGGCGCGGACCGACGCCTATGCTGTATTTTGCGACCCATCATCTCAGCACCGATGCCGGGCTGATGATTACCGGTTCGCACAATCCGCCGGAATTCAACGGCGTGAAGATCATGATGCAGGGAAAGTCCTTCTTTGGCGCCGATATCCAGAAGCTGGGCGCCATGGCCGCTGCCGGCGATTTCGCCGAGGGTGCCGGCACGGACAGTCATCACGAAATCCTGGATGCCTACGTGGCTCGGCTGTTGAAGGATGTGGACGGAGACAAGCCCCTGACCATCGCCTGGGATGCCGGGAACGGTGCCGCGGGCGAGGCCTTGGTCAAGCTGGTCGCGGGCCTGCCGGGACGGCATATCCTGTTGAACGAAAATATTGACGGGACTTTTCCGGCCCATCACCCGGACCCGACGGTCGAAAAGAACCTGGCGCAGTTGAAGGAAGCCGTTGCAGCGAACAACTGCGACTTGGGGATCGCATTCGACGGCGACGGGGATCGCATCGGCGTGGTCGACGGGCAGGGCAGGGTGCTTTGGGGCGACCAATTGCTGGCGATCCTTGCACGGGACGTCTTGGCCCGCCATCCGGGCGCCACGGTGATCGCTGACGTAAAGACGTCGCGCGTTTTCTTCGATGAGATCGAACGCCTGGGCGGCAAGCCGATGATGTGGAAGACCGGCCATTCGCACATCAAATCCAAGATGGCGGAGATCGGCGCGCCTCTGGCCGGGGAGATGAGCGCCCATATCTTCTTCAAGGATCGCTACTACGGGTATGACGATG
>CAXGUG010000169.1:0-2888 GCA_964012715.1 uncultured Rhodospirillaceae bacterium | reverse complement strand
CCACAGAATGGGCGCGGGTCGGAATGCCTTTCGGCGGTGGCGCGATCAACTTTTCGCCAGCTACGATCGGATGATTGAATCTTGACGGGATGGGAACAAAGTGCGAACAAATGAGCCTTGGATAAGGAGCCACCGATGACGGTTACGGGTGAGGACGGACGGGTTCGCTGTTCCTGGGTGGGGCAGGGAAAGCCTTATTACGAGGCCTATCACGACGCCGAATGGGGCGTGCCCGTGCATGACGACCGCAAGCATTTCGAAATGATTTGCCTGGAAGGCGCGCAGGCTGGCCTGAGTTGGGAAACGATCTTAAAAAAGCGCGACAACTATATTGAATTATTTGAAAAATTTGATCCTATCCGTTGTGCCGATCTGAGCGATGAACGGCTCGAAGAAATCCTCCAGAACCCCGGAATCATCCGCAATCGGTTGAAGGTTTTCGGGGTGCGCAAGAACGCCATCGCCTTCCTGGCCGTGCAAAAGGAATTCGGAAGTTTCGACGCCTACGTCTGGGCCTTCGTCGGCGGTGCGCCGATCGACGGACAGCGCCAAGGCCGGGGCGACGTGCCCGCGACGACGCCTGAAAGCGACGCCCTGTCCAAGGACCTGAAGAAGCGCGGCTTCACCTTCGTCGGCTCCACCATCGTCTATGCCTACATGCAGGCGGCGGGCTTGGTGAACGACCACGTCGCCGACTGTTTCCGATATGAGCCGTGTAAAGCGCTCGCGGGCTGACCTAGTCCTCGCCGTCCGGATAACCGTGGTGCCAATGGCTTTTGTCGAGCAGGGGCAGGCCCGGGGCCAGGGGGCTCCAGCTCAGGCGGTCACTGGCCCAGATGTGATCGACGGGTGTGATCCGTTCCGGGTTGTCCAGGGTCGCAGCACCAACATCGACCTCGACGTTCCGGTCGTCACGCTGAAAGCTCAGACTGGTGCCGCAGGTCGCGCAGAACCCGCGTCGCGTGCCGGGGGTCGAGGCGTAGTAAGCCGGTTCCGCCGTGGTCCAGCGAAAGTCACTGCTGTGCGCCGTCAGCCAAGTCACCAGCGTCCCGCCCGAGGCGCGGCGGCAGCTGGAACACAGGCAGTGGGTGGCGACGACCGGCTTGCCGGTGATCTCGTATCGGTGACGACCGCATAGGCAGCCGCCGGTCAGCGTATCGGTCATGAGGCATTCCTTTCGCCAGAATTACCCTAGGCTAACGGCTAGCCCGCGGCCCCGACAAAATGGAAATTCTCATGGGCCGATAAGGCGCCGAAAGGGGCGCGGCCTACTTGAGAGCGAACTTGATCACGAAGATACCGGCCAGCACCAGCATGGCCGGGCTGGCTTCTCTGGGGCGGCCGCTCAGGATTTTGATTGCCACGTAGGCGATGAAGCCGAGGCCGATCCCGGTCGAAATGGAGAAGGTCAGCGGCATGCCCAGGGCGGTCACGATTGCCGGGACGAAATCCGTCATGTCCGCCCAGTCGATGTCGGCCAGGGCCTGACACATGACGCAGGCGACGAAGAACACGGCGGCGGCGGTGGCGAAGGGGGGCACGCTCCCGGCCAGGGGGGCGAAGAACAGCGCCAGCAGGAACAGGCCCGCGACGACGACCGCCGTCAGGCCTGTGCGCCCACCGGCGCGGATGCCCGCCAGGCTTTCGATGTAAGACGTGGTGGTCGAGGTGCCGAGCGCCGCCCCCACCATGGTCGCACTCGCGTCCGCGACCAGGGCCCGTTTCAAACGCGGCATTTGGCCGTTTTCGTCGAGCAGGCCCGCGCGCTGGCAAACGCCGATCAGCGATCCCGTGGTGTCGAACAGGTCGAGCAGCAGAAATGTGAACACGATGGTCACCAGGCCCAGTTCCAACGCGCCGGGGATATCCAGGGCCAGGAACGTCGGCTTCAGGCTGGGCGGCGGCGCGAACACGCCCGCGGGCGTCGTCAGGCCAAGGCCGATGCCAAGCCCTGTCACCAGCAAGATGCCGATCAGGATCGCGCCCGGTACCTTCCGGTAGTCGAGCGCGACGATGATGAGAAACCCGAGGCAGGCGAGCAGCGTCTCGGGCCGGGTCAGATCTCCGGCCGTCACCAGGGTGGCTTTGTCGGCGACGACGACGCCCGCGCTTTCCAGGGCGACGATGCCGAGCAATAGGCCGATCCCCGCCGAGATCGCCATCTTCTGCGATTTCGGGATCGCCCCGATCAGCCAGGCGCGGATCGGCAGAATGCTGATGATCAAGAATAACAGGCCCGAGACGAAGACCGCGCCGAGCGCGACCTGCCAGCTATGGCCCAGGGTCAGGACCACGGTGAAGGCGAAATAGGCGTTGAGCCCCATCCCCGGCGCCAGGGCGATGGGGAAATTGGCGTAAAGCCCCATGATCAGCGAGCCGACGGCGGCGGCGATACAAGTCGCAACGAAGACCGCGTCGCGGTCCATGCCCGCCGCCGACAGGATCTGCGGATTGACGAAGATGATGTAGGCCATGGCGAGGAATGTGGTCGCGCCCGCCAAGGCCTCCCGGCGTGGGGTGGTCTGGTGATGCGAAAGCTTGAAGATCGTGTCGAGCATGAATGCCAGCTTTTCGAGGATCGGTGCGCAGGTCAATGGCGGACCGCCTGGGCCGACCGGTTTTGCATTATGAGTGAAAACTGATGTAACAAATGATCGGTAACCTGCTTGCACGCTCACTTTCGCTTCGGCTGCGATCAAAAACAAATCTGAACAAATGACGGGGAAATAGGGATGCGAACGAAAGCCATCGGAAGGACGATCGAGACCTGCGCGATCAGCGTCCTGCTCCTGACCGGGTTCTGGGGCACGACGTCCAGCTTGTCGGACGGGGAAACCGGGAACGTATCTTTCGAATCGCAGGGGGGCGTCACGCTTTATGGCGATGTG
>CAXGUG010000168.1:0-3152 GCA_964012715.1 uncultured Rhodospirillaceae bacterium | reverse complement strand
TCGATTTCGTGCTGCCGGAGCGCCTGGACGCCCATTACATCGCCGAGGACGGCGCCAAGCATCGCCCGGTCATGTTGCACCGTGCGATCCTGGGCTCGTTCGAGCGTTTTATCGGCATCCTGATCGAGAACTATGCCGGGCGCTTCCCGCTGTGGCTGGCCCCGCATCAGGTCACGATCGCGACCATCACCAACGCCGCCGACGATTACGCCGCCGAAGTCGCCAAGGCTTGCCGCGCCGCGGGCCTGCGGGTCGAAACGGACCTGCGCAACGAAAAGATCAACTACAAGATCCGCGAACACAGCCACGCCAAGGTCCCGGTAATCATGGTCGTCGGGGCCAAGGAAGCCGAAGCCGGAACCGTCGCCCTGCGCCGTTTGGGCGGTAAGGATCAAGAAATCCTTGCGCTTAAAGACGCGATAGATACATTAATGGCGGAAGCGGCGGGGCCGTTGGGCGCCGGGGCAGGCTGATAAGGCCGCCCCACCAAAAATCACAATAATGGGGTAGCGTTCACGTTCCGCCGGGACGGGGGTATTTTCCGGAACCGAGCCCCCTTGTCGCAACCGATTGAGGAGTAAGGCAATAGCACGCCGCCCCATGCAGCAGACGCCGCCGTCCAAAGACGGCCCGCGCATTAATGATGATATTGACGTGGCGCAGGTGCGCCTCGTTGACGCCGACGGTGAAATGGTCGGCGTCCTTGCCACACGCGAAGCCATTGAAATGGCGGCCGAGGTCGGTCTCGACCTGGTCGAGGTATCGCCCAACGCCGATCCGCCCGTGTGCAAGATTCTGGACTACGGCAAATTCAAGTACGAAGCCCAGAAGAAAGCCAACGAAGCCCGTAAAAAGCAAAAGGTCATCGAGGTCAAAGAGATCAAGATGCGCCCGGGCATCGACGAGCACGATTACCAGGTCAAGATGAAGGCCGTCCGCAAGTTCCTGGAAAACGGCGACAAGGTCAAATTGACCATTCGCTTCCGGGGCCGCGAAATGGCTCACCAGGACCTGGGTATGAAGGTTTTGGACCGCGTTCGCCAGGAAGTGGACGAACAGGCCAAGGTCGAACAGTTCCCCAAGACCGAAGGCCGCCTGATGACCATGGTTATCGCACCCCGGTAATCATCGGCAGGCGGGAAGGAACGGCGCATGCTGTCCTTCTTTTTCTACGGACCCTTGATAGACCCGAATATCCGGGCCGCCGTTCTCGGCGGCCCGTCGCCATTTGCGCAGCCCGCCACGCTTTCCGGTTTCCGCCGCGCTCCTGTCGCCGGGCGGGATTATCCGGGTATCACACCCGCATCAGGGCATTTGGTCGATGGCTTGCTAGCGACTGGCATAAGCCCATTCATGGCCGCCCGGATGTCATGGTACGAAGGCGACGAATACCAACCGGCTTCACGCACCATCATTACCGATGACGGCCAACAGCAATCCACCTGGGTCTACGTTCCGCGCCCGACTGTGCGCTTGGCGACCGGCGAGTGGTCGCTGACCGATTGGCAACACCGTCGCAAACGCGCAGCCCTGGGCTGGATTTCCGCCACCATGCACCACCAGCCCAAATCCGACCTGGACCGTTCGGTCCGCCAATGGCGGCACCGCGACCGCCGCCCGACCCAGGCCCTCTAACAGCCGCGCGCCCCAACGGCATGGCCGCCATCGCCTGAAGGCGCCCGGCATCGTCAATCCAAACAAAAGCCCGTCCCGATTTATCGTCGGGACGGGCTTCGCTTTTTTGATTCCTGGCCTGTGTTCGTGCCGAATTCGGCCCTCGTATCTCGGAATGATCTTATTCGGCGGCGAGGGGCCGGTCGCGGATGATGTCCATGATCTCGGCGGCGGCCTGCGGAATGTTGGTGCCGGGGCCGTAGATCGCGGCCACGCCCTTGGCGCGCAGGAAGTCGAAATCCTGCGCCGGGATGACGCCGCCGCAGACGACCAGGATGTCGTCGGCGCCCTGGGCCTTCAGCTCGTCGATCAGGGCCGGGACCAGCGTCTTGTGGCCGGCGGCCTGGGACGACACGCCGATCACATGCACGTCGTTTTCAATGGCCTGGCGGGCGGCTTCTTCCGGGGTTTGGAACAAGGGGCCGACGTCGACGTCGAAGCCGATATCAGCGAAGGCGGTGGCGATCACCTTGGCCCCGCGATCGTGACCGTCCTGCCCCATCTTGACCACCAGCATACGCGGGCGGCGACCCTCGGCCTCGGCGAAGGCGGCGACGTCCTGGCGGATTTTCTCGAACCCGGCGTCGCCTTCATAAGCCGCGCCGTAAACGCCCGAGATCGAACGGTTTTCGGCCCGGTGGCGGGAATAGACTTTTTCCAGCGCGTCGGAAATCTCGCCGACGGTGGCGCGGCGGCGCGTCGCCTCGACCGCCAGTTCCAGCAGGTTGCCTTCGCCGCTTTCGGCGGCCTGGGTCAGGGCCTGCAACGCGGCCTGACAGGCGGCATCGTCGCGGGTGTTGCGGATGGTCTGCAGGCGCTTGATCTGGCTGTCGCGGACGGCGGCGTTATCGACGTCCAGGATGTCGAGATCGTCTTCTTCGGCGCGGGCGTATTTATTGACGCCGACGACCACTTCCTCGCCCCGGTCAATGCGGGCCTGCTTGCGGGCGGCGGCTTCCTCGATCACGCGCTTGGGCATGCCTTCCTCGACCGCCTTGGTCATACCGCCCAGTTCTTCGACCTGCGCGATCAGTTCGCGCGCGGCCTGGGCCAGCGAGGCGGTCAGGCTTTCGACGTAGTAGCTGCCGGCGAGCGGGTCGATGACCTGCGGAATGCCCGTTTCCTCGGCCACGATCAACTGCGTGTTGCGGGCGATGCGGGCCGAGAACGGCGTCGGCAGGGCGATCGCTTCGTCCAGGGCGTTGGTGTGCAGGCTTTGCGTGCCGCCCAGAACCGCGGCCATGCATTCGACCGTGGTGCGGATCACGTTGTTATAGGGATCGCGCGCGGTCAGGCTGACGCCCGAGGTCTGACAATGGGTGCGCAGCATGGACGAGCGCGGGTCCTGCGGCTCGAACTGCGCCATCAGTTCCGACCACAACAGGCGCGCGGCGCGCAGCTTGGCGACTTCCATGAAGAAGTTCATGCCAATGGCGAAGAAGAACGACAGGCGCGGCGCGAATTTATCGACGTTCAGG
>CAXGUG010000167.1:0-3179 GCA_964012715.1 uncultured Rhodospirillaceae bacterium | reverse complement strand
GACGTCCAGCCTTTTGGACGGGGAGACCGGGAACGTATCTTTCGAATCGCAGGGGGGCGTCACGCTTTATGGCGATGTGACCATCCCCGAGGGTGGTTCCGGGCCGTTTCCCGCCATGGTGCTGATGCATGGCACGGGCGGGCGCGGTGATCGCCAATACAGTTGGGCGAAATTTTTCGCCGAGAACGGCATCGCCAGCATCAATGTCGATTATTTCACCGGCCGCGGTTACGAAAGGGGCTCTCCGCCGGGGGATTACCAGGATGTCGTCGACGCGATGAAATTGATCGCGACCCATCCCAAGGTCGATAAGGACAGGATCGGCGTTATGGGATGGTCAAACGGCGCGGAGATTGCTCTGGAGTCCGCCATCATCGACGAGAGCAAAGGCGGCGGCCTGACGTTAAAGGCGCATGTCGTGTTCTACCCGCCGTGCGAGCTGACGTCGGTTCCGAGCTTCGGGCCCAATCATCCCATCGCCGTGTTCCTGGGCACCAACGACTACGTCGCCAAGGTCTGGCAATGCGAAGAAATGGTCAATAAGGCGATCTCGCGGGACCGGAAAGACGTGCGCCTGATCGTCTACGAAGGCGCCTATCACGGCTGGGACGGCCTTTACGAAGTCGACACTTACGACCACCGCAACCGCCACGTCCGGTTGGTGCCGAACGAGAAAGTCACCGCGCAATCCCGCGTCGATGTCATTGAATTTCTCCGCAACACCTTGATCCTTGGGAAGCCCGGCAAGAAACCGTCGGCGGTAGTTCCGGCCAAGGCAAAGGTCAAGCCTGACGGCTGCGTCGACCCGAACTTCGCCGCGCTTTTCCCGGATTTATGCTCGTAACGAGGGGCCCGGCAGGGCGCGTGGCTTAGTCCGCCAACTCGATCCACACCGGCGTGTGGTCGGACGGCTTTTCCTTGCCGCGCGGGGTCTTGTCGATGCCGCAGGCGGTCAATCGGTCGGCGGCCTGGGGTGACAGCAACAGGTGGTCGATGCGCAGGCCGTTGTCCTTTTGCCAGGCCCCGCCGGTGTAATCCCAATAGCTGTACTGATGCACGCCCGGGTTCATGGCGGTAAAGGCCTCGGTCAGGCCCAGGTTCAGCAGGGTGCGAAAGCGCGCGCGGCTTTCCGGGCGGCACAGGGCGTCGTCGGCGAAGCGCACGGGGTCGTAGACGTCGGCGTCGGTCGGGCAGATGTTATAATCGCCGGCCAGGACGAAGGCCTCGTCGTTCAGCAACAGGTCCTTGGCCCGCGTGACCAGGCGGTCCATCCAGCCGAGCTTATAGGTGAATTTTTCATGGTCCGAGCCGTCGTCGTTGCGCGTCGGGTTGCCGTTCGGCAGGTAGATGGTGGAGACGCGGACCGGGTTGGCGGTCTCGATCACGGCCTCGACATAGCGCGCCTGTTCGTCGCTGTCGTCGCCGGGCAGGGCGGTCATCTCGACCGACATCGGGTGCTTGGACAGGATCGCGACGCCGTTGTAGGTCTTTTGCCCCGAGATCGCGATGTTGTAGCCCAGGTCCTCGATCTCCATCCGGGGAAAGGCTTCCTCGACGCATTTCAATTCCTGAAACAAGGCCACGTCGGGCTTGAACTCGGCCAGCCATTCCTGCACGCGGGGCAGGCGGGCCTTGATCGAATTGACGTTCCAGGTGGCTATCTTCAAGGCGGCTCTCCCGATGAAAAAAGGCCCGCTTGGGCGGGCCTCTCTCCTAACACAAATTTCCCGGGCCGGTTAAACCCCGAATGAACTGCCGCAGCCGCAGGTGACGTTGGCGTTGGGATTGGACATCTGGAAGTAGGAGCCGATCAGGTCTTCCTTGTAATCCAGTTCCGAGCCCTTGAGCAGTTCCAGCGACGTCTCGTCGACCACCACCTTGATGCCGTTCTTTTCGAACAGCAGGTCGTCGTCGTTGACCTTGTCGTCCAGGTCGAAGCCATAGGAAAAGCCCGAGCACCCGCCCGCCGAAACGGCGATGCGCAGCATCAGGTCCGGGTTGCCGTCCTGGTCCTTCAACAGGCCAATGCGCTTGGCTGCGTTTTCGGTGATCAGGATGCCCTCGTCGGGCGACAGGTGGCTGCCGTCGGCCATGGTTTGATACCCCATGCAAAAAGAGGATTGAGCGTTGACCTGAATCTAGGCGTCTTTGCGCCAAAATCCAACAGGCCGCGTTATTTTTTACGACGGGTCGTCTGGCTGGGCCGTTTTGCCGCCGCCGGTTTCACCAGCGACTTGGAGAAGGCGTCCAACCCGGCCTGGGCGACGTCCATGTCCTGTTCCGGCGCGCCGCCGGAAATGCCGATGCCGCCCACGACCTCGCCACCAACCACCACGGGCCGCCCGCCGCCTACGATACAGAACCGACCCTGCAACGCCGTATGGATGCCGAAGGTCAGTTCGCCGGGCAGGGCGGCGGCGTTGTATTCGTGCGTGCCCTTGCGCGACACGGCAGCGGTCATGGCCTTGTCCACGGCCAGGGTGGTGCTGAGAATCTTGCCGCCGTCCATCCGTTCAAAGGCGATCAGGTGACCCGATTCGTCGGTCACCGCGATGACCATGGGCACCTTGATCGCCTTGGCCCGGCGGGTCGCCCCGCGGATCATCAGGCGTGCGTCGTCCAGCGACAATCTTTTGACTTCGAGCATGTTGACCTCCCGCTTACCCGTTATACTCTCCCGGGCAGGGCGCTTGAGGGTTTGTCGTTTCACACCCCTTATCGCCCCGCAGGAGGAGAATACCATCGATACCCACCGGCGATCCCTAGATTCCGCCTTTCCGCTGGCGCCTTATGCCTGCCGGTCCGAGGATTCGCGCGGCCGTTTGTATCCAGAGACGGAAAGCGCCACCCGTGGCGCCTTTCAGCGCGACCGCGACCGCATCATTCATTCCGTGGCATTCCGCCGCTTGGCCTACAAGACGCAGGTCTTCGTCAACCACGAGGGCGATTTCTTTCGCACCCGCCTGACCCATTCGTTGGAAGTGTCGCAGATCGCGCGCTCGATCTGCCGCTACCTGCACCTGAACGAAGACCTGGGCGAAGCCCTGGCTCTGGCCCACGACCTGGGTCATCCGCCGTTCGGCCATGCGGGCGAGGACGCGCTGCGCGAAGTCATGGCCCCCTACGGCGGGTTCGACCACAACGCCCAGTCCCTGCATGTCGTGACCAAGCTGGAAGAA
>CAXGUG010000166.1:0-3335 GCA_964012715.1 uncultured Rhodospirillaceae bacterium | reverse complement strand
CGACATAGCGGGTGCCGACCAGCTCGATCGCCCCGGCGACCAGGTCGACCGCGGCCTTCACTTCGTCCAGGGTATAGGCTTCGTCGCGCGGCGGCAGGTCATTGCCCAAGCGAAAGGCGAATTCCCCTTCCAGCGCCGGGGTATGGGCCGGGTCGATGGTCATCGTCGCCGGGCCCTCGATCACCAGGGAGCGCGGGATCGCCGCCACCCAGGGCTCGTCGGTGCCGAACTTCTGCTGAGATTCCTTGCTGGACGAGCCGATCTTGTAGCCGCCCACAGCCTCGCCGCTTTGCGCGAACACGACGGCCTGCACGGCGTAACCGGCGGCCTTGTCGGCCGGGGGCGTCACGCCCGTGGGATCGACGCTCCCGCCGTCCCGCCGCGCCGCCCACAGGCGCACGGCCAAATCCTGATGTTCAGGTGAAAGATCACCGGCCGCAGCGGCCGAGGCATCGTTGGACATGGAATGTTTCCTTGGTCTTTTTTGGGGTCTTGGCTTGGTTTTTGTTTGAACGCGCGACGGAACCGCCGCGCCATGGCAGGCAGCTTAAACGCAGCCCGCCGCCCGTGACCATGGGAAACATTAGATAAGGGAGGAAATGGGGTGGCTGATGGGATTCGAACCCACGACCCTCGGCACCACAAGCCGATGCTCTAACCAACTGAGCTACAGCCACCATTCGGGCCCCTTTGTGGGACCACTGGGGCCGCTGTTTTGGAAAGCGCGGCCCGCGAAAGAGCGCCTTGTGTAATCCTCTGTCCGGCCCGCGTCAAGCCATGCGTGAGCGGTTGCCGATTAATCTGATTCCGCCGCTTCGCCGGGGCTGAAGTGCAGCGCCAGCCAGACCGTTTCCCGGCCCGCCGCCGTGGCCTCGACCCGGTGGCGGCAACGGGCCGGAAGCAGCAGGAAATCGCCGGGTTCAAGGTGTCGCGCCTGGGCCTCGCCCTCGATCAATAAGTCGGCCGCGCCGGACAGCAGAATCACCCATTCGGCGTCGTTCTGGTCGTACCAGTTGTCTGGCCATTCTCCCGGCGGCGAAGCCTGCCCGGTCGAGACGATGCGCTCCAACCGAAAGGCCCCGCCCTGGGCCAGCCGGGTGAAGACTTCCTGCCCCTTGCCATCGGGCAGGTCGGCGAACAGGTTGCCCGCCGCCGTCAGGTTCGTTTCATTCATCGCCGTTGCCTCCTTCCCGCCCTGTACCATACAGTGCGGCAACCTGAAACGGACCGCACAGGTCCATAAACACAAGAAACATCAAGCGGAGTTCACATCCATGGTTCAAATGGCCGCCGCCATGTCGCGTCTGGGCACGGAAAGCGCGTTCGAAGTTCTGGCCCGGGCCAACGCCCTCGCCGCCCAGGGCAAGGACATCATCAACCTGGGGATCGGCCAGCCGGATTTCAAAACCCCGGACCATATCGTCGAGGCCGCCATCAAGGCGCTGCGCGACGGCCATCACGGCTATACCCCGGCCAACGGCATCCCCGAACTGCGCGAAGCCGTGGTCCGCGACATCGAACGCCATCGTAAGGTGAAGGTCGACCCCGCGGACGTGATCATCGTGCCGGGCGGCAAGGTCACCATGTTCTTCGCCGTGTTGGCCCTGGGTGAGCCGGGCGCCGAGATCATCTATCCCAACCCGGGCTTCCCGATCTACGAGAGCGTCATCAAGTTCACGGGCGCCAAGCCGGTGCCGATGCCGCTGCACGAAGACAAGGGCTTCGCGTTCTCGGCCGAGGAAGTGTTGAGCCTGATCACCCCGGCGACGCGGCTGATCATCCTGAATTCGCCCGCCAACCCGACCGGCGGGGCCGTGCCGCGCGAGGAAATGGACAAGCTGGCCGAGGGGCTGATGAAGCACCCGCACGTCACGATTATGTCCGACGAGATCTATTGCCGGATGCTGTACGACGGGCGCGAGCACGTCAGCCTGCTGGAATACGAGCACCTGCGCGACCGGGTGATCCTGCTGGACGGCTGGTCCAAGACCTATGCCATGACCGGCTGGCGCATGGGCTATGGCGTCTGGCCGAAATCGATGGTCGAACCGGTGACGCGCCTGGCCATCAACTGCAATTCCTGCGTCAACGCCTCTGCTCAATTCGCGGGCATCGCGGCCCTCGACGGGCCGCAGGACGCGGTTACCGAGATGGTCAAGGCTTTTGACGAACGCCGTAAAGTGATTCTGCGCGAATTGAACCAGATTCCGGGCTTTCGCTGCGCCGAACCGGGCGGCGCGTTCTATGCCTTCCCGAATATCGAGGGCACGGGCCTGTCGTCCATGGAACTGCAGAACAAGCTGTTGAACGAGGCCGGGGTCGCGATCATTTCCGGCACCAGCTTCGGCGCCCATGGCGAAGGCTATATCCGGTTTTCCTACGCCAATTCGAAGGAGAACATCCTGAAGGCCATGGAGCGCATTCGGGAATGCCTGAGCGACTAAGGCTTTTCAAGCTCTCCAAGCGGGTATCAGTAAGGCGGCGGCGCGATCTTCGTGCCGCCGTTTCCCGTTATTGAGACCGCCTTTACGGGCCTGAAAATGACGCCCATTCCGGCATGCTCTTTTTCCATGCCTAATGTTTGAGCAATTGGTGTTTTTTTCATCACTAAACACCTCGGAACGATTGACTTCCCCTCCCAAAATTGCACCATAACTCCTTGAATCGGGCGGATTTTTATCTGCGCCCGGAATTGGCACGCCTCCTGCTATAGAGGGGCGGACGAGGAAAGGAAGGCTGTCGCGCCGAACACGGCGGCTTCCCGAATTCAATCCGACTCTTCTGGAGGGGGGAAAACCCCAAGGGAAATGAACCGATGAAAAAAATCGAAGCCATCATCAAGCCGTTCAAGCTCGATGAGGTGAAGGAGGCCCTCCACGAGGTGGGCCTGCAAGGGATCACAGTGGTCGAGGCCAAGGGCTTCGGCCGTCAGAAAGGCCATACCGAGCTCTATCGTGGGGCCGAGTATGTGGTTGATTTCCTGCCAAAGGTGAAAATCGAACTGGTCGTCGATGACGACATGGTCGGCCCGGCTGTCGAGGCCATCCAACAGACGGCACAAACCGGCCGGATCGGCGACGGCAAGATTTTCATCATCCCCGTGGAAGAAGCGATCCGCGTACGCACGGGCGAACGTGGGTCAGAAGCAATCTAGCCGTCCGGTCCCCGCCGGCGCCAACGCCGGCGCCCACAGTGGCACTAACGCCGGCGTCCAACGAGACGAAGGACGTCGTCATGCTCTCGCTGACGACGACTCCCCCGCCTCCGCGCGACGCCGCCCCGCCAACAGGTCATTACCTCCTGGACACCGTCGCGGTCTCCGTCTTCCTGGGGTC
>CAXGUG010000165.1:0-3388 GCA_964012715.1 uncultured Rhodospirillaceae bacterium | reverse complement strand
GGAGATTTCGGAAATCGACGACCCGCTTCCGGCCTGTGATTTCCGGATCAACATGTTCTGCCTGCCGCGCCTGTTCGGGGCCGATGCGGCGACCATGCCGCCGCCGGGCTATATCGCGTCGCGACCCGAGGAACGGGATTTCTGGCGGGCTCGATTAGGCGGCGACAGGGGGTTGAAGGTCGGGATCAGCTGGCAGGGAAATCCGGATCATGTTCGGGATTTCGAACGATCGGTGCCGTTCGCCGCCCTGCAGCCGTTGATCGAGGACACGGAGCTGAAGCAAGCCGGGGTGCGTTTCTTCTCCGTCCAGATGCATCATGGGCGCGATGCGGTCCATGCGGCGGCGGCCCAGGGCTTGATCGAAGACTTGGGGGCCGAGATGGAAGCCCGGGATGCGTTGGAAGCATCGGCCGCCCTGGTCGACGAGTTGGATTTGGTGATCGCCGTCGATAGCGCCTTCGCCAACCTGGCGGCGGCGATGGACCGCCCGGTTTGGCTGCCGACCTATAAGGTTCCGGATTGGCGGTGGTGGGTTTATCCGGACCTGGACCTTGCGCATCCGCAGATAGCGCCATGGTATCGGTCGCATGTCATTTATTCATGTGCGGTGCGCCAGGAATGGGCGCCGGTCGTTGCGTCCTTGCGGGACGACTTGGCGAAATTGGCGCGCCAGGGTTAAGGGTTGGGTGCCTTGTTCCGCTTCACCGTATCGGATATGCGTGGGCCTGAGATAACGTATCGGGGTTGAGGGCGAGGCGAGACAGCGGTGAAAAATATCTATCTCCACATCGGGTTGCCCCGCTGCGCGTCGACCTTGATCGAAACGGAATTCGTCTATCCCGGACGTCTTCCTTACGAGGCGATGAAGCGCAGCGGCGTCAAGCCGCTGATGCGGTTGTACAAGGAACTGCGTCGTGGCCTGTCCCGTCCGCGGTGGAACGACGTGTTCTGTAACCGTCTCAGGGATTATCACCTGACGCCCGTGTTGAAGGGCGAAGGTGAAGGGCAAGATGTGCGCGGCTATTTCGTCACCGACGAAGGTCTGACGCATATCAGCGACATCGCCGGGGAGCCCAGCATCTTTGAAGACCGCGCGCAGTTCTGCGGTAAGCTTTTCGACGGCTTTCAAACCACCGTGCTGATGATGGTCCGAAACCAAGTCAGCTACGTCGAATCCTTGTACGGCCTGCACGTCCAGAACAGCGGCACTAAGGAATTCGACGACTATTACGCGGCATTTCCAATCGATGCGTTCGACTGGTTGCCGGTGGCCGATGCCTATGCCCAGGTATTCGGTGAAGACAACATCAAGGTTTTTCCCTTGGAGCGCCAAGCTTACGCGGCCGAAGAACAGCCGCTAGACGATTTCGTTCATGGGTTGCTGAATGCGATGGGCGTGGACGAAAAAATCAGCGGCGCAGACCTCAGCGTCTTCAACCCCAGCCTCGACGCCCGCCTGTTGCCGGCGCAGGTTGAAATCAATCGCACGTTCGCCCCTGAAATCGCCAAGGAAGTTCAGAAAATTCTGAGCATCAAAGCCCCTAAAGAGCGCGGTGCTGCGCAGAACCTTCTGACCCACGATCAGGCCCAGGCCATCCGCGAAAAATTCGCTGCAAGCAATCGCGAGCTGTTCGCGCGCTTCATGCCCAGGTTTTCCCCGGTCGGCTATCTGCAGGACTAAGCCACCCGATCAGCCGACGGCGGCCACGACCTCGGCCATGCAGGACGCGATGTCCTCCATGTCCTTGACGCCCAGATGCGGGCCGCAGGGCAGGGCGATGCCGTTGTCGGCAATGGCGGCGGCGCCTTTGAACCCGTCCGGGTCGTAGCCGTACATCTCCTGATAGACCTTCAGCCGCCCGATCGGGTGGGGGTAGTAGATCGACGTGCCGACGCCACGGTCGTTCAGGGCCAAGGCGATGTCGTTGCGTTTGTCGGCCAGATCGCCGGTCAGTACCGCGACGACGCAATAGAAGCTGGATTTCAGGCGGTCCTCGGCGCTGTCCAGGACGTGGACACCGTCGATCGCGGTCAGGCCTTTTTGCAGGGCGCGGAAGTTTTCCTCGCGGATGCGCATGATCTCGGGGATGCGCGTCAGCTGCACGCGACCCAGGGCCGATTGCATTTCCGACATCCGGTAGTTCATGCCCAGGCCCTTGACGTCGTAGAGCCCTGGCACCTTCGGCCCGGGGCCGGAACGGTCGTAGTTGAAGGCGCGGAATTCGCCGATGCGCTTCACGGTTTCCGCGTCCTTGGACACCAGCATGCCGCCTTCGCCGCAGGTGATGTGCTTGACCGGATAGAACGAATAACAGCCGGTATGACCGAACAGGCCGACATGGGTTCCATCGACCCGGGCCTCGACCGCCAAGGCGCAATCCTCGACGACCTTCAACCCGTGTTTCTCGGCCAGGGCCATGACCTTGACCATGTCGATGGGGATGCCCGCGTAGTGGACGATGCCGATGGCTTTGGTCTTCGGTGTGATTTTGGCCGCCATGTCATCCAGGTCCATGTTGCCCGAAGTCAGCTCGGCATCGACGAAGATCGGCGTCGCCCCGGTCAGGGCCACCGCATGGGCGGTCGCGACATGGGTCATGGCCGGAAGCAATACTTCGTCGCCGGGCCCGACGCCCAGGTCCATCCACGACAGATGCAGGGAAGCCATGCAGCTCGACGTGGAGACGGCATAGCCGCCGCCCATCATCTTGGCGAAGCCTTCCTCGAAGGCGTGGCAGTTGGGGCCATGGGTCAGGATGTGCCCGGACAGCACCTCCATCACCGCGTCGCGTTCCGCGTCTTCGATCCAGGGGCGGCCGAAGGGAATATCCAGCTTGGTCGTGCTCATGTTTCCGTCCTGATGGGTTGCGGCGTTCCGGCGGCATGGGCGCGGTCGGCGGCGGCGATAACGCGGATCAGGTCCAGTTCCCGCATCGCCGCCGGGGCCGGGTCCTCGCCCGTCCGGATGGCCTTTATGAAATCGGGGATCAACACGCCCTTGCCCGCGGGCAGGGGGGCGAGGCCGAGCTTTTCTGCCTGGGCCCCATCCGCGCGGTTGCGGAACAGGCGCGGGCCCTGGTCGTCGTAGATGAAGGTCGCTTTGGTGCCGAACACCCGGATCACATGGTGATGGGGGTGAACGCAGCCGAAGTTGGCGGTAATCCGCCCGACCGCGCCGGAGGCGAAGGCGAAGGTCGCGGCCATGAAGTCGTCGTATTGAAAGCCGGTGTCGCGGGTCGCGATCTTGTTGCCGGTGACCGTTACCTGGGTCGGCGTTTCGCCGGTCAGCCACAGCATCAGGTCGATGATATGGACGCCGCCGCCTTCCATCACCGAATAGTCGGGCACGTCCTTGCGCCAGCCCTCGGTGATCTTTTCCAGGCGGCCA
>CAXGUG010000164.1:0-3466 GCA_964012715.1 uncultured Rhodospirillaceae bacterium | reverse complement strand
GGCGGTTGTTCGATCATTATGTGAATTAATGCATTTCTATGTCTTTTGTGTCAAAAAGTTCTAAAGTAGGTATCGCTGTGACGGGGAAGCCCCGTCCGTCGGTGCCTGAACGAAGGGTCTGGGAGGGCCGGATGTCCACGGAAACCGAAAAAAGCGGACGCTTGGCGCGCTGGTCTGAGCGGAAACTCGGGCAGGACCGAGAAGAAGCGGAAGCCGCGCCCTCGGTTCCCGCTGCGACGGAAGCGCCGCAAGAGGCCTCTGTGGTCCCGCCCGAGGATCTGGATTTGCCTGACATCGACAGCTTGACCGCTGATTCCGATTTCTCCGCCTTCATGGCTGAAGGCGTGCCCGACGAATTGAAGAACCTAGCCCTGCGTAAGCTTTGGCGCAGCGATCCGGTCTACGCAAATTTGGACGGCCTCAACGATTACGATCCTGAGCATGTGTCGTTCTTGGTTCAGGCTGCTGAGACGGCCAAGGATATGTTGGGCAAGGCATTGGCTGCGCAACCGGATGAGGCCCCGGACAAGGTCGCCGAAGCCGCAGCGGATGAAGAGCCGATCGCCGCCGCTACTGAAGACGACGAAGTGACTACCCCGGAAGACGAGGAGCCTGCGTGATGACCGCGAACTCGACACGGATGGCCCCGATGGTCAGCGACGAAGATCTGGAACGGGCCGAGGCCTATATCCTGATCGGCCATGTGTTCAAAGGCCCGCCCAGCCGGGAAACCCTGGATTTCCTGGCCGAATTCGAAGGCGACGACTCGCCGTTGGGGCAGGCCGTTGCGGCCCTGGCCACGGCGGCGCGCGCCATCGATGTCGAGGGCGGGGAGCTGGAATACGGCGCTTTATTTATTGCCGCGACCGAGAAAACGGATACCTCGCCCTATGCCGCCGTGCATCGGACCGGCTCGCATTTCGGGCAGGCGCTGATCGACTTGCGTGAGGACTTGGCCGTTCTGGGTATCGCCAAGCGCGAGGGAGAGCTTGAGCCGGAAGATCATGTCTCGGCCCTTTGCGATGTCATGGCCGGCCTTGTGTCCGGCCGGTTGGGCGGTGAAGCGGCAGGCGATCAAGCCCCGGCATTCTTCCGCAAACATCTGCTGACCTGGATGCCGACGTTCTTTGCCGCCGTCGCGGCGCGCGCGGAACAGCCGTTCTATGCGGCGGTCGCGGATTTCGCCCGTCTGTTCCTCGAAAGCGAAGCCGCACTCTATCGGTAAAGCCGCGCCGTCCCGGCGTCAGCGGGCGGAAACCCAAGCGTTATGTCGGAACGAACATGTTGCGGGGCCTCGTCCGGCTTCCGTAATATGTGTTTTGTGTCGAAATTTCCGCAAAGTGCGAAAAACGCATTTGTGGAGGTTCGTTTTGGGAGGTCGAGCGCCAAATGGCCAAGAAATCCGCATTCCGCGATGGAACGCCGTTCCAGCCGGAAGAAGCCGTCGAGTTGACCGCTTCGGCGGAGGGGCTGTGCGCGGGGCTTGACGACGAGCCGCCGCAAATTCCCGTTTCGATCACTGCCGACGGGCGCAAATGGGCCAGCGGCCGGGTCGAGGACATGACCGATTGCATCGCCGAGGAAGTGCCCGTTGCGCTGGTCTACAACGGCGTGTCGCACGCGGTGATGATGTCGACGCCGGCGGATTTGGAAGATTTCGCGCTTGGCTTTTCTCTGAGCGAAGGGATCGTCGGGAACGCGGCGGAAGTCCGCGACATTCAGTTTCAGGAAACATCCAAGGGCGTCGCCGTTCACCTTGGCATCTCTTCACGTCGCTTCGCGGCGCTGAAGGATCGGCGGCGCAATCTGGCGGGGCGTACCGGCTGCGGCTTGTGCGGTGTCGACAGCCTGGATGAAGCCGTGCGCGCGGTGCGCCCCGTACCGGGTGGCCGGACCTTTGCCGTCGAGGCAATTGTCCGCGCCCTGGACATGTTGCCCGCGATGCAGGTGATGAACGGTACCATGAAGTCGCTGCATGCGGCGGCCTGGGCCCGCGCCGACGGCACCGTCGAGATGGTTCGCGAAGACGTCGGCCGCCATAACGCAATGGACAAACTGATCGGCGCCATGGCCCGGGACAAGGTCTCGGTCGGCGACGGCTTCGTCCTGGCGACAAGTCGTTGTTCCTATGAAATGGCGCAGAAGGCGATGACCGCGGGCACGTCCCTGCTGGTCACGATTTCCGCGCCGACGGCGCTGGCCCTGCGGCTGGCCGACGATGCGGGGCTGACCGTGGTCGCCCTGGGCCGTGGCGACAGTCTGCGCGCCTATACCCATACCGAACGCCTGAGGGCGCGCGGCTGCCGGGGCGATGCCCAGGGCTGCGGCGCGTCGTCCACCAAACAATAAGCAAAACCACCAAAGCAAAGGCCCCATCAAGGCCCAAGAGCAAGACCAATCGACCGACAAACTTTTGTGCACAAACGTTTTAGGACTCGAGGAAACACAGGAGGTTTCGCCAATGCAGGACAAGTCGAAGAAGGGTGCCGACCGACGGCGCTTTCTGAAAATGGCGGGTCTTGGCGCTGCCGTGACGGGCGCGGCCATGGGCCTGTCCGGGCGCGCTGCCAAGGCATCGGCTCCCCAAAGCGGCGGCAAGCCCGCCGCCGGTTATCGGGAGACCGACCACGTTAAGCGCTACTACGCGCTGGCGCGGATGTAGTCCGCGAAAGGGAGAGAAACATGCTTATGAAAAAATCGGAAGGTTCGCCGAACAAGGCCCGGGTCTCGAAGGCCCTGGAAGCCATGTCGGCGGGCGCCGTCAACCGCCGCACATTCTTGAAGCGGTCCGGTTACGCCGCCGGGGGCGCCGCGCTGGCCGCGACGCTGCCGATCTCGATGGTTCAGAATACCGAAGTCCAAGCCGCGTCGATGGGCGGCAAGATCAAGGAAGTTCTGTCCGTCTGCACGTTCTGCGCCGTCGGCTGCACGATCAAGGCCGAGGTCAAGGACGGTCTGTGGATCGGCCAGGAGCCGGCTTTCGACAGCCCGATCAACAACGGCGGATATTGCGCCAAGGGTGCCGCGTCGCGCGAAGAAGCGATGGCCCCCCGCCGCGTGAAATATCCGATGAAGCTGGTCGACGGTCAGTGGAAGCGATTGTCCTGGGAACAGGCGATCAACGAAATCGGCGACCAGATGCTGAAGATCCGCAAGGAATCCGGCCCGGATTCCGTGTACTGGCTCGGCTCGGCCAAGGTCAGCAACGAACAGGCCTACCTGTTCCGCAAATACGCGGCCTTCTGGGGATCGAACAACGTCGATCACCAGGCTCGTATCTGTCACTCGACCACGGTCGCGGGTGTTGCCAACACCTGGGGCTATGGCGCGATGACCAACAGCTTCCCGGACATGCACAAGTCGAAGTCGATCATCACCTTCGGCGGCAACCCGGCGGAAGCGCATCCGGTCTCGATGCTCCATATCCTTAAAGCCAAGGAGCAGAACAACGCGCCGTTCATCGTCG
>CAXGUG010000163.1:0-3516 GCA_964012715.1 uncultured Rhodospirillaceae bacterium | reverse complement strand
TATTACCACTGGTTCTTCCTGATCCAGCCGGCGGACATTCCGGAGCGGATGATCGGCGCGGACCCAGAGTTCTACATGCGCAGCAAGATGGGCCAATGGAAGGGCAAGGACGCAACGTTCGAGCCTGAGGCCATGGCCGAATACGTGCGCTGTTTCTCCAAGCCGGAGACCATCCACGCGTCTTGCGAAGATTACCGCGCGGCAGCGACGATCGACATGGAACACGACCGCGCCGATATGGCGGCGGGAAAGAAATTGACCTGTCCGGTGCTGGCCCTGTGGGGTGCCCGCGGACTGGTCGCGCGTAAATTCGATGTCCTGGCGGCATGGCGGGAGCGGGCGGAGAATGTCACCGGCGGCACCCTCGACTGTGGCCATTTTCTTGCCGAAGAGTTGCCGGACGATACCTATACCCAGCTCAGGAAATTCCTGGGCGATGGGCCCTGGGGCTGAGAAAGCCCGGGATAACTGGCTAGGGAAAGCAACCGCCACATGAGCGACGACACGCAACAGGCCGACCCGAACGCAAAGGCCGAACCCTCGGCTAATGGGTTCTTCCCGCGCATGCGGGCTTATTTCTTCGCCGGAATTCTGGTCACCGCGCCGGTCACTTTCACCTTTTATCTGGCGTATTTGTTGATCCACTTCGTGGATAGCACCGTCCGGCCTCTGATCCCGGCCAAGTACAACCCAGAGACCTATCTGCCTTTCGCCTTGCCGGGGCTGGGACTATTCGTGCTGATTGTGTCGCTGACCCTGATCGGTGCGCTGACCGCCGGATTCATGGGGCGGTTCTTCATCAAGCTGAGCGAGCGCATCCTCAACCGCATGCCGGTGATCCGCAGCGTCTACAACGCGACCAAGCAGATCCTGGAAACGGTCCTGGCGCAGCAATCCAACGCCTTTCGCGAAGCGGTGCTGGTCGAATACCCGCGGCGCGGGCTATGGGCCATCGCTTTCATCACCGGGCGGACCGAGGGCGAGGTCCAGAACGTGACCGAAGAGGAATGCATCAACATCTTCCTGCCGACCACGCCGAACCCGACCTCGGGTTTCCTGCTGTTCGTGCCCAAGGCCGATCTGGTCAGTCTGAACATGAGCGTCGAGGAAGCCATCAAGATGGTGATTTCAGGTGGGATCGTCACGCCGCCGGACCGTCGTCCTGATGCCTTGAAGCAACAGCCGGTGACCTCGGCCCGGGTTTACGAGAGCGTGGATGTGATGCGCGAGGCCGAAAACGCGCCGGTTGCGTTGATCGCCAAGCGCCCCGGCGACGTTCAGGCGGAGTTGAAGAATAAGGACAAGAAGTCCTGACTCCGTTTTAGCCGGACCGCAGGGTCCGCGCCGCCGCATCCCGTTCGAACAGATACAGCAACACCCGCAGGGCCGCCCCGCGCGGCCCTGTCAGGTCGGGATCGCGGTTGAGAATCAGGGCCGCGTCGTCCCGCGCCATGGCCAACAAGTCGCCGTCATGGGCGATATCGGCCAGACGAAACGTCGGCAGGCCGCTTTGCCGCGTGCCCAGCAGTTCCCCGGCCCCGCGAAGACGCAGGTCTTCCTCGGCGATCAGGAATCCGTCGTCGGTTTCGCGCAAAATTTTCAGACGCGCCCGGCCGTTTTCAGACAGCGGCGGGGAATAGAGCAGCAGGCAGGTGCCCGGCTTGTCGCCACGCCCGATCCGGCCGCGTAGCTGATGCAATTGGGCCAGCCCAAAGCGCTCGGCATGCTCGATCACCATTACCGTGGCATCGGGCACGTCGACCCCGACCTCGATCACCGTGGTCGCGACCAGGATTTGCAGCGGCCCGTCGGCGAAAGCCGCCATCACAGCATCTTTCTCCGCCGCTTTTAGCCGCCCGTGGACCAGCCCGACCCGGTCGCCGAAGACCTGTTTCAGATGGGCGTATCGGTCTTCGGCGGCGGCGGCATCGACCTTTTCCGATTCCTCGACCAGGGGGCAGACCCAATAGGCCTTGGCCCCGGTGGAAAGCGCCCGTTTCAGGCCGGTCACGACCTCGTCCAATCGGTCGGCGGGCAGGGCGCGGGTGTCGATCGGGGCGCGGCCGGGCGGTTTTTCGGTCAGGCGCGAGGATTCCATATCGCCGTAGGCCGTGAGCATCAGGGTCCGGGGGATCGGCGTCGCCGTCATCACCAGCACGTCGCATTTGCGGCCCTTGGCCGAAATCGCCAGGCGCTGATGCACGCCGAAGCGATGCTGCTCATCAACCACGGCCAAGGCCAGGTCGCGGAACGCGACGTCGTCGGTGAACAGGGCATGGGTGCCGACGGCCAGATGCGTGCTGCCGTCGGCCAGCCCGGCCAGGATGGCGTCGCGGGTGCGGCCCTTTTCCCGCCCGGTCAACAAGGTGATGGTCAGCCCGGCGGCGCGGGCCAGGGGCTCCAACGTGGCGAAGTGCTGACGGGCGAGGATTTCCGTTGGGGCCATCAGCACCGCCTGCGATCCGGCCTCGACCGCGCGGGCCATGGCCAGTAAGGCGACCAGGGTCTTGCCGGAGCCGACATCACCTTGCAACAGGCGCAGCATGCGTTCCGGGGCGGCCATGTCGCGGGTGATCTCGTCAATGGACTGGCGCTGTGATGCGGTCAGGGCGAAGGGCAGGGCGGCGGTGATCCGCGCCATCAAGGCGCCGTCGCCGTTGACGGTCCGCCCGGCGACCTTGCGCATGTCGCGCCGAACCAAGGCGATGGCCAATTGGTTGGCCAGCAGTTCGTCATAGGCGGCGCGGCGGCGGGCCGTGGCCGAGGGGGCCATATCGGCCAGGGTTTCCGGGTGGTGCAGGGCTTTCATCGCGGCCTGCCACGTCGGCCAGCCTTCCTTGGCGACCAAGGCCGGGTCGTGCCATTCCGGCATGTCGGGTGTGGCCTCCAGCGCCGCCTGCGCAGCCTTACCCAGGGTTTTCGGCGATAGGCCCTGGGTCATGGGATAGACGGGCTCCGCCCGCATGATCGAGGCCTTTTCCGATTCGGCCACGATATGGTCAGGATGGGTCATCTGCAGGGCATCGCCATAGCGTTCGACCACGCCGGAAATCACGCGGGTTTGCCCCTCGGGCAGGGTCTTGGACAGGTAGTCGTCGCGGGCATGAAAGAACACCAGGGTCATGAAGCCCGTGTCGTCATGAACCTCGACCTTGTACGGCTGGCGGCGGCTGCGGGGCTTGTGATTCTGGCCGACGGTCACCGTCAGGGTTGCGGTGCGTCCGGCCTCGGCCTCGGCGATTTTCGGGGCGTAGCGGCGGTCAATCAGGCTCGAGGGTAGATGGAACAACAGGTCGATCAGGCGATCGCCACCGCACAGCTTTTCGATCAGCGCGCCCACGCGCGGGCCGACGCCGGAAAGCGTCGTCACGGGCTTGAACAGCGGGAACAGGATTTCCGGGCGCATGGCGGGATCGGCCTTAATCGGGTGGCGGCGGTGACGTCGGCGCATTCATCGGCTGACAGGAACGTGCCGACGGACTATACCGTACACCGCTTACCCCGATCATCCCCTGA
>CAXGUG010000162.1:0-3586 GCA_964012715.1 uncultured Rhodospirillaceae bacterium | reverse complement strand
GGGCCGGCCTTGGCCAGCTTGTCCGTCTTTTGGCCAAAGGCCCGGGACAGGCCGGAGACCCGACCCGGCGCCAGGGTCATGCCGTCGAAGATTTCGCCGCACCACAGGCGCGCGAACGACATCTTGCCCGCCGCCCCGGCATGCACGGTTTTGAACACCCGTGCCGCCGCCTTGGCCGACGTCGGCTCGCCCAAACGGGCGGCGGTCGCCGCCGCACCGGGCGTTTCGTGGCGTAGGGCTTTCAATAGGCGGCGCACGCCATGGCCGTGTTCGGCCGAGCCGAAGAACACCGGCACGACCCGGCCGTCGCCCATGACCTTGGCCATCTGGCCATAGACTTCGTCGGTCTGCGGGACGACGTCTTCCAGCAGCTTTTCCAATAGGGCGTCGTCGAAATCGGCCAGACTTTCGAGCATTTCCGTGCGGGCCAACTCCTCGCGATCGCGCGCACTATCGGGTAATTCCATCAGCTCCGATGGCTTTCCTTCCTGCCAGCGAAAGGCCCGCTCCGAAATCAGATCGACATGGCCGGTGATCTCGCCGCCGTCGCGCAGGGGGATTTCCCGCAACACCAGCGGACTGTCGGACAGGCTTTGCAGTGCTTCCAACGTTTCGGCCACGCTGGCTTCCGCCGTGTCCATTTTATTGATGAAGATCACGTGTGGAATGTGGTGCCGGTCCAGAAACTTCAGGATCGGGGCCGCCGTCAGGGCCCGGTCGCGCCCGGGCTCGCAAACGACGACCGCCGCGTCGGCGACCATCAGCGCATTCCGCGCCTCCTGACGCAGATCGACGGAACCAGGACAGTCCAGGAACGTCCAGGCTTCGTCCAGATAGCTCGCCCCGGCGATATTCAATTCGGTCGACATGCGCCGGGCGCGGGCCTCGGGCGCGGCGTCGCCGACGGTGTTGCCGTCCTTGGCCGTGCCCTTGCGGTCCAATGCGCCGCATTGGTGCAGGATTTCTTCAAGCAGGGATGTTTTACCGCTTAGGTAAGGGCCCACCAACGCCGCGACGCGGGGCCCGCTGTGTGATTTGGTCATCGTTACCTCCCAGATGCGTATGCGGTTCGCAGGAAGGGGCCGTTCATTCGACCTTCGAGTGACATTTTTTGGACCTAAAGCGTATCGCGCCCGGCGAGGGATTCAAGAAGATTCGGGGTATCCGGAACGTCTCGAACCCGATTCCGGGCATCTGCCCCTTGGCCTGAGTAGACAACCACCCCATATGCAGGGCTAAACTAGGGCTTTGCGGGGCCAGGGCGCGCCGCAGGGAACATCAATCAAGCAACCAGGCGCAAAGCCCGAATACGCTCGAAGAAAGCCATGACCGACTCTCCCCATAGTTATTCGCAGGTAACCCGCGACATCCTTATCAGCGTCGTGCCGCAATTCCTGCCCGAACAATCCACCCCCGGCGACAACCGCTATGTCTGGGCCTATACGGTGCGGATCGAAAACCAGGGGGCGGACACGGTCCAACTGCTCAACCGCTATTGGCGGATTACCGACGCCATGGGCACGTCCCACGAAGTCCGGGGCGAAGGCGTGGTCGGCGAACAGCCGGTGCTCGCCCCCGGCGAGAGCTTCGAGTACACCAGCGGCACGCCGCTTGCCACGCCGTCGGGCGTGATGGTGGGGTCCTATGAAATGGAAAGCCGGTCCTCGGGCGACTTTTTCGACGTCGCCGTGCCTGCGTTTTCATTGGACAGCCCGCACGAACGCGTCAACCTGAACTGAACCGACGAACAACAGAACCGGGAAACCCGACCGTGACCACCAAGAAACATCTGAGTGTCGCAAAAGTCGCCGCCGACGGAGCCAAGGCTTCGGGCGAAAAGCCGACCCGCGCCGAAGCCGAGAACGCCATTCGCACCCTGATCCGCTGGGCCGGGGACGACCCCGCCCGCGAAGGGTTGATCGACACGCCGAAGCGCGTCGCCAAGGCTTACGAGGAATTCTTCGCCGGCTACGAAGCCGATCCGGTCGAGATCCTGCAGCGAACGTTCGAGGAAACGGACGGCTACGACGAGATCGTGGTGCTGAAGGACATTCGCCTGGAAAGCCATTGCGAACACCACATGGTGCCGATCATCGGCGTCGCCCATGTCGCCTATCTGCCGCATCGCCGCGTGGTCGGCATTTCCAAGCTGGCGCGGGTCGTCGAGGCCTATGCCAAGCGCCTGCAAATTCAGGAAAAGATGACGGCCCAGGTGGCCAATGCGATCAACGACGTGCTGGAGCCCAAGGGCGTCGCCGTGGTGATCGAAGCCGCCCACCAATGCATGACCACGCGCGGCGTCAACAAGCCGGGCGTGACCATGGTGACCAGCCGCATGCTGGGCGCGTTTCGCGACGACCCGACGACGCGGCGCGAGTTCCTGGCGATGATCCGGCCCTGATCCCCTTTCTGGTTGGACGAATGGATGCCCATTCGGTTCCCTCGGCGTGAAAAATACTCTAAACCTCGTTCGCTTCTGAGGGTTTGAACGAGGGACCGGAATGGATTTCCGCCCAATCCTGCTGATCATCGGCACGCTGCTGGCCACGCTGGCCCTGGTGATGTGCGTGCCCGCGGTGGTCGATGCGTTTCACGGCAATTCCGATTGGCAGGTTTTCGCCGCATCGGCGGCGGTGACGTTGTTCCTCGGCGTGGCCACGGCGCTGATGGCCGGGACCGGCGGCGTGCGCACGCTGAACGTCCGCCAGGCCTTCGTCATGACGACCTTCAGCTGGATTTCGCTGACGGTCTTCGCCTCGATCCCATTCATGTTCTCGGAACGGGACCTCAGCTTCACCGACGCCTTTTTCGAGGCCATGTCCGGCCTGACCACCACCGGATCGACCATCCTGACCGATCTGGACCGTCTGCCGCCGGGCATTCTGTTGTGGCGATCGCTGCTGCAATGGCTGGGCGGGATCGGGATCATCGTCATGGCCATCGCAGTGCTGCCGATGCTCAAGGTCGGCGGGATGCAGTTGTTCCGCATGGAATCGTCGGATCAATCGGAAAAGGCCCTGCCCCGCGCAGCCCAGATCGCCAGCACCATCGGCGTGATCTATTTGGCCCTGACCGCCGTCTGGGCGGGGGCGTTCTGGCTGGCCGGTATGAACGGCTTCGACGCCGTCGCCCATGCCATGACGACCATCGCCACCGGCGGTTTCTCCACCCATGACGATTCCATGGGCCATTTCAATCATGCCGCCATCGACTACATCGCCTCGGCGGGAATGGTTGTGGGCGCCCTGCCGTTCATTCTGTACGTCCGTTTTCTGCAGGGGCAGTTCATGGCCCTGCCGCGCGACCCGCAGGTTCAATGGTTTCTGGCGACGGTCGGAACGGTGGTTGTGATCACCGCCCTATGGCTATGGCTGGAACAGGAAAAGCACCCGGCGGACGCCCTGCGGCTTGCGACCTTCAACATCATTTCGATTATCACCGGCACCGGTTTCGCCACCGACGACTATTCCCTGTGGGGACATTTCGCGCTGCCGATCTTTTTCTTCATCATGTTCATCGGCGGCTGCGCCGGATCCACGACCTGCGGGATCAAGGTCTTCCGGTTCCAGATCCTCTATGCCGCCTG
>CAXGUG010000161.1:0-3660 GCA_964012715.1 uncultured Rhodospirillaceae bacterium | reverse complement strand
GACGGCCGCCGCCATGGCCGAGGAGTTCTTGAAAAGCCACCCGGAGGCCGAATACCTGCACGGGCAGCTGTCCTTTGCCTGGATGCGCGCGGGCGACCCGGAAAAAGCCATCGCCGAGGCCGACAAGGCCCTGGCGGCGGGCCTGCACCCGACCCCGGCCCTGTCGATGAAGTCGGCGGCGCTTAACGACCTGGGCCGAAAGGACGAAGCCGACCACCTGCTGGGCCTGGACAGCCTGATCAAGACCAAGATCCATGCCGCGCCCGCGGGCTATCATTCCATGGCCTCGTTCAACAAGGACCTGGTCCAATACCTGCTGGATCATCCCAGCCTGAATTACTTCAAGACCAACCGGTCCATGGAAAAGGGCCGCGGCACGATGGAGCTGTTCGACGGCAACGAGCACGGCCCGGCCCTGGAACTGAAAAAAATGATCATGGCCATGGCCCAGGAATACCTGGCCGAACATCCGGTCGACCCGGACCATCCGTTCCTGGCCGATCCGCCGAAATCGTTCAACGTTCGTTGCTGGGGCAATGTTTATGACCGGGACGGGCGGCAGTTGGTGCACTTCCACCCCACGGCCTGGCTGTCCGGGGTGTATTACCCCGCCCTTCCGGCCAGCGTGAAGGACGCCGCCAAGGGCCAGACCAACAACGTCGAGGGCTGGATCGAGTTCGGGCGGGCCTTCCACTTGGTCGGCGACAAGGGCAATCCGAAGCTGCGTTTGGTCCGGCCCGAGGAAGGCATGATGGTGATGTTCCCGTCCTATGTCGGTCATCAAACCATCCCTGTGGCCTCCAGCGATGAAAAGCGCGTTTCCATCGCTTTCGACCTGGAACCCGCCGATTCCTAGGCCGGAAACGCCCGAGCCGTTAAAGCCTGACGCGACGCCGGTTCAGGCTTAGCCCGCGGCCAATTTCCGCAGGGCCGGGACCAGTTCGTCGAAATGATCGATCAGCACGTCGGCGCCCAACTGATCCACCGGACCATGGGCATAGCCGAAGGTGACCGCCACGGTCGGCACGCCCGCGGCCTTGGCCACGTTGATGTCGTTATGGCTGTCGCCGACCATGACCGTTTCCGACGGCTGGGTGCCCATGCCGTCCAGGACATGCATCAGATGGCGCGGATCTGGCTTGCGCGCCCCCGGCACCGTATCGCCGCCGGCCACGGCCTTGAAGAACGGCGCCAAGTCCAATGCTTCGAGAATTTCCCCCGTCGCCCCCTGGGGCTTGTTGGTGCAGACCCCCAACAGGCACCCGGCATCGCGCAGGTCCGTCAGGGCCTGCATCACGCCCGGAAATGGCTTGGTCAGCGCCGCCGCATGGGCTTCGTAATGGGCGGCGAAAATCTCGATCGTCGGCTCCAGCCCCGCATCGGGAAACCCGCCCGTGGCCAACAAAGCCCGCTCGACCAGCTTTGGCACCCCGTCGCCGACCATGCCCGCGACTTCGACCCGGTCCAATTCGCGGCGTCCTTCGCGCGCCATCAACCAATTGAGCGCTGCCTGAATGTCCGGCACGCTGTCGACCAACGTTCCGTCCAGATCGAACACCACCGCCCGGGGTAAGGGCTCGTTAACCGCCGACATAGAATATTCCTCTTGCAAGATTCCGAAACAAACTGTGACTTGGACCACTCTAGATATTGTGGCAACTTGCGGTCCCGCCATCCAAATATCTCAACCGGATCCCGGCACCGCTTCTGAGAACTGTTAAAGGCCCCCGAGCGTTCATGCAAGCAGACGGAAAACCGACAACGACCGCCGTGGTCCTGGCCGCCGGGCTGGGCACGCGCATGAAGTCGGACCTGCCCAAGGTTCTGCACCCGGTCGCCGGTCGCCCCATGCTGGGCCATGTTCTGGGAACGCTGGACGAAATTGGCGCCGACCATACGGTCGTGGTCATCGGCGAGGGCATGGCGAACGTCGAAGCCGCCGCCCAACCGCACGCCACCGCCGTTCAGAAAGACCGCCTGGGCACCGGCCATGCCGTGCTGGCGGCCCGTGAATTCCTGGCGGCGCATCCGTCGGACGACCTGATGGTGCTGTACGGCGACACCCCGCTGATCACGGCGGAAACCCTGTCCGCCATGCTGGCGGCGCGGCGCGCGCCTGCCGCCCCCGGCGTAGTCGTGCTGGGGTTCGAGCCTGCCGATCCCGGCCCTTACGGTCGTCTGATCGTCGATGAAAACGGCACCCTGGAAGGCATCGTCGAAGCCCGCGACGCCACGCCCGAGCAACTGGCGGTCGGGCTGTGCAATTCCGGCGTGATGGTGATCGACGGCGCACGCGCCCTGGAATGGCTGGATCGGATCGGCAACGACAACGCCAAGGGCGAATACTATCTGACCGACGTGGTCGCCATTGCCCGCGCCGACGGTCGGCCCTCGGCGGTGGTGCGCGGCGACGCCGACGAAGTGCTGGGCGTGAATTCGCGGGTCGAACTGGCCGAGGCCGAGGCCATCGCCCAAACCCGCCTGCGGATCCGCGCCATGGAAAGCGGCGCCACCCTGACCGATCCCGCCTCGGTCTTTTTCAGTTGGGACACCCAATTGGGCCGCGACGTGTCGGTCGGCCCGAACGTGGTGTTCGGCCCGGGCGTGCGGATCGGCGACAACGTGGAAATCCGCGCCTTTTGCCATATCGACGGAGCGACGGTGGCGTCGAACGTGATCATCGGGCCGTTCGCCCGCCTGCGCCCCGGCGCGGACCTGTCGGACGGGGTGCATATCGGCAACTTCGTCGAGATCAAGGCATCGACCCTGGGCGAAGGGACCAAGGTCAACCACCTGTCCTATGTCGGCGACAGCGTGGTCGGCAAAGGCGTGAACATCGGCGCCGGGACCATCACTTGCAATTACGACGGCTATTTCAAATCGAAAACGGTGATCGAGGACGGGGCCTTCATCGGCTCCAACACCGCGTTGGTGGCTCCAGTCACCGTCGGCAGCGGCGCCATCACCGGGGCCGGCAGCGCCATAGCCAAGAATATCGCCGCCGGATCACTGGCCGTGACCCGGGCGGACCAGAAAGAAATCAAGGGCTGGGCCGACCGCTTCAATACCCGGCGGGCACGCGAAAAGCAGGCCCAGAAAGACAATAAGGACTAAGCGGCGATGTGCGGCATCATCGGAATTATCGGCAAGAAAGAAGCCGCGCCGATCCTGCTGGAAGGGTTGAAGCGCCTGGAATACCGGGGCTACGATTCTGCCGGGATCGCGACCCTGGTCAATGGGTCCATCGACCGCCGCCGGGCCGAGGGCAAGCTTGCCAACCTGGCCGAACGCGTGACCGAACAGCCGATCAGCGGCACCGTCGGCATCGGCCATACCCGATGGGCGACCCATGGCGTTCCCAACGAAGCCAACGCCCATCCCCATGCCACCGACCGGGTGGCGATCGTCCACAACGGGATCATCGAAAATTACAAAGAGCTGCGGTCCGAGTTGGTCGCCAAGGGCTGCAACCTGGCGTCCGACACGGATACCGAAGTAATCGTCCACCTGATCACCCAGGAACTGCTGAGCGGGAAAGCCCCCGCCGAAGCGACCGCCGCGACCCTGCACCGGCTCGAGGGCGCGTTCGCCCTGGCGATCATATTCTCCGGCCATCATGAGATGATGATCGGCGCCCGGCGCGGCAGCCCGCTGGCGGTC
>CAXGUG010000160.1:0-3680 GCA_964012715.1 uncultured Rhodospirillaceae bacterium | reverse complement strand
GTTGTATCTTTGGTCATCGCATTAATCCGGAATAAGCGGAAAGCGCATTGGCGATCACGAGCAAGGCCACCATGCCGCGGGCGGTGGTCGGCCAGACGCCCGGCGTCTCATGATCTGCGGATCGCCAGACGCCGACACTCCACCAGATAAAGGCCCCCAGCAAGATCCATTCGCTGAGGCGCAACAGCGCGTCGAGAACGTAAAGCTCCCCCACGTAGTACGGCGATTGGGGCAACCGGAACAGGTTGACCACGCCGCGCTCCAGGCCGTAGCCGACGAACCATACGGCACCGCCGCCCCAAAACATGGAACGCAGTGGAATCTTGCCCTTCCAGCCGTCGAAGCACCAACGGGCCATCAGCTGATTGAACGAATTGGAACCGGAGTCTTGGGTCATGGAAGCCTTTCTAAAGAGATGGAAGCGCGCAGCCGAAAATCAAGGCGATCAACGGCGGCGCTTTCCCTTAACACCCGCCGCGTCGGCGGGCAAACGTGGTGCGTCAGGTACCGACCTTCAAGGGGCTGACCAGCCCCCGCAAGGTCGCGATCAGGCTAAGCGGCACGATCTTGCCCGTTGCCGGGTTTTCCGGGGTCGGTTCACCGGCGATTTTCATCTCGACCCGTACGATATCGGACTCGACGGTGATCCAATGGGTATTGCGGGTGATCGTCGGATCGGCCCAGACCTCGTAGCGGGTTTCATCCGGCCCCAGGCCCGCCAGGCCCAGCGCAACGGCGACGTTGACGTTGGCGGGAAACATGTCGGCGGCCTCGCGAACCGTGCCTTCGTACAGGCGGCGCGGCTCGGTCAGCCCCATAAGGTCGATACCCTGATCCTGCACCCAGCGGGCCTTTTGGAACCCGGCGGGCGGCTTGTGGGTACGCATCACGACCGATTGCAGGTTTCCCTCGGCGGCGGCACGGACGCTGTCCAAACCGACCAAGGCCCCGGTCGGCACGATGATCGCGGCCCCGGTTTCCCTTGCGCGGTCGATCAAATCCATGTGGTGCAACAGTTGCGACACGGAAAGCGTCACCAACATCTTGCCCTGCTCGACCGCCGGGCCGCAGACGTCCATGTAATGCTCCGGCGGCGCGCATTCGACGATCACATCGGCGGAATCCGCCAGATCGGCCAAATCGATAACCTGCGGCGGGTTTTTCAAATGGGCCAGGCGCTCGACCGCGCGGGGCTTGTCATGGGCCGACACGGCGACCAGTTCCAACCCCGGCTCTTCCCCGGAATCCAACCATTCGGCGACCGGTAGGCCGACGGCACCCAAACCACCCAAGGCGACGCGCAGTTTCCTGCGCCCCGAAGACGTATTGTTCTTGATCACGTGTGCTTCCTCCCACCCCGCCCCGTTCGTTCGGGGTCGGGCATGTTCATTCCATGACCCGATTTTGCAGGAAGATCAACCGGCGGCCTTGGCCATCGGTGGTTCGCGTTCGGCCAGGAGGGCGCTCGACTGCTGTTCGAGGCGGTCCAATTCGGACAAAGTTTCCTGAATGTCCTCTTGCTGGCGGCGCAGTTGCTCGCGCCGGGCCCGCAGCTTGTCGATGAACAGCCGCAGTTGCGACACCTCGGACGGATCGACGTCGTACAGGTCGATCATCTCGCGGATTTCATCCAACGAGAACCCCAACCGCTTGCCCCGCATGATCAGGCGCAGGCGCACATGGTCGCGCGGACCATAGACCCGGCGCTGACCGTCCCGCTCTGGGGTCAAAAGGCCCTTGTCCTCGTAGAAACGAATGGCGCGCGTGGTAACCCCGAATTCACGGGCCAACTGCGCGATACCGAACGTCGATTGGGTTTGTTCCGTTGTCATAAGGGGAACTGTAGCTGACGTTTACGTAAACGTAAACAGGACGCCTTACAGCATGAACGCCGCCGCCAGCCCCAAAAAGGCAAAGAACCCGACGACGTCCGTGACGGTCGTCAGGAACACGCTGGACGCAATCGCCGGATCGACCCCTGCCCGGTCCAGCATCAACGGGATCGATGCACCGGCCAGCCCGGCCACGATCATATTGACGACCATCGCCATGCCGATGACCAGCCCGATCATCGGGTCTTGGAACCAACCCCAGGCGATGCCCCCGGTGATCACCGCGAACAATACCCCGTTGATCCCCCCGACCAGCAGTTCCTTACCGATCACGCGCACAGCGTTGGTCGAACTCAACTCGCGGGTCGCCAGGGCCCGAACGGCCACGGTCAGGGTCTGCGTGCCCGCATTGCCGCCCATCGAGGCGACGATCGGCATCAGGATCGCCAGGGCCACGACCCGCTCCAGCGTGGTTTCGAACAAGCCGATGACCATCGACGCCAGAATCGCCGTGAACAGGTTGACCAACAGCCAGCGGAACCGCGCCTTGGTCGTGTCGATCGCGGCGTCGTAAAGGTCGGCTTCGCCCACACCGGCCAGGGCCAGCATGTCTTCTTCGTGTTCTTCGTGGATGACGTCGACAACGTCATCGATGGTGATCGCACCGACCAGGCGCTGCGCCTCGTCGACCACCGGCGCGGACACAAGGTCGCGCTGACGGAACAGGAACGCGACTTCTTCCTGGTCCATCTCGACCGGAATAAGCTTCAATTCCGTCTGCATGATCTCGGCGACCCGGATCGGGCGCTTGGAGCGCAACAGGTGGCTCAGATGGATCGCGCCGACCGGCTTATGCACCGGATCGACCACGAAGATGTCGTAGAACGACTCCGGCAGCAGGTCCGTCTCGTTATCGGCGGCGGCGCGCATGTAGTCGATCGTTTCGCCGACGGTCCAATGCGTCGGCACAGTCACGACCTCGCGCTGCATCATTCGGCCGGCGGAATCCTCCGGATAGGACAGGCTCTGTTCGACCAGCCGCCGATCCGGCGCCGGCATGGCTTCCAGAACCTTCTGCTGGTCCTCGTCTTCCAGTTCCTTGACGATCTCGACCACGTCATCGGAATCGAGGTCCTGAACCACCGCGGCGATCTGTTCCGGCTCCATCGCCTCGAACAGGTCTTCACGAACGGTCTCGTCCAGTTCCGCCAGAACGTCCGGCGCCAGTTCCGGCCCGATGGCTTGAATCAGTTGCTCGCGGCGGTCGGAGCTAAGGCGCTCGACGATATCGGCGACGTCGGCATAGTGCAGACCGTCGACAAGGTCTTTCAGCCCTTCGGCATCACCCGTGTCCAACGCGGCGATAACGGCGGCATCGACCTCGTCCTGCTCAGGCTCGATCGGCTCCTCGGGCTTGCCCTCGGGGTTTTCCTCGGGGCCAGCCTCAGGGATCTCGTCCTCAAGCGTATCGTCCGGGCGCTCGCTCACGGGGAGTGTCTCCGATCCAGAGGTTCAGGTCTGCCGCTGATGGCGTGATTGCCGGACGGCCGCTTCCGTCCCGCGTGAAGCGACCATACCCGGAAATGATGACAATTTCGCCCGGAAAAGCAAAAAATCCCGCCGAGGGGGCGGGATTTTTTCTGCAAATTCAAGGATGGTGCGGTCGAGAAGACTCGAACTTCCACGGGATCTCTCCCACAGCGACCTCAACGCTGCGCGTCTACCAATTCCGCCACGACCGCTTCCTAACCGAATACTCCGTTTTTCTTGATTTTTTAAGGCGTTGTGACATACCAAATTGGTGTATTGACCGCAATCGTGAAGCATTTATGGATTCTGAAACCTCAA
>CAXGUG010000159.1:0-3688 GCA_964012715.1 uncultured Rhodospirillaceae bacterium | reverse complement strand
ATCGTTCGCTTCCCCGCGGAACGAACCGCCAGCAACGCCGACGCCGCGCAATAGCGCCCCCAAATGCACAAAAAATGCGCTCCGGCTGTATGGCCGGTTAATTTTTGAGCATTTTTTTGCATCGAGGGTGGTGATGAGGTCTTAACTAGTTGAAATTGAATAAAAAAATTCCTGGCATTCTCCTTGCATACAATCTTGCATGCAATCTGGCGCATCGGTCGGTTGCTCATTTATCCGCCAGGCTGGCTTCAGCCGCGCGCTCATCAGGAGATGATCCATGGACCGCAGAAATTTCATCAAAGCCGCAGGAGCAACGGCGCTCAGTGCAAATGTTCTTCCGTTCCTTAAATTCTCGACCGCCGAAGCGGCCCCCGCCGGCACGGCCGTGGTGGTGATCGGGCAAACGCTCAATTCCCTGGACCTGCACCGCAAGGGCACCAACCGCCCCAGCTATCAAATTTCGGTCAACTGCTATGACCGTCTTGTGTCTTTCGGCACCAAGAAAATGCCGGACGGCTCCCTCAGCTACGATTACTCGGTGATCCAGCCGGACCTCGCCGAAAGCTGGGAGCTGACGCCCGATGGCAAGTCCCTGGTATTCAAGCTGCGCAAGGATGCGGTTTTTTCCGACGGCTCGCCGGTGACGGCGGCGGACGTCAAATGGTCGCTCGACCGCGCGGTCTCGCTGGGCGGCTTCCCGACGGTGCAGATGAAAGCCGGTTCCCTGGAAAAACCGGAACAGTTCGTCGCCGTCGATGACAAGACGTTCCGCATCGACCTGCTGCGCCCGTCAAAGCTGACCCTGCCCGATCTGGCGGTGCCGGTGCCGTTCATCATCAATTCCAAGGTCGCCAAGAAACACGCGACCAAGGACGATCCCTGGGCGACGGAGTATCTACATCGCAACACCGCGGGTTCGGGCGCCTATAAGGTCGCCCGATGGGACCCGGGTCAGCAGCTGGTGTACGAACGCAACGACAAATGGACCAGCGGCCCCCTGCCGGGCGTGAAGCGGGTGATCGTCCGCGAGGTGCCTTCGGGGGCGACCCGCCGGGCCCTGATTGAGCGCGGCGATGTCGACCTGTCGTTCGGCGTCTCCGACAAGGACGCCAAGGAGCTGGCGGCCAAGGACAATGTCTCGGTGGTCGGCACGCCGATTGAAAACTGTCTGTACTGCCTGTGCCCGAACCTGGCGTTCGAACCATTCCAGGACAAGAAGGTGCGCCAGGCCGTGGCCTTCGCCGTGCCCTACGAAGAAATCTTCAAGGTCGCGGCCTATGGTCAGGGCGTGCCGATGTGGGGTGGCAAGTCCGCGTCGCCCGCCGATATCGTCTGGCCGCAACCCTTCCCCTATATGACTGATTACGAGAAGGCCAAGGCCCTGCTGGCCGAGACCAAATACAAGACCGGCTTCGAGGTTCCGTTCTCGATCAATCTGTCGCTGGCAAGCTGGATGGAGCCGGCGGCCCTGTTGATCCAGGAAGGCCTGGCCAAGGTCGGGATCAAGACGACCATCGAAAAAATCCCCGGCGCCAATTGGCGGTCCCAGGCGTTGGTCGAAAAGAAGCTGCCGCTGCATCTGGAAAACTTCGGTGGGTGGCTGAACTATCCCGACTATTACTTCTTCTGGGCCTATCTGAAGGGGCACCTGTTCAACTCGTCCAACTACGATAACCCGGAAGTCACCAAGCTGGTTGGCGAGGCCCTGCACATGGAGGTCTCGGACCCGGCCTATGAGCCGAAGATCAAGCGCCTTTTGGAAATCGCCTTCGACGACGTGCCGCGCATCCCCCTATGGCAGCCGACGTTGAATTCCGCCATGGGTAAATCGCTGACCGGGTACGAATACTGGTTCCATCGTCAGCTCGACGCCCGCAAGTTCGGCAAGGCGGGGGCATAGGACCATGGCCGCCGGTAGCCGCCTCGGCACTATCGCGCGCCGCTTGGGACAGGCCTTGCCCGCGTTGTTCGGGGTGATCGTCGTCACCTTCGTTCTGACGCGGGCCCTGCCCGGCGACCCGGCGGCGTATTTCGCCGGTCCGGCGGCGGATGAAAAATCCATCGCCCAAATCCGTGAAGCCCTGGGCCTGGACCGGCCCTTGCCGGAACAGTTCCTGTATTACCTGAAGGACCTGGCGCAAGGCGAATTGGGCAGCTCGATCTCGACCGGTCAGCCGGTCGCGGACGAGCTGATCCGCCGCCTGCCCGCGTCGTTGGAACTGACTTTCTTCGCCTTGTTGCTGTCGGTCGCCGTGGCCGTGCCTATGGGGGTCCTGGCCGCGACCCACCCTGGAAAACCGATCGACCATATATGCCGGTTCATCGTCACCGCCGGGGTGTCGTTGCCGACCTTCTTCACCGGCTTGGCCTTGGTGTTCGTGTTTTACTACCTGCTCGGCTGGGCGCCGTCGCCGCTCGGCCGGTTGGACTTCGCCTACTTGGCGCCGCCGACGATTACCGGGTTCTACGTGATCGACGCCTTGCTCGCGGGCGATCCGGAAACGGCCTGGGCGGCGCTTGGCCAACTGACGCTTCCGGCCATCACCTTGGCCCTGTTCACCCTGGCGCCGATCGCGCGGATGACTAGGGCCTCGATGTTGCAGGTTCTGTCGTCCGAATTTATCCGCACCGCGCGGGCGGCGGGATTGTCCGGCGGCACGGTTCTGGGAACCTATGCATTCCGCAACGCCGTCCTGCCGGTCATCACCACGCTCGGGATGGTGTTTTCGTTCACCCTGGGCGCGAACGTTCTGGTCGAAAAGGTTTTCGCCTGGCCGGGGATCGGTTCCTACGCGGTTGAGGCGCTGGTCGTCTCCGACTATGCGGCGGTGCAGGGGTTCGTGTTGTCGATGGCCGTGTTGTTCGTGGTCCTGAACCTGATCATCGACATCCTCTACACCCTGATCGACCCGCGCATTCAATTGGACAGCTAGGGGGCAATGGCAATGTCTGAACAACAAACCGCAATCCTTGCCGCCGCCTTCGCCGACGAGCGGTCTTGGCCGATCCGCCTGCGCACCCAATGGCGTCACATCCGATATGTGCTGACGTCGAACCCGGTGACCATGCTGGCCTTCGCCTTGTTCGTGCTGATCATCGCCATGGGCATCTTCGGCCCGGTGATCGCCCCCTATGATCCGCTCCAGACCAATGCCGCGATGGCGTTGAAGCCGCCCAGCTGGGACCATTGGTTCGGCACGGACCAGTTAGGCCGCGATGTGCTGTCGCGGGTCATCGTCGCGACGCGCCTGGATCTGCTGATCTCGGTCTGCGCGGTCGCGATCTCGTTCATGGCCGGATCGGTGGTCGGGTCCATCGCTGGATATTTCGGCGGCTGGTTCGACAAGATCTCGGGCCGGGTCATCGATACCATCATGGCCTTTCCCCTGTTCGTTCTGGCCATGGGGATCGTCGCGGCCCTGGGCAACACGGTCGAGAACATCGTCTACGCCACGGCGATCATCAACCTACCGTTCTATGCCCGCGTCGCCCGGGCCGAGGTCAACATCCGCCGCAACGCAGGCTTCGTCCAGGCGGCGAAGCTGTCGGGGAATTCGGATGCCCGTGTCCTCGCCTGTCACATCTTTCCCAATGCCCTGCCGCCGATGATGGTGCAGATCTCCCTCAACATGGGTTGGGCGATCCTCAACGCGGCGGGCCTGTCGTTTATCGGCTTGGGCGTTCGCCC
>CAXGUG010000158.1:0-3883 GCA_964012715.1 uncultured Rhodospirillaceae bacterium | reverse complement strand
CAGGATACGCAAGCGCCGATTTACATCGATGATCGCCGCCGACCCGTCAGCCCCCAACGCGATGTCTTGGGCCAGGCCCGGCATGGGGATCCAATTATCGTTGTCGCGGCGATAGATTCTGCCGTCGGACGCCACGACCCAGGGGTTGCCCCGAATATCCAGGGCAATGCGCGCTGCCTTCGGGCCCGCCACGGGACGCCAGCTTTGCGATAGCGGCTCCCACTTTTCGATCTCGCCCGTCCGCCGGGCGATGAACACGTTGCCCAGCGCATCCCCGGCGACGTCCGCGACCTTGTCGCCTTTCGCTTCCCACCACAGCCCATTGAAGCGCATCACGTTGCCATCGGGGGTAACACCCCATGGGCGGTTGCCTTCGGCGGCACTGATCCGAACGAAACCCCCGGACATTTTGGCCCAGTTCTGGCGGGCCGCCCGCCAACGAAGCGCCACGCCATCGACCTGTGCCGCATAGGCAATGGCCGCGGCGTTGATCGACAAATCCTTGGCCTTGCCCGGCAGCAACGTCCAGGTCGCAGTTACGGATTCTTGCGGCAAAGGCGCCGATGGCCGCTGGCCCGGCGCCGACTGCCCCGTCGCGATGCCGCCTTCCGCCACGACCAGCAGCGCGGCAAGGCCGATGATGGCGCTTGCGAACAGCCGCCCGCGGCCCGATTTCACCTTTTTCATGCGTAGACGTTCCCTAGACGATCTCGTGGGATTGCGTCGAACGGAGATGCAGGCACCCCCCCACCACTCCAAGAGGGATTAGTTGCTCGCCAATCGTTTTTGAATGTTGGCGATATGGGTCATGTTGCTCGGATCGTTGTTCCAGGCCTTGATGCGGAAATCGCCGGACCGGAACTCTTCGAAGAACTCGCGCTGCTTCAATGTTTCGATGATCCCGTTGAACGTCGGGCGCGGCGTGAACCAGTCCTCATGACGTTTCGACAGACGTTCGATATCCCGTTCCAGTTCGCTCAACCGACCACGGGTCTTCTTCCGATTGTCCTCGGCCTGGCGCGTGTACTGTGGGCGCCGCGGGGTCAGCAGGATCAGGATCGAACGTTCAAAATTGCGTTCCGAACGCTCCGAGAACAACAGGTTGATGCCCGGAATATCCATAATCCCCGGTACACCGTCTTTCGCATTCGAGGTTTCACGTTCGCTCAGGCCGCCCAGGATCAGGGTTTCGCCGAAGCGCATGGTCACGGTCGAATTGACGTTGGTCTTGGTGGTATCCAGGCGGAATTCGAACAGAACCGAGCTTGCCGGGTCGGTCAAAAAGGTCCGCTCGGCAACCACGTGCAAGCGCAGGAATTCGTCGTCGAGAATTTCCGGCGTCACCGCCAGCTTCACGCCGACCTCTTTCTGCACCGACACGGAATCGCCATCGCCGCCCGAAACAGCAGCGGCCAGAATTTCCGTACCCGAAAAGAACTCGGACGTCAGTCCCGATTGCGCGACAAGGCTCGGCTTGGCCAGGATCTCGTTCCGCGAATTGGCGGTATTCGCGATGTTCAGCGAATAGGTGACCGCCGGGATACCGATCATGTTGGTGATCGTGCGGGTGTTTTCGTCCAGGCCGCTGTCGTTCTTGTCGTTGATGTTGTTGCGCGACCAGTTGAAGCCATAAGCACCCGTCGTCGGGTTCCCGAACTGAAGCTGCAGGCCGTTCAACAGGTTGATGCCCCGGCTTTCGCGCACGTCTTCCTGGGTGCCGATGATCACGACGTCGACGACGACCATCGAGGAATCATTCTGAACGGGCGCAGCCCCGGCGCCCGCCGTTTCCTGGCCGGCGCCTTGTGCCGCCGCGCCGCTATCATAAGAGGACGACGGCGTGCCGTAGGGGTTGGCGTTGCCATAGGGGTCGCTGCCGGTGCTGCCATAAGGGCTGCCGCTCTGGCCGCCGAACTGCGCCGGCACGATCTTGGCGTCGTAGTCATAGAAGCCGCGCCAGGAATGCAGGCGACGCTCCAGTTGGCGCGACTGATCGACCGAAGATTCCTTCTCTCGGAAAGCGTTGAGGTAGCCTTTTGCTGCCTCGTTGTCGTTCAACGCAGCCTTCACCAATGCCTGCGCCCAAAGGACGTCTTCATCCGCGGCGCTTTCCGGCGATACCTTCGATAGCTGATTCAACGCCGCTTCCGCCATTTGCGGATCGTGGCTGTAGTAGGAACTGGCCGCCAAGTTGTAGAGCACGGCGGCATCGTCCGGTCGATGCAACGCGACGGCGGCGAAATGCCCCCGGGCCAGCGCGAAACGACGCTGGTCCATATACAGAAGGCCCAGCTGATAGCGGGCCGCCAGGTGGCTGGGGTCGAATTTCAGGGCCAGTTGCAACCCCTGCTCGGCCATTTCCAGTTTGGTGCGATCCTTGGACAGGCCGATCAGATGATAGGTCAGGCCGTTCAGGAACTGCAGATCCGGATTGGTGATGTCGAGCTTCAACGCGCCGCTGAACATCCGGAGCGCCTTGTCGAGGTCCTGCTCGGCGAGTGCCTTCTCGCCTTCTTTGACCAAAGCCATGGCTTCTCGCGGCTGATTGATCATCTTGAAGACGCCGCTTTCCTCGGCGGTGCTGGCGGAAGGCGCCGCCGCTCCGAAGTCAACGGTCTGACAACCACTCACGAACGCCGCCAAAGCGACCATGGGCAGAACGCGGCATTTCAAATCCCGCACGAACTTCTTTTTCATCGACACCCCGTTAGTGCTCTATTCAGCGTTTCACGCTGTATGTGTATTCGAATGCCGTCACTCACCTGGCGCGAAGGCCGCACCCAGGCAGGGAGGCTATTTCAGGTTCGTTCAGAGAAAATACAAAGACGGCGCCCACCCGCGAGCACCCCCGCAAGCCGACGATCAGATCCCGCAACCTTGAACCAGGAACGGAAACCGACCCGCTTCACGGTCACTCTTTGAAACTCCCCCTCCCCCTGCGCGCCGGGCAAATCGGCAGACTGGACAAGTCTTAAGGCTAGAATAGGCCTTGGTTTAGCGCCTGAGAATGTGACCCTAGTCACAGGCGGTGTTTTTCCGCGTTTTTCGGACATCGATTGCACTTTCCGGATAATAGCGCGCATGAGCCTTGCCCATTTCGCGGCTCCCTCGACAAATGCCGGTGGCCCGTCTGACCCAACGGCCCTTCCGACAGTGCCCGTCGAATCCCCCTGGAGCTCTATCCGAGCCATATAAATCACTTGATTTAATTCATGTGAATTAGGTAGGTTTCAGCATGACACCGACAGAGACCCGGGAAAAACTGACCCTCGCCGCCGAACGCCTGTTCGCGGAAAAAGGGATCGACAACGTTTCCTTGCGGGAGATCAACCGCGCCGCCGGTCAGAAAAACGTTGCGGCCCTGCACTATCATTTCGGCACGCGTGAAGCTTTGCTGACGGCGATCTTCGAATACCGCATGGCCGGCATCAACCGGCGGCGCATCGCCATTCTCGACGAAATGGAGGCTTCAGCCCCTATTGCCGAGGTTCGCCCGGTGGTTGCCGCGATGGTCTTGCCTTTGGCCGAACAGCTCGACCCGAAAGCCGAGGGCGAGTTCTACGTCCGCTTCCTCGCCCAGGTCCTCAGCGACCCGGGCGTCGACCTGGGCGGCCTTGTTCGGGACAAGTTCGACCACGGCATGGCGCGCACGCGCGACCTGTTGCGTGGACTTTTGGTCGACCTGCCCGCCCCCATCATCGAACAGCGCATTCGCAATGCCGTGGCCCATTTCGTCCATGCCCTGGCGGATAAGGCCCGGCGCGACGCAGATGCCCGCACCGCCGGGCGCGCCACGGGCCGGTTCGGCGACGGTGCAATATTCGTCGCCAACCTGATCGACAGCATCTCGGGTGCGTTGACCGCCCCTGTCTCAAAGGAAACC
>CAXGUG010000157.1:0-3904 GCA_964012715.1 uncultured Rhodospirillaceae bacterium | reverse complement strand
CGGTCTTTTCGCCGACCATGACCAGATAGTCGGAATCAATGAAGCGGTTGACGTCGGTCTTCTGGAAGCCGGCCTGGGCCATGTAGCCGTTCAGGGTCTTGGCCGAGAAGTGATAGGGGTGCACGTCGGCGTTGGGCCCGATGTAGTACTGTAGCGGCTTTTTGAACGGCACCAGAATGCGCGAGCCCGTGGCGACGGCGACATGCCCGCCAGGTTTGCACAGGCGCCAGGCAGCATCCATCACGTCGCTGGCGGAATGGCAGTTTTCCAGCGTCCAGATGATCGTCACGATATCGAAGGTGCCTTCGCGGTCGCCCGCCTGTTCGACATATTCCTCGGCAATGCCCAGGTAGTTCGGAATGCCGCGTTCGCTCAGCATCTGGCAGTTGGCGGCGGAGGGCTCGACGGCGAAAACATCCGCCGCGCCATAATCCGGGGCCTGGATCATTTCCAGGAAATCGCCCTCGCCGGCGCCCAGGTCGCAGACGCTTTTGCCGCGAAAGGAAACCGCTTCGTCGATGAAATCCATGGCGAAGGTCTGGCGGGCATGCACGGCGGGCATGCGGGCGGTATAGGTTGTGTCGCTCAGGCGGGTCTTTTCGTCGGCCCGGTACATTTCATCGGCCCAGGCCGCCTTGACCTGCTCCGGGGTTTTGCGATGCGCGACCTGAACCATCCCGCAGGAATTGCAGACGTGCAGGGGCCGCCCGGCCATATAGGCGGGGGCGCAGGCGACTTCGGACAAGTCGTCGCTGCCGCACAGGTCGCAAGGATAATCACGCATGCCGAGGCTCCGTCCTGAGGTTATTCCACGGGGTTCCGAAGAACCCACTGATTGCCCTGCTGGTCCCAAATTTTCGGGTCGCGGTGCTTGTCGACCGTTTCCTGAAATTCGGCCTCACTCAGGGACAGGTAGTCCAAATGTTCGTCGTGATAAGTGGCGGGGAATTCGGCGTCGTATTTACGCGCCAGCTCCAGGCCTTCCTCGCGGGTCATCTGCCCGTTCTGGATCATCCGGCAGGCGTCGCGCACGGCGCGGCCAAAGCCGAATTTCACGAACTGCATGTGGTAGTAGAGATTGTCGATCTTGTCGTCCAAGCTGTCGAAGTTGGTGAACGTGCCATCGGTGCGGCCGTTTTCCGCCAGTTGGAAGTCGATCTTGTCCTTGATGTAGTCGTAGTTTTCTTTCATCGACCAGCGGAAGAAATAGGCGAAGTACAGGGCCTTCACACCCACTTCCTCGACCTCGCCCAGGTCCGGGTACAGGTAGGGCGCCAGGTCGTGTTCCTCGACCACGTCGTCCATCCAGTTATAGGGATCGTCGCCGATCTGATGTTCCAGGACTTCGGCGAAGTCGCGGACCTTGCGGTGTTCTTCGGACAGGACCCGCCCGCCGTATTCGCTTTCGCCGTGTTCGGCGTAGAAGATCAGCGGGATCTTGTAGTTCACGGCGGCCTGTACCGGCACCGAATTGACGCCCGCGTTCCAATGGATTTTCGGATCGCCCCGTTCGATGAAGAAGCGCCGCGACAGATGGCGCGAAACCTTTTGGTTGGCGCGGATCATCACGTGGTCGAACCCGGCCTTCAACATTTCCTCGCGGTTGTGTACGGCGATGTCGTTGGGCATCAGCGGCGAGAACGTGACCAACAGCGGGTTCAGCCCGAATTCGAATTTCAGCTTCCAGGCGATGGCGCTGGAATCCTTGCCGCCCGACCAGGGCACGATGCAGTCGTACGGGCCGTCTTCGGGGCGAAAGCGTTCGACGTAATCCAGGAATTCGGCGCGCCGCGCGTCCCAATCGATGGTCGCCTTTTCCGCCGCCGTGTGACAGGCATTGCACACGCCGTCGGCGTCGAAGACGATGCGCGGCCGCGTGTCCGGCATCAGGCAGGTTTTGCAGTATTTGACCATCGTGTCCCGTTTCCCGGCGGTATCAGAATTCCCGAAACCTATAGCCTGACGGGAATACCTTTCTTTTCCATGAATTTCTTGGCGCTGGCGATCGAGGTTTCGGTGAAGTGGTAGATGTTCTGGGTGCACACGGCGGACAGGCCGCCTTTCTCTACCCCTTCGACGAAATGCTTCCAGTTTCCGGCCCCGGCCATGCCTAGAACCGGTAGGCTGACGGCGTCCGATACCTGGCGGCATAACTCCAGGTCATAGCCCTGGAGGGAGCCGTCCCGTTCGACCGAGGTGATCATGATCTCGCCGGCGCCCAGGGCCTCGCCCTCGCGGGCCCATTCGCCCGGCGTCTTGCCGGTGGCCCGGGTGGCGAAATGGGAAAAGGCTTCGTAGCCGCCGTCGAGCGTTTCCGACTTGCGCGCGTCGATGGACAGCACGACGCATTGGCTGCCGTAGGCTTCGGCGATTTCGGTGATCAGCTCTGGGCGCTCGACCGCCCCGGAATTGACGACGACCTTATCGCCGCCGACGGCCATCATCCGGCGGGCGTCGTCCAGGGTGCGGATGCCGCCGCCGACGGCCAAGGGAACGAAGCATTCCTTGGCGAATTGGGTGACGACCTCATAGAACGCGGTCTTGTCGGCGCTCGGGTCGCGGGTCACGTCCAGCATCACGATCTCGTCGACCGACCATGAATCGACGAAGTTGTGGGTGTAGCGGTAATCGGGCTCGAACAGCTTGGTCCGGAACAGCGTACCGTCGTTGAAGGTCAGAACCGTGATCAGGCGATTGCGCAGCATGGTCGTCGATCCTCAGGCCTTCTCCAGGAAGTTGCCGAGCAGGGTCAGGCCCGCTTGCTGGCTTTTTTCCGGATGGAACTGTGTGCCGAATACGCTGCCTTTCTGAACCGCGGCGGTAAACGGTCCGCCGTAGTCGCAGGATCCGACCTGGGCCCCGTCGGGTGGCGTTTCCATGCGGTAGGAATGAACGAAATAGAACAGCGCGCCGTCGGCGATCCCGTCGAACAAAATACAGTCTGGCCGTGTCTGGGTCAGGTCGTTCCAACCCACATGCGGCACGCGAAGCGATGCGTCGTCAGGCTTCAGGCGCGTCACCGCGGCGTCGATCCAACCCAGGCCGGGCGTGTCGCGGAATTCTTCGCTGCTTTTGCCGAGTAACTGGAAGCCCAGGCAAATGCCCAGGATCGGCTTGCGCCGCTTGATGACCAGGTCGTTCAGAACGTCGATAAGGCCGCGTTCGGCCAGGTTGGCCATGCCGTCGGGAAACGCCCCGACACCGGGCAGGATGAGTTTATCCGCCCGCGCCAGTTCGTCGGCATCGCAGGTGATGACGGGCTCGTAGCCTAATTTGAGGACGGCCCCGGCAACCGAAGTCAGGTTGCCGAGGCCGTAATCGACGATTCCAATCATGGTCCCGGTCGGTCAGGTCGGGCCGTCGGCCCGGTTGAAACGGACACGTCCGGCCTTAGGCCAGGTTGGTGCCCATCTTGGCCTGCACCCGTTCCCATTGCTCGACATACCATTCGCAATAGCGGCGGTAGCCGGTCTCAAGGGGCCATTGGGCCTTGAAGTTCAACTGCTCCTCGGCGCGTTGCGTCGACAGCGTGCCGCGGATCGGCTTGATCTTGTCGCGGGGAACTTCACGCAGTTCCGCGGACGGCACGACGTCCTTAACGATGTTCGCCAGTTCCAGGATGGTCCGGGCGTTGCCGTAGGTGATGTTGAAGGTATGCGACGCACCCGGCACGTTTTCGACCGCCATGGAGCGGATGATGCCGTCCACCAGGTCGAGGATGTAGGTGAAGTCGAGACGACCGTCGCCGCCGCCTTCCAGCATCAGCGGCTTGCCCATCAGGGCGTTCTCGATGAACGCCTGGCTGACGCGGCGCGAAATGCAGCGTTCGCCGTACAGGGCCGAGGGCCGGATGATGGAGACGTTCAGGCCGTACTGGTCGTTGTAGGTGCGGACCAGCCGTTCG
>CAXGUG010000156.1:0-4042 GCA_964012715.1 uncultured Rhodospirillaceae bacterium | reverse complement strand
CCCGCAACAGGCTGGTCTTTCCGACCCCGTTGCGGCCCAGGACGCAAGTCACCTCTCCGACCTCGGCCTTCATGCTGACGCCGCGTAGTGCCTGGGCGGCGCCATAGAACAAATTGACGTTTTTAACTTCGAGCATGTCCGTTCGTCCCCCTAGCGTCCCAGATAGACTTCGATGACGCGCTCGTCGGCGCTGACGTAGTCGAGGGTTCCTTCGGCGATGGCCGAGCCTTCGTGCAGGACCGTGACCTGAACGTCCAGGTCACGGATGAAGGTCATGTCGTGTTCGACCACGACCACCGAGTGGCGCTGTGCGATGTCCCGCAACAGGCGCGCGGTTTCTTCGGTTTCGGCATCGGTCATACCCGCCACCGGTTCGTCCACCAGCAACAGCTTGGGGTCCTGGGCCAGCAACATGCCGATTTCCAGCCATTGCTTCTGCCCGTGGGACAGATTGGCGGAAATCTCGTCGCGGACATGGCCCAGGCGGATGATCTCGAGGATATCCTCGATCTCCTTCCTATCCTTGGCCGTGGTCGCGTGGAACAGGGTATCCCAGGCCCGCCGACCGGCCTTGAGCGCCAGCAGCAGATTGTCCCAGACCGTGTGGTTTTCGAACACCGTCGGTTTCTGGAACTTTCGGCCGATGCCCAGCGAGGCGATCTCGGCCTCGTCCATGCGGGTCAGGTTCACCGTTTCGTCGAACAGCACGCGGCCGTTGTCCGGTTTGGTCTTGCCGGTGATGACATCCATCATCGTGGTTTTACCCGCGCCGTTGGGGCCGATGATGGCCCGCATCTCGCCGGGTTTGACCGTCAACGACAGATCGCGAAGGGCGCGAAACCCGTCAAAGGTGACGTTGACGTTTTCCAGATACAGGATTGAGCTTTTAAGCGTCATTGCCGTCTCCTCAATCTGCTTCCTGCGGGGCCGCGCCGGATGATCCACCATCCTTGGCGGCGCGCCGCTTTGCCATGAAATCGTCGTAGGTGCCGACGATGCCCTTGGGCAGGAACAGGGTTACGGCGATGAACAGGCCACCCAGCGCGAACAACCAGAACTCGGGCAGGATGCCGGTGAACAGGGTCTTGCCGAAGTTGACGATGATCGCCCCCACGGTCGCCCCGACCAAGGTGCCCCGGCCGCCGACGGCGACCCAGATCACGACCTCGATCGAGTTGGCGGGGGTGAATTCCGACGGGTTGATGATCCCGACCTGCGGCACATACAACGCCCCCGCGACCCCGGCCATGCAGGCCGATAGGGTCCAGACCAGAAGCTTGTAATTCTCGGGCCGGTAGCCCAGGAACCGCGTGCGGCTTTCGGCGTCACGCACCGCGATCAGGACCTTGCCGAACTTGGAATTGACCAGCGCCTTGCAGATCAGGAAGCCCAGCGCCAAGGCCACCGCAGAGGACATCAGCAAGCCGACGCGCGTACCGTCCGCCTGAACGTCGAAACCCAGGATGTCCTTGAAATCGGTCAGGCCGTTGTTGCCGCCGAAGCCCATGTCGTTGCGGAAGAACGCCAGCATCAGGGCGAAGGTCAGGGCCTGGGTGATGATCGACAGGTACACCCCGGTGACCCGCGAGCGGAAGGCGAACCATCCAAACACGAAAGCCAGCACGCCCGGCACCGCCAGAACCATCAAGGCCGCGAACCAGAACTGGTCGAAGCCGTACCAGAACCAGGGCAGTTCCTTCCAGTTCAGGAACACCATGAAGTCGGGCAGGATCGGGTCGCCGTAGACGCCCCGAGTGCCGATCTGGCGCATCAGGTACATACCCATGGCGTAGCCGCCGAGCGAGAAGAACGCCGCATGGCCGAGCGACAACACCCCGCAAAAGCCCCAGACCAGATCGACCGACAAGGCCAACAGGGCGTAGCAGAGATACTTGCCGACCAGGGACACGACATAGGTCGGAACGTGTAGCGTATCGCCCGGCTGGGTCGCGACGCTGAGCACGGAAATCAGGACGGTCGCCCCGAACAGGACGATCAGGAACATGGCCGTCCGGCGGTCGAAGCCGCCTTGGATCAATTTCAACGTCATCATGATTCGATCGCCCGGCCCTTCAGGGCGAACAGCCCCCGAGGACGCTTCTGGATGAACAGGATGATGAAGACCAGCACCAAGACCTTGCCCAGCACCGCACCGGCGTAGGGTTCAAGGAACTTGTTGGCGACGCCCAGCGTCATGGCCCCCACCAGAGTACCCCACAGGTTTCCGACCCCGCCGAACACCACGACCATAAAGCTGTCGATGATGTACGACTGGCCCAGATTGGGGCTGACGTTGTCGATCTGGCTGAGCGCCACGCCGGCGATCCCGGCGATGCCCGAGCCCAGACCAAAGGTCACGGCATCGACCCAGTTGGTGCGGATGCCCATGGCCCCGGCCATGCGCCGGTTCTGGGTGACCGCGCGCATCTGCAGGCCCAGGGGCGTTTTCTTCAACAGCGCCATCAGGGCGAACAGCACGAACAGCGCGAACACGATGATCCACAGCCGGTTGTAGGTGATGGTCAGATGGCCCAGTTCGAACGCGCCGGACATGAACTCGGGCGCGCCGACCTCGCGGTTGGTCGGGCCGAAGATGGTCCGCACCGTCTGCTGCAGAGCCAGGGACAGGCCCCAGGTCGCCAGCAGGGTTTCGAGCGGACGGCCATAGAGGAACCGAATGATGCAGCGTTCGACCGCCATGCCGACCGCGCCCGCGACCAGAAAGGCCAGGGGCACCGCGATCAACAGGGAATAGTCGAACAAGCCCGGCATCGAGGTCCGGATCACTTCCTGAACCATGAAGGTGACGTAGGCGCCGATCATCACCATTTCGCCATGGGCCATGTTGATGACCCCCATGACGCCGAAGGTGATGGCCAGGCCGATCGCCGCCAGCAACAGGACCGAGCCGAGCGACAGGCCGTACCACACGTTCTGCGCCGCCCCCCACAATTCCAGGTTCTGTCGGATCGAGGTCGCGGTTTTCTGCGCTGCCGCCTTCACCGCGCCCTCGGCCTGCGCCGCCGCCGCCAGGGCCACGGACAAAGCGTCACGGTCGCCGCGTTCGGCGATCACCGCCAGGGCGGCGAGTTTATCCGCCTCGGGTGCATCGGACTTCAGCATCGCCGCCGCCCGCGCCTGCTCCAATCTTTTCTTAACGCCGGCCTCGGTTTCCTTGGCGATGGCGGTATTCAGCGCATCCAGGGCGTCCGGGTCCTGGGATTTGAACACGGCTTCCGCCGCTTTCATGCGCAGGTCCGGATCCTTGGACATCAACGTCAAACCGCCCAGGGCCGCTTTCAATTCGCGGCGCAGGCGGTTGTTGACGCGGATTTTCTTGACCGAGAACGTATCGGATGTCCCGATTTCCTTGACCGTCAAAGGATCGATCAGGGCGAAACCGCCGTCGTTCTTTTTGGTGATGAAGACTTTCTTGTCCGACTGCCGGACAAAAAGGTCACCGGCCAACAGGGCTTCCAGCGCGGGGATGACGCGGCTGTCGCCGGTTCCCGCCAGATCCTGGATCTGTTTGGCCGTCTGCGAAAACCCGCCGGTGCCGAGCGCGTCAATCTGCGCCTGAAGGGGGTCTTCGGCCGCCTGGGCCGCGCCGATCGGAATCAGCCAGGCCAGGGCGAGAAAAAGACATAAAGAATAAATGATGCGCATCAGAAACCTGTCGCCGTTGCCAAGCTCGTTGCGGGTCTTATCGAAGGTGTGGGGGGCGGGGCGCTTGCCCCGCCCGCCCGTGCGGATTGTGTCTGTCACGATCGTGACCGTTCCCTATGTCAGGAACCCTTGCCGCTGCACTTGCCCGTCTTCACGTTGAAGTTGCCGCAGGACAGGGGCTTGCGCCAATCGGAGATCAGGTCCTTGGAACCCGGCAGGAAGTCGGACCAGGCGTCGCCCGGAACCAGACCCGGGGTCGAGGACACGGTCTCGAACTGGCCGTTGGCCTGAATTTCGCCGATCAGCACCGGCTTGGTGATGTGGTGGTTCGGCATCATGGCCGAATAGCCGCCCGTCAGGTTGGGGACGGTCACGC
>CAXGUG010000155.1:0-4062 GCA_964012715.1 uncultured Rhodospirillaceae bacterium | reverse complement strand
GTCCATGAAATGCAGGCCCATCATCATCATCCGGGCGACCCAGAAGAAAATGATGTCGAAGCCGGTGACCAGCACGTCGGTCGGATAATGGGCGGCAAGCTCCGGCGTTTCATCGGGCCAGCCCAGGGTCGAGAACGGCCACAGGGCCGACGAGAACCAGGTATCCAGCACATCGGGGTCGCGGGTCAGCTCGACATCGTCCTTGCCGTAATGGGCACGGGCCGCGGCCAGGGCTTCTTCCTCGGACAATTCAACGAAAACTTCGCCGTCCGGGCCGAACCAGGCCGGGATCTGATGGCCCCACCACAGCTGGCGCGAGACGCACCACGGCTGGATGTTGCGCATCCATTCGAAATAGGTGTTTTCCCAGTTCTTGGGCACGAACTTGGTCTTGCCCGTCTCGACGGCCTCGATGGCCGGTTTGGCCAGGGTCTTGGCGTCGACAAACCACTGATCCATCAGCCAGGGCTCGATCACCACGCCGGACCGGTCGCCATGCGGCACGGTCATGGCGTTGTCCTCGACCCGGTCGAGCAGGCCCAGTTCTTCCATGTCATGCAGGATCGCCTGACGGGCGGCGAAACGCTCCATCCCCTGGAACTTCTGCGGCACTTCCTCGTTCATATGGGCGTCGGCGTCGAAGATGTTGATGACGTCCAGCCCCCTGCGCTTGCCGACCTCGAAATCGTTGAAATCATGGCCCGGGGTAATCTTGACCGCGCCGGAGCCCTTTTCCGGGTCGGCGTAGCTATCGGCGACGATGGGAATGCGCCGCCCGACGATCGGCAGCACCACGTACTGGCCGATCAGGTCCTTATATCGCTCGTCATCGGGGTGCACGGCCACACCGGTATCGCCCAGCATGGTTTCCGGGCGGGTCGTGCCGACGGTGATGTATTCGCCGTCGCGGCCCTCGATGGGGTACTTGAAGAACCACATCTTGCCTTTTGTCTCGCGCTGTTCGACCTCCAGGTCGGAAATCGCGGTGTGCAGCTTGGGGTCCCAGTTGACCAGCCGCTTATCGCGGTAGATCAGGCCCTGCTTGTGCAGTTCGACAAAGACCTTAACGACGGCCTTGGACAGACCTTCGTCCATGGTGAAGCGTTCACGCGACCAATCGCAGGACGCACCCATGCGGCGCAGCTGACGGGTGATGGTGCCGCCCGATTCCGCCTTCCATTCCCAGACCCTCTCGACGAACTTGTCGCGACCCAGGTCGGTGCGCTTGACGCCTTCGGCCTCCAGCATGCGCTCGACCACCATCTGGGTCGCGATGCCCGCATGGTCGGTGCCTGGCTGCCACAGGGTCTGATCGCCCTTCATGCGGTGATAGCGGATCAGGATGTCCTGCAGCGTGTTGTTGAGCGCATGCCCCATGTGCAGGCTGCCGGTCACGTTCGGCGGCGGAATGACGATGGTATACGGCTGACCGTTGGCGCCCTCGCCCCCCGAGCCACCGGCCTGTGCGGGAGCGAACGCGCCGCTCTCCTCCCATTCCTGGTATCGGCGGGCTTCCACCTCTTCGGGATGGTAGGTCTTTTCCAATTCGGCCATGGCCGGCGGTCCTTACGCTTCGGTTTAAATTCGGGATTTGAATTCTGGTTTAGATACGAAAAACCCCGGGGAACCAACGCTCCCCGGGGGAACCGGCGCAACTTAACGCCGACGCATTCAGATTTCCAGACCCAGGCTCCGGTTTTTAACCGGAACGCCCGGGCGTCCTGATCAACCCCAGTTGTCCAGGCCTTCGGCCCGGTTCACCATGGTGTCGATTTCCTTCTTCACCAAGCGTTCGATCAGGTACGGCAGATTACGATCCAGCCATTCGCGCAGGATCGGTTTCAGCATTTCGCGCACGATGCCTTCCAGCGACGCATCGCCCGACGACATGACCGGCAGGTCGCGGCGGTCGAGAATCGCCTTGGCCAACTCGGCCAGAACGTCAGAGCCGTGCAACGAGGTCGGCTGCGAAATGATGGCGTCCGGCGCGATCATGTCCGGCGTCAATTCCATGATATCCGCCATCGGGCCGGGTTCCGGCGCGGGCGGCGGAGGGGGCGGCGGCGGCGGCGCGGCGGCAGCCATCGGCTCCGGCTCGGGTTCCGACTCGAAAAAGTCGTCGATGTCGGGCATCGGTTCCGGCTCGGGCTCGGGTTCCGGCTCGTCCAGTTCGGTCATGTCGATTTCTGGTTCCGGTTCCGGCTCGGGCTCCGGCATGGGTTCCGGTTCCGGCTCGGGCTCCGGTTCGGGCGCGGCGGCTTCTTCAGCCGGCGCAGCGCCGTTTTCCTCGTCTTCCTCCTCCGCAAGAATCTTGCGGATGGAAGAGAGGATATCTTCCATCGAAGGTTCGCCGCCTTCAGCAGCTTCGGCTTCTTCGCTCATAATCCCGCATGCCCATCAATTTTCGTCGCGCTATCGGCTCCCCACTCCCACGCAGGCACCGAATCACGCCACTTTCCCAACATACACCAGCCATTAACCCACGTTGATCGTTAATATTTGGTATATCACTGGAAATTAACGCGGAACGCCGGAACGCTCCCGGTTGCGAGCGGCCGCATACGCCCCGCGCAGCGGCCGCTTACAGGCAAACCTTACTTGCCTTCGTCGCTGCTGGAGCCGCCGAACCACTTACCGCGCACTTCGTCGTAGTGCTTACGCGGATCGTAAACATCGACTCCGAGGCTCAGGTCCTGCGCCGTCATCCGACCGATCGCGGTGGCCAGCTCAAACGCCGCCACCCGCTCGTCCCGCTGGGCTTCCGTATGGCCGACGCGGGCGTCCAACAATTCCTGTTCGGCGTCCAGCACGTCCAGAACGGTGCGCGAGCCGACGGCGGCTTCACGTTCGACCCCGTCCAGGGCGACCACGTTGGCTTCGATCTGCGATCTGAACGACACCACGCGGGCGCGGGCCGTTTGCAGGTTTTCCCAGGCGCTGGTCGCATCCTCGACCGCATCGCGGCGGGCCTGATCGATGTTGCGGATCAATTCCGCAAGGCTCTGTTTGGCTTCGCGCAAACGAGAGTACACATCGCCCTGTTGATACAGCGGGATCGTCAGGTTGACCATCACCTCGGCGGAATCGATTCGGCCCGAGTCCGTAGAGCTTTGATAGGCACGAGAGCTTTCATAGGCACGGTCGACGCTGCCGGTCAGATCGACCTGCGGCAGCAGTTCGCCCTTGACCTCGCGCACCGTATTCTGCCCCGCCTTGCGGTCGAATTCGGCGGCGACGACGTTCGGGTTGTTCGTGGCCGCCTGCGTGATGGCGTCATGCCGGTCCTTCGGCAGCCCTTCCGGATCGGCGGGCAGCTTCAGGCCCTTCGGCGCGGGCAGGCCGACGATGTTTTCGTAATTGGCGCGCGAGTTTTCCAGGCTGGCTTCGGCGCGAATGCGGTCGGCCGTGGCCCCCGCCAGACGCGCTTCGGCCTGGTGAACGTCGGTACGGGTGATTTCACCCACTTCGAACCGGTCCTTGGTCGCCTCCAATTGGCGCTTCAGAACCTTTTCGTTGTTGATGTTCAGATCCAACACCGCTTCGTCGCGAAACACGTTCAGATAGGCAGTGGCCGCAGCCAACAGAATATCCTGTTCCGTATCGATCAGACGCGCCCGTTCGGCGCGGACGGAATTTTCCGCCCCTTCTGTCGCGGCCAGGGTTCGCCCGCCGCGATACAGCGGCTGCGTGACCGATACCCCGGCGGAGGCCGGATTGCGGTTCTGGGTTCGGTCGGAAGTCCGCAGCGTCGAGCGGTTGCGGTTATACCCCGCATCGGCCGTGATCGAGACCGAAGGCCGCCAGTTCGACAGGGCCTGCGGCACCTGTTCGTCCGTCGCCCGCAAGCGCGCCCGCCGGGCCGCCAACGTCGGGTTGTTGCTGTAAGCCGCGATCAAGGCGTCGGCCAGGGACTGCGCATGCGCCGGTGCCGGGGCCAATGCCATCAAGCCCGCCACTGCGGCGGCGCCAAGAGCAATTCGTGAAACGCCGGAAATCCGACGGGAATCATAAGAGAAAGGAAATCGAATTCGCGTTATCAAGGCCGTTACTCGCCTGTGGTTT
>CAXGUG010000154.1:0-4114 GCA_964012715.1 uncultured Rhodospirillaceae bacterium | reverse complement strand
GCCGGGCCGCGGCTCCTCCTCCCCCCACCACCGCGGCCCGGCATTTTTATGCCCGCGAGACAACTCTCCTTCCCCCCGCAAACGGCGTTTCCCATGATGGCCCGGGCCGTGCTATCACCCCGCCATGCTGCATGTGAATGACATGACCTTTCGCCTGGGCGGACGGGTGCTGTTCGAAAAAGCCACCCTCCACCTGCCGCAGGGACGAAAGATGGGCCTTGTCGGCCGCAACGGAACGGGCAAGACCACCCTGTTCCGAATGATCCTGGGCGACGCCCATCCGGACGAAGGTGCGGTGCGCGTCCGCCCTACGGCGCGGATCGGCACGGTGGCGCAGGAAGCGCCCTCGGATTCGACCAGCCTGCTGGATACGGTCCTGGCCGCCGATACCGAGCGCAGCGCCCTTCTGGCCGAGGCCGAATCCGCCAAAGACCCGGGCCGCATCGCCGACATTCATAACCGCCTCGCCGATATCGACGCGCAGACCGCACCCGCCCGCGCCGCCCGTATCCTGGCTGGCCTCGGATTCGATGAAGAAGCGCAGGCCCGCGGCTGTTCCGAATTTTCCGGCGGCTGGCGCATGCGCGTGGCCTTGGCCGCGACTTTGTTCGCCCGGCCCGATTTCCTGCTGCTGGACGAACCGACCAACCACCTGGACCTGGAAGCCGCCCTTTGGCTGGAAAGCTATTTGGCATCCTGGCAAGGCACGCTGTTGGTCATCAGCCACGACCGTACGTTGTTGAACAAGGTGGTGGACGAGATCGCCCACCTGTCCGAACGCAAGCTGACCCGCTATGTCGGGAATTACGACCGGTTCGAGCGCACGCGCCGTGAACGCCAGGCCCAGCAGGCCAAGCTGCAGGCCAAGCAATTGGCCGAACAACGGCGTATCCAGGCCTTCGTCGACCGCTTCAAGGCCAAGGCATCGAAGGCCAGCCAGGCGCAGAGCCGCATGAAGATGCTGGCCCGCATGGAACCCATTGCCTCGGTCATCGACGAAAAGACCACCACCTTCAATTTTCCCGATCCCGACCCGTTGTCCCCGCCGTTGATCGCGATGGACGACGTGGATGTCGGCTACGGCGATACGCCGGTCCTTAAGAAACTCGACCTGCGGATCGACATGGACGACCGCATCGGCCTGATAGGGGCCAACGGCAACGGTAAATCGACGCTGATCAAGATGCTGGCCGAACGGTTGAAGCCGCTGGACGGTAAGATCGTGAAGTCGTCAAAGTTGAAGGTGGGTTACTTCGCCCAACATCAGCAGGAAGAACTGCATCTCAACGAATCTCCGTTTCAACATATGGCCCGCGCCCTGCCGATGGCCACGGAAACCAAGGTGCGCAGCCACCTGGGTCGGTTCGGCTTTTCCGGCGATCTGGCCGACAGCAAGGTCGAGGTTCTGTCCGGCGGCGAGAAATCGCGCCTGTTGTTCGCGCTGATGAGTATCGAGGCGCCGCATATCCTGTTCCTGGACGAACCGACCAACCACCTGGATGTCGACGCCCGCGAAGCTCTGGTCCAGGCCTTGAACGAATACGACGGCGCGATCGTGCTGGTGACCCACGATGCGCATTTGATCGACTTGGTCTGTGATCGCCTGTGGCTGGTTTCGGGCGGAACCTGCAAATCCTTCGACGGCAACCTCGAAGATTATACCGCCCTGTTGATGGAAGAGCGCCGCGCCGCGCGCCGCAACGCCCAGACCAACAAAGGCGACGATGCCGCGCCCGCCATCGACAAGAAAGAACAGCGCCGCGAACGCGCACGGCGGCGCGAGGAAACGGCGGCCCTGCGTAAATCAGTCCAGGACGCCGAAAAGAAAATGGAAAAGCTGAGCCAGCGAATTTCCGAACTGGAAGCCAAGCTGGCCGAGCCGGATATCTACAACGGCCCAACGTCCAAGTTGATGGAACTGCAGGTCGCCCATAAACAGACCAAGGATACCCTGGCCGCGACCGAACAGGCCTGGCTCGAGGCCCAAGAGGCCATCGACGCCGCCCTGGACGAGGCCTCATGACATCGCCTGCTCCAGGCGGCCATGGCATCGACGATGCCTATTTGACCGACTGGACGGGACGGCGCCATCAGCCGGCCCCGAACGCCCGCATTCTTTCCCTGGTCCCGTCGCTGACCGAAACGCTGTTCGCCCTGGGCCTGGGAGACAACGTCGTCGGGCGCACCGCGTTTTGCATTCATCCGGCGGAACAGGTCAAACAGGTCAAAAGTCTGGGCGGCACCAAACAGGTCAATTGGCGCAAGGTTGAGGCCGCCCGGCCGACCCACGCGGTTCTGAACGTCGATGAAAACCCCAAAGAAATCGCCGACGAACTGGAAAGCCGGGGCATCCTGCCCGTGGTTACCCACCCGATCGAGCCCGCCGACAACGCCCCGTTGATCCGCCTGCTGGGTGGCGTCTTCGATCGCCGCGCCGAGGCCGATGCCTTGGCCGATGAATTCGACGCCGCATTGCAAAGCCTGCTCGCCGACCGCCCGACCGAGGAAACCCGGGCGCTTTACCTGATCTGGAAAGCGCCCTGGATGACCGTCGGGCGAGAGACCTATATTTCGCGGTTCCTGTCGCTGATCAATTGGCGCACCTGGCAAACTCCGGACGGCGCGCGCTACCCGGAAATCGACATAACCGACAGGTTACTTGACGACATCGACCGCGTGCTGTTCTCCACCGAACCGTTCCCGTTCAAGGACGAACACCTGGACGCGTTCCGCGCGGCCTTCCCCGCCCACGGCGCCAAGGTCCAATCTGTCGACGGGGAAATGCTGTCATGGTACGGCGTCCGCGCGATCCAAGGCCTGCGCTATTTGCGTGACCTGGCGGGAACTGTCCCGCAATGACGACGACGAGGGAAACGCCCCTACCCCGCCTAGCCCCACTGCGCCTGGCGCTGTTCTATGGGGCTGTGTTCCTTGCCTTGGGCATCCAGGGTCCGTTCTGGCCCCTGTGGCTACAGGGCAAAGGCCTGGACGCCACGCAGATCGGTCTGGCGTTCGCCCTGGGCACATTGGCTCGATTGGCCGTCACCCCGTTTTTCGCCCGCTACGCCGACCGCACGGGACTGCGCAAACGCATTCTGGTTCAGATGGCGTTCATGGGCATGGCGACTTTTCTGCTGTTCCTGTGGACCGACGGCTTCTGGCCGATCCTGGTCGTCACCGTGGCATTCTATGCCAGTCGCGGGCCGTTACTGCCGTTGACCGAAAGCCTGACCATGTTGACCCGCGCGAAGGTCCCGTTCGATTACGGACGGGTACGGCTGTGGGGTTCGATCACCTTCATCGTCGGGGCTTGGGGCATGGGCTTGGTTCTGACCGACGCCCCCGCCGAATGGATTTTCTGGTCGATCCTGGGCGCGACGATCCTGACGTTCGCCAGCGCCTTGTCGCTGCCGGATACCCGCGCCCCGGCGGGCCTGCCAGACCGACGGCCGTTTCGTGAATTGATGCGCATGCCCAGCCTGCTGGCGGCGATGATGGCGGCGACCTGTATCCAGGCATCGCACGCCGTGTTCTACAATTTCAGCTCGATCCATTGGTCGGCGGCGGGCCTGGAGCCAGACGTCATCGGCACCCTTTGGGGCGAAGGCGTGATCGCGGAAATCCTGCTGTTCACCTTTGCCGCCACCACCGTCCGCCGGGTCGGCGCGGCCAACATGATCGCCATCGGCGCCGCCGCCGGGTTGATCCGCTGGACCGGCACGGCCATGACCACCGACCCGTTCTGGTTATTTGTGTTTCAGGCCCTGCACGGCTTGACCTTCGGCGCAACGCACCTGGGGATCATTCACCTGATCAGCGAGCGGGTGGAGCCATCGCTCTCCGCCTCGGCGCAAAGCCTGTTCGCGATGGCGCTTGGCCTGGGCATGAGCCTGTCGTCCTACATTGCCGGCATTCTGTTCGCGGCCCATGGCGGCGGGGCGTTCCTGGCCATGTCGGGGCTGTCCCTGCTGGGATTCGCGTTCTTTCTGGCCGGACGGCGATCGGATCGTTTTAGGGGTGATATCGTCTCAAAAGGGACATAAAATCTTATTGGCCTTAAGGGGAGGCCGCTTTGAGGGGACGAGGCCAGGGAGACGAGACGTGGGCTATCTCG
>CAXGUG010000153.1:0-4120 GCA_964012715.1 uncultured Rhodospirillaceae bacterium | reverse complement strand
ACCGGGATCGTCGTCAACGCGATCACGGTGATCCGCCGCCACCATGGTCCCGAAGGCTTCATGGCGAAGACGCTGCATCTCAGCTCGATGGTGTTTTGGGTGGTTGCGGCCCTGGGCCTGGCCTTGATCCTGGATTTCGTGCGCGGTCGTTAATCCGCTAGACGCCGCCGTCAGGAAGGACCGCCCGGGAAAGGCGGTCGAAGGAGCTATTGCTCCTCGATCTTCAGGTTGACGTCCATTTCCTCGAGCCCACCGCCCGAGCGGAGGCCGCGGATCGGGCAAGCCGTGCCGTAATCCAGCCCCACGGCCAATCGGACATAGGCGTCCGTGGCGCATTGCTTGTTGGCGGGATCGAAGCTGACCCAACCCAGCCCGTCGACCAGAATTTCAGCCCAGGCATGGCTGGCCAAGTGGCTGTTGTTTCCCTGTTCCATCGCCAGATACCCGGACACGTAGCGCGCCGGCAGCCCCAATTCGCGGGCGGCGGCGATGAACAGATGCGCCTGATCCTGGCAAACGCCCTTGCCATGCGCCAGGGCCTCCGCAGCTTTGGTTTCGACCGTCGTCTGACCGGCTTCGTATTTCACGGCCTCGGCCACGGCCGCCATCAAGGCATGCCCCGCGTCCAGCGCGCCCTTGGATTCCAAGGTTTTGGCGATGGGTGCGGCAAACTTGCGCACGGCTTCGTCGGCGTCGGTGTAATCGGTCGGCGTCAGGAAGATATGCGGCGGCAAGCCATCGTCCATCGGCAGAATGCCGTTGGTGTCGCTCGTCGTGATTTCACCCATTACGGTAACGCGGACTTCGTCGTGTTCGCCGTCCAACGTCGCCACATGGGCCTGGTTGTCGAACCCGTCGGCCCAGGGCGTCAGGCGTCCCGTGGCCGAGATGTCCCAATAGCGCACGCGCTGGCACAGATCGGCGCGCGGGGTCATCCGAATGTACTGGATCGAATGGGTCGCCGCCTGTTCGAAGCGGAAATGCGTAACGTGATTGACGGTCAGATGCATGGGCCGCTCACTGAATCATCAGGAAGTCTTTCTGGATCTGCCAGCTCAGGTCGTGCAACCCGGACCGGTAGTCTTCCAGAAAACGCGCCATGCCCGTGCGGTAGATGCGGTCGATCCGCGCCGCTTGCAGGCGATTCAACAGGTCCCCCGCGCGCTCGAAGCTTTGCGAGCGCGGCCGCAGGCCTTCCAGAACCTCATGGATTTCCTCGACACAGGCCATGACCGAGCGGGGAATTTCCGGGTTCAGGGTCAACAGCTCAACCACCCGGCGGGGGTCGATCTGGCTTTTGTAGATCTCGCGATAGGCTTTGTAGGCATTCACCGAGCGCAGCAGCGTGCCCCACTGGTAGTAATCCAGGGTCGCCGTATCCGGCTTGGACACCGGGGCCGTCGATTTGAAGGTATGGGCCCGCGCCGCCAACAGACGAATGGTGTTTTCCGCCCGCTCGATAAACACGCCCATGCGCCAGAATTCGAAGGCATCGCCGCGCCGCATCGTACCGTGGGCGACGCCCCGGAACAGGTGCGAGCGAACCTTGATCCATTCCAGGAACTCGTGATGGCCCATATCCAACAGATCGCCATAGGTGATCTGCGCGATATCCAGCCAGGTGGAATTGATGGTTTCCCACATGTCCGTGGTCAGGACATGGCGGGTGGCGCGGACGTTTTCGCGCGCCGACCATACGCAGGACCGGATGCTCGACGGGTTGTCGCGGTCCAGCACCATATAGGTCAGGACGGGATCAGTCTTGAAGACGTCGTGTTTAGCGAGAAAGGCCTCGCGCTCGTCGGTGGACTGGAACAGCCCTTCCCAAAGACCGGCCTGCGCGCCCCGCCGCGCGGGTAGCAGCGACATATGATACAGCCCGGTCAACAGACGCGCCGTATTCTCCGAGCGCTCCATATAGCGCGCCATCCAGAACAGGTTATCGGCCGTGCTCGATAGCATGATCGCTCCGCCCCCCTATTCTTCCTGGTCCGCTTCGGCGATTTCCGCCGGCGCTTCCAACACCCAGGTGTCCTTGGTTCCCCCGCCCTGCGACGAGTTCACGACCAGCGACCCGGCCTTCAGCGCCACTCGGGTCAAGCCGCCCGGCATGACGCGGGTTTTCTCGCCAGATAGGACGAACGGCCGCAGGTCGACATGGCGCGGTGCGATACCTTCTTCGACCAGCGTCGGGCAGGTCGACAGCGCCAGGGTCGGCTGGGCGATGTAATTGTCCGGCTCATCGCGCAGGCGCTTGCGGAAATCCTCGCATTGCGCCTTGGTCGCCTTGGGCCCGACCAGCATGCCGTACCCGCCGGATCCGTGAACTTCCTTGACGACCAGCTCGCCGATGTTGTCGAGCACGTATTTCAGATCGTCCGGCTTGCGGCAGGAATAGGTCGGCACGTTCTGCAGCACCGGCTCTTCGCCCAGGTAGAAACGGATCATGTCCGGGACGAAGCAATACATCGCCTTGTCGTCGGCCACGCCGGTGCCCATGGCGTTACAAACCGTCACCCGGCCGCTGCGCACAACAGACAGAATTCCCGGCACGCCTAGGGCGGAATCTGGATTGAACGCCAAGGGGTCGATGAACCCGTCATCGACCCGGCGATAGATAACGTCGACCCGCTTCGGCCCTTCGGTCGTGCGCATGAAGACCGAGCCTGAATCGACGAACATGTCCCGTCCTTCGACCAGCTCAATCCCCATTTCCATCGCCAGGAAGGCATGTTCGAAATAGGCGCTGTTGTATTGGCCGGGCGTCATCAACACGACTGTCGGGTCGTCCACCCCTGGGGGCGCCACGGCCTGCAGCGAGCGCAGCAAATACTCAGGATAGCGGTCCACCGGCGCGACCACGGACCGCGCGAACAGGTCCGGGAACAGGCGCATCATGGTTTCGCGGTTTTCCAGCATGTAGGACACCCCGGACGGCGTCCGCACGTTGTCTTCCAGGACGTAAAACGTCTTGTCGTCGACCCGGACCACGTCCACACCGGATACATGGGCATAGACTTGGCGCGGCAGGTCCAGACCCAGCATTTGCGGCTGGAAGGCCTCGTTGGTCATCACTAGTTCCGCCGGGACGACCCCGGCGCGGATGATTTCCTGGTCATGATAAATGTCGTGCAGGAACGCGTTCAGGGCATCGACCCGCTGGATCGCGCCGCGTTCCAGTACTGTCCATTCCTCATGGCTGAGAATACGGGGGATGACGTCGAAGGGAATCAGGCGTTCGCTGCCCTCGTCTTCGCCATAAACGGTGAAGGTGATGCCCAGGCGGCGGAACAGCAGATCGGCCTGTTCATGCTTTTGCCGAAGCCGGTCGAGGGACTGGTCCGTCAACCAAGATGAATAATCCCGGTACGCAGCGCGGATCGTGCCGTCGGCTGCATGCATCTCGTCGAAAGTTGCGGGTTTCTTGTTATCAGACAAGGTCGTCAGTGGCCCTCAAGTTGATGATAAAAACCTAGAACATCGTTTGGTGCAGCGCAACAGACCCGACACGAGAATTTCGTCTTTCTTACCTACATGCCTCCCGCCCTGGCGGTTGGCGGTGGTATAAAGTCGGCACAACATTTCAAGAAAACCCAATAATCCCCCAGAGGAAGCATTCATGTCCGACACCCCCGAAGACCAAACAGGCCAGGAACAAACTGGTATGAAGAAAGGCCTGACCCGCTACGGCGACGACGCCTTCTCCCTGTTCCTGCGCAAAGCCTTCATCAAGGCGATGGGCTATACCGACGACGCCCTGAACCGCCCGATCATCGGCATCGCCGATACCTTTTCCGGCTACAACGCCTGTCACAAGAACGTGCCCGACCTGATCGAGGCTGTGAAACGCGGGGTCATGCTGGCGGGCGGGCTGCCGGTCGAGTTTCCGACCATCTCGATCCACGAGAGCTTCGCCCATCCCACCTCGATGTTCCTGCGCAACCTGATGTCGATGGACACGGAAGAAATGATCCGCGCCCAGCCGATGGACGCGGTGGTGCTGATCGGCGGCTGCGACAAGACCGTCCCCGCCCTGTTGATGGGTGCGGCCAGCGCAGGGGTCCCTGCGATCGTCTGCGTGACCGGCCCGATGGGCACCGGCAGCCACAAGGGCGAACGC
>CAXGUG010000152.1:0-4193 GCA_964012715.1 uncultured Rhodospirillaceae bacterium | reverse complement strand
GAACTCGCCGTTGCGCTTGATGAATTCCTTGGTCCCATCCAGCGGATCGACCAACCAGAAATCGGGGCTGTCCGGCTGCCGTAGGCCGTTGGCTTCGGCGGCTTCCTCGCCGACGATGGGTGCGTCGGTGCCGATCTCATTGATGATCGCCTCGGTGATCAGGGCTTCGGCCAGGCGGTCGGCCTCGGTCACCGGCGATTGGTCGCCCTTGGTCTCGACGTCGAAATCGGTCTCGTACACGGTCAGGATACGCTCGCCAGCCCGCCGGGCGATGCCGGCCACGCGGTTCAGCAGGTCCTGGTCGATTTTGGGCATTTCGGGCGTCCCGATCCTGGAAAGCAGGGGCAACGGCCCTGTTCCTGGGTTTTTGGCCCGGCGGCGGGGGAGAGTCAACCAAGGGGGGTGAGTGTTAGACTGAATGGGCCGCCCAAAGTGGGATATCAGGCGGCAAATCCTCGGATTTGGCCTCTTCCGCGACGAATCGCCGGGCCTGGAACGCGGGCGACCAGTGGTCCGCCGCCATTCCGGCCTTGCGTTTCAGATGGCCGAGAAAGGCCCGCTTGTCCGGCAGTTGTTCCCACACGCTGGGCAGGAACAGGGCGCGTCGCCCGCCGTCTGCGATGACCAAGCCGTCGATGCCCGGGCGCAATTGGGCCAGCAGGTCGGCCTCGTCACGGAAGGTCATGTCCGCCTGCGGGCTGAGGACTGAAATGGACAGGGTCACCTCCGGCAGTTCCGCCGCCGACAGGTCGGGGAAGCGGGGGTCGCGGAACGCTGCCGCATAGGCATTGGCGGCGACGTCCTGGATCAGGGGGCGATGGGCCTCGGGCGATCCGATACAGCCCCGCAACTGCCCATTCTTTTTCAGGGTCACGAAACAGGCCCCGATATCACGCAGGTCCGCCGGGGCAGCTGCCATGTCGGGCGACAGGGGCGCGCCGTTTGCCAATCCGTGTTCGATAGAGGCAGCTGCCAGACGCACCAGCGCGTTGCCATGGCGGGCCAGAAGCGCCTTGGTCTGGTCGGCGAAATCCGATTTGTCTTGGGTCTTGCTCGCATCGCTTTCGATGAACAACCAGGATCCATAGCCGACGACGCGGTCGCGCGGCCCCGCCGTGTCGCCGGAATTGCGCAGATCGACCGTCTCCACGGTCATGCCCTTGGCCTTGGCCAGTTTCAATAGGCCGCCCAGGGGAAACCGCCCGCAGGCGCCGTGGGATGAAATCTGCTCAGGGGCCAGATCCTCGATGGCGTGGCAGGTGCGGCCGTCGATGGCGCGCGCGCTGTCGTAATCCAAATAGTGGCTCAGGTCCGACGAGACGACGATCAGGGTTTCCGGCCCACCCCACAGGCGGTCCAGAACTTGCGCCACCTGATCGGGCGCAGCCTGTCCGACGACGATGGGTAGCAACTTGAAATCGTCGATCACCGACATCAGGAAGGGCAGGTGCACTTCGAGGGAATGTTCCTGGGCGTGGGTCGCATCGAATACTTGAACCTGCGGCAGGTCGGCGATCAGGTCGGCCGCTTCCTTGTCGATCTCGACCGGGCCAAGCGGCGTGTCGAAGGCATCGGCCCCGGACAGGGCCAGCCCCGCGACTCCGACACGGTGGCAAGGGCCCAGCAGGATCACCCGTTTGATCCGCGCGTGGGCGGGCTTGATCCGGGCATAGGCGCTGGCCGCGACCGCGCCGGAATAGATGTATCCGGCATGCGGAGCGACGATCGCCTTGGGCACGGGGCCGACGGTGATTTTCGCATCGTCCCAACACTGCGCGAGCATGGCCTGCAGTTCCGGGGCGCTACCGGGGTAGAAAGCCCCCGCGACGGCGGCGGGGCGGATGATGCTTTGCGCGCTAAGAGTCATTGGCCGATACCCCAGACAGGACGACGATACGGATAATATAGGTCCGGATCGGGGTATTCCAAAGGCCAGACGGTTGAAGTCTTAGCGGCACATATAACCGTATTCGGGCTTCTTGCTGCCGGGAGTCTTCAGTTCGATATGGTGAATGTGGCTACCGTATCCAATGACGCCGATTTCCAATTCAGCGCCATTTGCCGGATGAGCCGTGACCGTGTTGCCGGTCAGGGTATAGCGGACCGTGATGTCGTCGGATTTTTCGCCGAAGAACTTGATCCGGCCGTCTTCGATCTCGACCCCGTTCAGGCAGGCGTCCGGAATGTACGAGTCGCTGACGTGCTTCGAGTTTTCGAACAGCGCCCAGCGCCCCAGCAGGAACGGCGGAACGTCCTTTTTCGGCTGGGTGTAGTCGTGGATCTTCTGGTATTCGTCGATGAACCGGCGGAAGCCATGGGCCTGCATGATCTTGGACAGGTACAGGTCGGGATCGCTGCGGCGGAGGTCGTGGTAATACTCCTCCATCACATGTTCTTCGTGGTTGAGCAGGGCGATATACCCGGCCATCAACACGGCGGTCACGCCCAAGGTGATTGCGAGTTGCCGCTTGCGCGGGAGGGGGCGTTTAAGGGCGAGCATGCTCCGGGTGTTCCTGTACTGTCAGTTCGTTCAGTTCGTAAAAAGGCAACGCGTCGAATGGCAGCGGACGCTGCGCGCCGTGTCGGCGTCGCCGTGCAGGTTCCATGCCGATAATTGGTTCGGTTCAAGGGGGCCGAACAAGGGATTATGTCCCGGGATTCGAGCCGCCGATTCAACCGAAAAGGCCCTAATCAATTGAATGAACGGCGCGCCTATGTCAAATATCCGTGTAAACCCACCTTTGCGCGACGTGCGCAAATACATGAGCGAACCAGGGATTGGCCACCGTTTTTAAGGACGGGTCGCCTGCTTGGTATCGCTCTTGAACCACAATTGATTGCATAGAATTCGAACAACATGACTGCGCTAAAATCGGTATCGAACGGCCCGTCTCGGGCAGGAATGGGCTTGGTGACGCTGTGCCTGCTGGCCCTCATCGTGGGAGCAACCACGGGCATCGGGGCCGCGGGCCTGCGGGTGCTGATATCGGTCATTCACAACAGTCTGTTCGTCGGAGAATTCGGCTGGTTCTACGAAGCAAACGAGCCGACCGAAGCCAGCCATTGGGGGCCGTTCGTCATTCTGGCCCCGGTGATCGGCGGCTTGATCGTGGTCTTCCTGGTTCGCCGCTTCGCGCCCGAGGCGAAAGGCCATGGCGTGCCCGAAGTGATGAGCGCGATCTATTACAACAACGGCAAGATTCGCCCCATCGTGGTGCTGATCAAATCCCTGGCCTCGGCGATTTCCATCGGCAGCGGCGCCTCGGTCGGGCGCGAAGGCCCGATTATTCAGATCGGCAGCGGCATCGGCTCGACCCTGGGCCAAATCTGTAAGCTCGCCAATTGGCAGACCATCACTCTGGTCGCCGCCGGGGCGGGGGCCGGGATCGCGGCGACCTTCAACACCCCGCTCGGCGCGGTGATGTTCACGATCGAATTGATGTTGCCCGAAATCAGCGCGCGGACCTTCCTGCCGGTCGTCATCGCGACAGGGGCGGCGACCTATGTCGGGCGGATTTTCTTCGGGATCGATCCGGCGTTTACCGTTCCTTCGGGCGTGTTGCCGGATCTGCTGTTCCCCAGCGCGGCGCAGTTCCTGCCGCTCTATGTTTTCTTCGGGATGATCTGCGGCATCGCCGCCGCCGGCTTCATCAAGTTCCTGCATTGGGTCGAAGACCTGTTCGAAGCCAATCCGCTGAACCCCTACGTCAAGAACATCATCGGCATGACCTTCCTAGGCGTCATGATGTACGTGTTCTTCACGATCTATGGTCGCTACTTCACCGACGGCGTCGGCTACGCGACGATCCAGGATATCCTCGACGGCGGCATGCAGGTCGCCTACCTGATGGCGATCCTGTTCTTCGCCAAAATGGTCGCGACCTCGGTGTCGCTGGCCGCCGGGGCCTCGGGCGGGGTGTTCTCGCCGTCGCTGTTCCTGGGGGCGACCCTGGGCGGCTGCTTCGGCGCGGTCCTGGCCGGTATCTGGCCGAACCTGGGTTTCGGCCCGATCCAGTTCGCGATCATCGGCATGGCGGCGATCGTCGGCGGCGGCACGGGCGCCGCGATGACCGCGATCCTGATGATCTTCGAGATGACCGGCGACTACATGACCATCGTGCCGGTGATCATCGCCGTGGCCAGCGCCATCGGCATGCGCCGCATGATCATGGAAGACAACATCTACACCATGA
>CAXGUG010000151.1:0-4271 GCA_964012715.1 uncultured Rhodospirillaceae bacterium | reverse complement strand
TGGCTCGCCCGAAGAGGTGCAGAACGACCAGCGCGTCATCGACGCCTATCTGGGAGCACATTGACATGTCGGACGACAACAAGCGGATCATCGAGGAAACGACCGTCACGCGCCGGACCACGGGCTACCACATGGGCTCCGTCGATGCGGTGATCTCGGTCGAGGAAGTCACCAAACAGGCCCGCGCCATGGCCGTCGACGTACCGTTGGAAACGGTTGCGGCCCTGGCCGGAAACAAACCCTTCGTGAACTTGAAGGACCTGCGTTGCGGTTACGGCAAGATGGAGATTATCCATGGCCTGAACCTGCAGGTCGGGAAGGGACAATCGCTTTGCCTGATCGGCCCCAATGGGGCGGGCAAATCGACCGTCCTGCACGCCATCTACGGCCTGAACACCGTGATGGGGGGGCAGATCCTGGTGGGCGAGGGCGATAAGGCCCAGGACGTCGCCCATATGACGGCCAACCAGAAGCTCAAACGCGCCGGGATCGCCTATATCCTTCAGGACAAGTCGATCTTCCCCGACATGACCGTCGAGGAAAATCTGTGGATGGGCGGCTTCCTGATGGACAAGCCCGCGCAGGCAAAGGAAGCGGCGGAAAAGGTCTTCGCCAAATACGACCGCCTGGCCAAACGGCGCAAGCATCTGGCCAAGGTTCTGTCCGGTGGGGAGCGGCGGTTGCTGGAAATCTCCCGCGCCCTGGTCATGAACCCGGAAGTCCTGTTGGTGGACGAGCCGTCCATCGGCCTGGAACCCCGGTTCATTGATATGGTCTTCGAAATCCTCGAAGACCTGCAGAAAACCGAGGGCAAGACCATCATCATGGTCGAGCAGAACGCCAAGAAAGGCCTGGAATTCGCCGATATCGGCTATGTCCTGGTCTCAGGCGAGCTGGCCATCGCGGGTACCGGCGACGAATTGCTGGAAAACCCCGACGTGGGACGTCTGTTCTTGGGCGGGTGATGGTTCGTCGTTAACACATCGCGGCGATTTTTGCGGCGAGGGCGGCGACTTTGCCGCCCACGTCGACAAGTTTCTCCGTTCCTTTGATGATGCTATCGAGGCTCAGCGATACCCATTGTTTACGCGGTGCTTCCGTGGCCGCCTCTTTAGTCAATGTCTCGAAGTCTTGAGACATTTGGGTTGCGGTCCCTTCGTCGACTTTAGGGATCGCTTCCTCGACCAAACCACTGAGTTCCTTAATCAGCTCGACCAATTCGGGTTCCATGTTCTCCGTCGGCATGGCGTTGAAGCTGTTCTTGATATTCTTCGCGAGCACGACGTTTCCGTGAAACGTATTGCCGTTGCCCATGTTCATCTTGTTTCCCACAACCTTGTCTCCTCGAATGTGTTCGTTGACGATGTTGATGGTATGAGGCGTTGTGACCTGTTCGACCTTGCGTCGGATTGATCTGCGAAAATGCTCAATTCGGCTCAGCAAGGTCGCTCGGTGGCGTTCCGAAAGAAGTTCGTCCGCTTGGTATGCCGCGTCCAATAGAGTGACCTGATCAAACCCGTACCTTCGTTCCTTGAGGAGCAAGCCTGCGGAATCATTCAAGAATTCTTGAAGGTTCTCCGAGCACTGATCCCCCCGTTCCAGGTGCTTTCCTCCCTTGCTTTTGGAGAGTATCTCCAAGACCTTTTTGGTGACTTCGCGCGTTTGGTGCAGACGAGTCAGATGAATGCGCACGCGCCGGGCCGTGTCTTCGTCAAATAAGCGGCCGCTATTAACAATCCAACAGTTGTAGCGAGCGCCTGACTTTGCTGGGGGAACGGCGATTAGTCGCGCGGTAAGCCCGGTGGAAGGCGTGACTTCTGTGGCCTGCTCCGGAGCTTCGACATAAGACCAACCGGTGCCTTCGACAAAAATCAAAGGCGTGCCAGCAACGACCAGGGGCGATGGATCATCCGTGGAAGCCGCATGACCGGGAGGCAACGTCATTCTTTCGACATGCTTGGCAAGCGCGGGGCCGGCGGATAACAACGGGACATTCCGGGCATCGCCATTTTGGCGAGGTATTGAAACTTGGGCGGCCAGGATGGGGGAGAGAACCTCATCCAGCGTATGTCGGGTCGTGCTCCACCCGGTTTTAGGGATTAGGCGAAAACCGACCTCGACCCGAGACGTGGCCAAAGCATCGAAATAGAACCGACGAAAACGGCAGGCCAGGTACCCCCAGGTGTCATCCGCAAATTTGATATAGCGATGGAGAGGCGGCTCGAAACGCAATGCCCGGCTGGCGTCTACGTAGAAGTCTTCTCCAGGCCATGGATCGATCCCGCCTTTCGTCCGTTCTTCGACCTTCCCGAAGCGACGCGTGTATAGCGGTTGACCGCTGTCATGCTGGTCACAGTAAAGAGGCCAGCTTGGGATGTTGAAAATTGCGTCCTGAGAAAACAGGCGACGGGCATCCGCGATCGGAAATGAGACGATAACGAACAAGCCTATCCCTCAAAGCGGCTCTCCCGCCGAGAGCGGCGGGAGAGATGTTGTGCCCAATCGGACACGTCCGATGACCGAACTTCACTTAAGATGAACGGCCATGTTGAGCCCATTGCACATTACAACGGGCTCCGTATGAGACAGCCAGAAGCACTTAGTCCGATGCCAGTTACCTCCGGCAATCACATCGTTATTTTATGTTTTTATAATTTATGGTCAACGCCAATTCGCCCTCAAAACTCCCGGAATACCGGCGTATGACGCGCGAAGAACCGCGGACTTCATCGAAATCCCATGGCTGGGAGATTCCGGACGGATAGCCGTTTCGGTTCTGGAATCGGATGATCGCCAGCATGCTGAAACAGGCAAAGAAAAACCCTCACTCTGGTGCTGTTTCCCGTTTTGACGGGCAAATGCCAGGGTGAGGGTTCTTTTTATCTATCTGAAAATAAATAATTAATTTCAGATATCGGCTGCAACTTCGCGCGCGGTTGCGATTTAACTGCGATTGCAGGTAATTGGCCGGTTACGTGCCCTTCGTGGCCTTGAGGAAGCCGAAATCGGCGCCATCCTCGGCCTGGGTGACCTCGTCCAGGTAGAGTTTCAGGTACCCGCGGTCCGATCCTTTATGGGCCGGCGGCGGCGTCCAGGCGGCCTGACGGGATTTCATTTCGGTATCGTCTACTAGTAGAGATAACGACCGGTTCGGCGTGTCCAGGCGGATGCGATCACCGGTCCGAACGAGGGCGAGGGGCCCGCCGTCGGTGGCTTCCGGCGAGACGTGCAGGATGATCGTTCCGAAAGCGGTGCCGCTCATCCGGCCGTCTGAAATGCGGACCATGTCCTTCACACCCTGTTGGGCCAGTTTCTTCGGTATCGGAATGTATCCGGCCTCGGGCATGCCGGGCGCGCCCTTGGGCCCGATATTGCGTAGGACCAGGATATCGTCGGGATTGACGTCCAAGTCGGCGCTGTCGATCCGCAGGGCCAGGTCTTCCAGGTTTTCGAACACCACGGCGCGGCCTTCATGGACCAAAAGACCCTGGTCTGCCGCGGATTGTTTCAATACCGCACCGTTCGGGCAGAGATTGCCGCGCAAAACGACCATACCGCCTTCGGGATAGAGAGGATTGCCGCGCGGGCGGACTACGTCCTGTTCCCAGCCTTCGGGCATGGCGGCCAAATTCTCGCCCAGCGTGCGGCCTGACACGGTCATGCAGTCGAGATCGAGCAGGTCCTCGATTTCACGCAGGATGGTGGTCAGCCCGCCGGCTTTCCACAAGTCTTCCATGTAGTACACGCCATTGGGTTTCAGGTTGACCAGGGTCGGGACCTCGCGCCCCATCGTATCGAAGGCGTCCAGATCGACATTCAGGCCCAGTCGTCCCGCCACGGCGGCCATATGAACGATGCCGTTGGTCGATCCGCCGATGGCCAGAAGGGTCTTCATGGCGTTGTTTACGGACGCCTGCGTAATGATCTGATCCGGGGTGACCTTGTCCTTGGCCAGTTGCACGGCCCGGGTGCCCGTTTCCTCGGCATGGCGTAGGCGGTCCGCCGCCCAGGCCGGGATTGCCGCGCCGCCGGGCAGCATCATGCCCATGGCCTCGGTCATCAGGGCCATGGTCGAGGCCGTGCCCATCACGCCGCAGGTCCCCGCCGTGGGCACCAATTTGGCGGAAATGTCCTCGATTTCGGCTTCGTCGATCTCTCCGGCGCGGAACTTGCCCCACATCCGGCGGCAATCGGTACAAGCGCCCAGGCGTTCGCCATTGTGGCTGCCGGTGCCCATCGGGCCGGTCACGCAGACGATCGCAGGGACCCCT
>CAXGUG010000150.1:0-4308 GCA_964012715.1 uncultured Rhodospirillaceae bacterium | reverse complement strand
TCCACCTGGGGCATCCGGAACGGGCCTGGCGGGCATTCAGCCAGTGGCGGTCCAGTTGGCTGTCGCGCGAAGGCGTCGCTTCCGTCATCACGTACGGACCGGCGGTCGCGCTGGCGGCGGTCTGGATGTGGCCCGAGAAATTCGGCCAATGGTTCGCTGCTGCGGGCTGGGCCAGCGCCGTCATGGCGGTGATCACCGTGTTCTGCACGGCGATGATCTACCGCTCTCTGCGCACCATTCATCAATGGGCTAACGGCTGGGTCGTGCCGAGCTATCTTGTCCTGGGCCTGGCCACCGGGCTGGTTTGGCTGAATGCGTTGCTCGCCCTGTTCGCGGCGGAAAGCTACATGGTATCGGTCGCTGCGATGTGGACCTTGTTGGCGGCGGCGGCGGTCAAGGTGCTGTATTGGCGCTTTATCGACACCACCCGCCATGCCGCGACGCCGGAAAGCGCCACGGGCCTGGGCTCCATCGGTCGGGTGCGGTTCCTGGAAGGGCCGCATACGGAAGAAAACTACCTGCTGAACGAAATGGGTTACCGCGTGGCGCGCAAGCATGCCGTCAAGCTGCGCCGCATCGCGCTGGTCGGCGGCTATTTGGCCGCGATTTGCGCCATTGGGCTGGGGCTGAAGGCTTCGGGCGCGGGCGAGGGGGCTTTGGCCCTGCTCGGTGCGGCTCTGGCGACCGGTGGAACGCTGCTTGAGCGTTGGCTGTTCTTCGCCGAAGCCAAGCACGTGGTCACGTTGTACTACGGGGCCGATCAGGTCTGATTTTCAAAAGGGGCGCTGCCTGCCATGATTATGGCGAGTGTGATTTAGATCACTGCCGCAGCGCCCCCTTTGACATAGATTTACCAAGAGCGTATATGAGCGCTTAGACGTATGTCCGGTAGCCACACCCAGCTGCTGTGGCATTACGTCGTTTATATAAAAAGAAAAATAACAACGATCTGGGCTCCGTGACGGCACTTTGGAGCAGCCGTCCGTAAGGAGTTCGAAAAAATGGCTGACACCACTCAGACCCCTGGTGGTACCCCGCAGACCCTCGTCATGTCGGCGACGGACGCTGATGTCCTGACGCTGCCCGAGGGCTTTTCCGTTTCCGAAGCTGATTTCGCGGTCGATGGTTCCGACCTTGTCCTGACTTTCCCCGACGGGTCGAAAGTCACGATCGAGAACTATTACGAGCAGGCACAGCCGCCGCAGATCGCATCGGCCGATGGCGCCAACCTTTCCGGCGACATGGTCGTGCAGCTGACGGGTACGCCCGAAACCACCAACGAATCCACGATCCAGCAGTTCGCCCAGGCTTCCACCGGCGGACAGGTCATCGGCGGCACCGACGGTGCGCCGATCGGTACGGTCAAGACGCTATCGGGCGAGGTCTGGGTGACTCGCGCCGACGGAACCCGCGTGCAGCTCCAGGCCGGGGACCAAGTCTTCCAGGGTGACAATATCGAAACCGGCCCCAATGGGGCGATCGGCGTGCTCCTCGCCGACGAAACCACGTTCTCGATGGGCGAGAGCAGCCAGATGGTCCTGGACGAGATGATCTATGATCCGGCGACCCAGGATGGCTCGCTGAACGTCTCCGTTGTTCAGGGCGTGTTCACCTTCGTGTCCGGTCAGGTCGCCAAGACCGACCCCGACGCCATGCACATCGATACCCCGGTCGCGACCATCGGTATTCGCGGTACGCAGGTCGGTATCGAAATCCCGCCCGATGGCGAGATGCAGGTCGTCCTGATGGAAGAATCGGACGGCTTCGTCGGTGAAGTCGTGATCGAAAACAATTCCGGTCAGATCGTGATGAACCAGGGGGGCGATTTCGTCTCCATCCCCAGCTACGATTCCGAAGCTTCGTCGCGCGGTCACATGACCGACGATGACATCGTCGAAAAGCACGCCACGACCCTGAAGTATCTGCCGGTCGAAGACGCTGCCGGTGACCGGACGTCGGGCAACCACTTCGGTCTGCAGGAAGAAATCGAGCAGGGTACGAACCAGGATCAGGGCGCGTCGCAGGAAGGCGAGCCGTCCGCCGAAGAGCTGGCGAATACCGAGACCGCCGCCGGCGGCCCGCAGGACGACAATGAAGATCCGTTGTCGCAGGGCTCGGACCTTCCGTCCGCTGATGATCTTAATGATCTGCAGACCGATGCCGGTGGGCAGTCGGGCTTCCAGGAAGACTTCACCAACGTGACCGACGAAGTCGATCCGTTCGGCGGCGGTACGCAGGATCTGGGCCTCGACCAGCAACAGTACGATGCGCCGGAAACCACCTATGACGAAACGTCGGGTGGCGATACGGGCGCTCAAGATGATACCGACGCCGCCATTCTCGCGGCGCGTCAGTCGGCGCAGGAAGCGTATAATCGGGCGGCTGCCGCGGCGGAAACGGCGAATGACGCGGCGCAGCGTGCGGCTGACGCCTACAACAACTCCGGTAACGATCCGGACGCCAAGGATGCGTACGACTCTGCTCAGGAAGCGGCGGACAACGCCAATGACGCGTTGCAGGATGCACAGGACGCCCTGGATGCGGCCAATGGCGCAACGAATCCGACCGACGCGCAGAACGCGGCCGACGATGCCAACAATGCGGCCAATGATGCCGAACAGGCCGCGGGCGACGCGAACGATTCAGCGGACCAGGTCGAAGATGTCATCGCCCTGTCGCAGCAGATCGACGATTTTGGTGTTACCGGGAACGAAGACACCGGCATCAGCCTGACGATCAACGTCACGCCCAATCACGAAGACAGCGACCTGACGGTCACCATCTCCGACATTCCGGAAGGCGCGACCCTGACCAACAGCGCCGGTGACGAAATCGCCATCGTCGACGGAACGGCGACGCTGACCCAGGCTCAGTTGGATGGTTTGAGCATCACCCCGCCGGAAGACTCCGACGTCGACTTTGACCTCAGCGTCTCCGTCGTTGAAACGACCGCGGACGGGGATACCATCGGCCCGGCCACGGCGACCATCGACGTCTCCGTCGATGGTGTCGCCGATGCGCCGACGCTGGACCTGTCCACCGGCAATGCCGAAGGCAACGAGGTTCCGCTGAACATCGCTGCCACCGTTGCCGACATCAGCCCGACAGGGGCCGGTAACGAAGACGGTGCGGAAACGATCCAGTCCGTTACCATTTCCGGCATTCCCGATGGGGCGGTGCTGAAATCCGGCGATACGGTTCTCGAGGTCGTTGACGGCTCGATCACCTTTGCCGACGGTGTCGTTCCCGACGATCTGTCGATCATCGCGCCGACCGGGCAGAACGACGCCTTTACCCTGACCGTCACGGCGGTCTCGGAAGAAGACGGCACGACCGCGACCTCCAGCGGGACGTTGGATGTGATCCCGGCCATCGTCGCCGATGGGGCCGAGGTTTCGGCCGACGCAGCGACCGGTGATGAAGACACCGCCATCGCCCTGAATATCAATGTCGACAAGGCCGACGCGGACGAAACCGCGACGATCACGATTTCGGACGTGCCCGCGGGCGCCACCCTGTCCGCTGGTACGGACAATGGCGACGGCACCTGGACTCTGTCCGAAGCGGACCTGGATGGCCTGACCATCACGCCGCCCGCCGATAGCGATGGCGACTTTACCTTGGGTGTTTCCGTCGTGACCTACGAAGGCGACGTCGCCTCCGATCCGGTCGAGACCACCTTGGACGTGACCGTCGATGCCGTTGCCGACGATGCGGAACTGAACGTCTCGGCTGCGTCGGGTGCGGAAGACGCGTCGATCCCGCTGACGATTTCTTCGGAACTGACCGATACCGACGGCTCGGAAACCCTGAGCGTTACGATCTCTGGCGTGCCCACTGGCGCGACCCTGTCCGCCGGTACGGACAATGGCGACGGTTCCTGGACTTTGACGCCGGAACAGCTCGAAGGCCTGAGCATCACGCCCGCCGTGAATTCCGACGAAGACTTCCAGCTGACGGTTTCTGCGACCACGACCGACGGCACTGACACGGCGACCGTTTCCGAGACCTTGGATGTTACCGTGCAGGGTGTGGCCGACGCGCCGACCCTGGATGTCTCCGATGCTGCGGGTACGGAAGACACGGCCATTCCGTTGAATATCGCTTCCGGCCTGTCGGACACCGATGGCTCCGAGACGCTGAGCGTTACCATCTCCGGTGTGCCCACCGGCGCGACCCTGTCCGCCGGTACGGATAACGGCGACGGCACCTGGACTCTGTCCGGCGATCAGCTGGAAGGCCTGACGATTACCCCCGCCGAGAACTCGGACGAGGATTTCGAACTGTCCGTCACCGCGACCTCGACCG
>CAXGUG010000149.1:0-4388 GCA_964012715.1 uncultured Rhodospirillaceae bacterium | reverse complement strand
CCGCCCGTCGTCTGAATCAGACGGTCGGCCAAGGTCGACTTTCCATGGTCGATATGGGCGATGATCGCGAAGTTGCGGATATGGCTAAGATCGGTCGTCATGGCGCGGTCATGTACCATTGGCGAGGCCCGCCCGCAAAGGGAATCGCATTTACGGCCCCCTGTTTCCGTCCTAACCTGACCGGGAGGGGGAGCGATCCCCGATTCTGACCAAGGACACCCGCCATGAATTGGAGCCTTTATGCCGCATTCGCCGCCGCGACGGCCCTGTTGATCGTCATTCCCGGCCCGAATGTGTTGTTGATTATCTCGCGCTCCATGCGGTTCGGCCTGCGGGCCGGATTGATCACCGTGGCCGGGACGTCCTTTGCCCTGGCGCAGCAGTTGACGATCACTGCCCTGGGCCTGGCATCGGTCATGACCATCCTGTCCGACGGGTTCGAGGTTCTGCGCTGGCTGGGCGTGGCCTATCTGATGTACCTGGGCATTCAGGCATTCCGCGAAAAGCCGGTGCCGGAAAGCGCCGAAGGCACGGTGACCATGCCGCGCCCCCGGCGGATTTTCTTTCAGGCCATGTTCGTGGCCTGGACCAACCCCAAGCTGCTGGCCTTTTACGCCGCGTTCTTTCCCCAGTTCATCGATCCGGCCCTGCCCGCCGGGCCGCAGCTTTGGGCGATGTGCGGCACCTTCCTGGCGATCGCGATCGTGTTGGACGGCAGCTACGCCACCTTGGGCGGGCGGTTGCTGCGCACCATGAAAAGCGAGCGGGCGCAGCGCCTGCGCAACCGCATCACCGGCGGCATGCTGATGGCCGCCGGGATGGGGCTTGCGCTTGTGCGAAGAAACTGAGGCGTCGCCGAATTACGCCGCGCCGCTTTTCCGGGCGTCCTGACTAAACCCGCCATACCCCCAATCGGTCGCCGGGATTTCATCGATCACCACGTAACTGACCGGGCTGAGGTCCGGCAGGACCCGCTCCAGCATGCGCCGGGTCTCGGCCAGCATCCTGGTCTTTTGCGCAATCGTGTTGGTTCCCTGGGTGATCTTGATGTCGACATGGGCGGCGATCCGCCCGCTGTCGGATAGCGACTGCCCGCCGATCGACCAATTGGCCGGCGCGGCTTCTTCGACCAGCACCGCCGTGACCTCGGCCTGTTTCCCCATGACCTCGGCCATCAGGCCGGTGGTGTCCTGTTGCAGGGCCCGGACCTCGTCCGCACCCAGCGCCCGGCCCGCGGCCTTGATTGAAATGAACGGCATTGTCCTGCTCCTTCGTTGCGTTATTGCGATGGGTCGGATGTAGCAGGACCTCTCGTTCTATATAATTTTATTGTTTTAAGTATAATGATAAATAAAATTTACCTATGGATGATCTGGACCCTGACCTGCTGCGCACCTTCATGGCCATCGCCGACACCGGACGCTTTCACGCGGCGGCCGAGCGGGTCCACCGCACCCAAGCAGCCGTCAGCCTTCAGGTCCGCCGATTGGAAGAGCGCACGCAGACACCGCTGTTCCGGCGGCGCGGCCGGATCATGGAATTGACCGAAGCGGGCGAGACCTTGTTAGGCTACGCGCGGCGCATCCTGGAGCTGAACGCCGCCGCCTTGGCCGCCGTGCGGCGCGCGCCGGTCACGGGAGAGGTTCGCTTCGGCACCGTTCAGGATTTGGCGGAGACATTATTGCCCGGCGTGCTGCGGCAATTTTCCCTGGCCCACCCCGACGTTGCCGTGCGGGTTACCGTCGCGGGCAGCGCGCAACTACGGGCCGATGTGGCGCGCGGCGTTCTCGACATGGCCTTCGTCACCAGCGGCCCGGACGACCGCCGCCCCGGCCCCCGCATCGAAACGCCCCTGACCTGGATCGCCGCCGACGGCTGGCAGCGGGACAAGGACACTCCCTTGCCGCTGGCCGTGATCGAGGCCCCCTGCCCGTTCCGCAACGCCGCCATCCAGGCGTTGAACGACGCGGGTCTGCCGTGGGAGATCACGGTCACCAGCCCATCGCTGTCCGGCGTGCTGGCGGCCGTTCGCGCCGGCATGGGGGTGACGCTGCGCACCCCCCTGTTACTTGCACCGGGATTGGCAAGCCCCGGCGACGACCTGCCCCTGCCCCATCCGGACAAGGTCTCGTTTCTTTTGATGTCAGGTAGCGACGCGACGCCCGCCGCGCAGGCGCTGTTCGATACGATCGAGGTCGATACCCGGCGGGGCCTGGCGCGGTCCTAATTAATGACAGCCCGGAAACGGGACAATGTTTGCCCCCGGCTGACGCCGTGCTTCGGCACGGTCGAGGCCTTCCAGATATTCTTCGCGGGAAAATTCATGGCCGCAGACCATGCAGGTCACCGGCCCGAAGGGGGCGCGGTCAGGGTCGAACCCGCCTGGCAGAACGTTCTGCGTCTCGCCGCAACGCGGGCATGATACGGGATAAAGTTTTCTGGTCATTGGCCGGAGGTCCCCCCTTGTTTCCGCGGGCCAGACATACAGGAACGCACCCGGACGCGGCAAGCGCGGCGCGGATGGCTCGCACCGAAACAGCAACGGGCGCCGCGTTTCCGCGGCGCCCGTCACCAAGCAAGAATTATCCGCCGATCGACCCGAACGTCGGCCGACCGTGCGGCGGATGACCGCGATTAAACGGCTTTGAGGTTTGCGGCCGCTTCACGACCGTCGCGACCGGGCACCAGCTCATATTCGAGCTTTTGCCCTTCGGCGAGGGTTTCCATCCCCGAATTCCGAACGGCCGAAATGTGAACGAAAGCATCCTTACCGCCCTCGTCGGGGGTAATGAAGCCAAATCCCTTGGTTACGTTGAACCACTTGACGGTTCCAGTAGGCATCTTGAATCAACTTCCTTTATTGCGTGGAGTAATCGGCCCCTCGGATCTTCGCCTTTTGAGGCCTCGCCATGTTCATGGCCGGTGCGCCCAGGCCCGGTTCGGCCCAACGAAAGATTACCCCCCTTCGCCGCCCGATTTCCGGCGCCCCCTAAGCGATACCGCGAATATCATCTTACGGTAATGATTGAAACGCAACCGAAACCCGCACCCCATGCGGGGTACGGCATTTGCATGGAAATGAATTTCAAGATGCGGAAAAAACGGCGGCTTACAGCGCCGGTCCGTCGATGCCTTTTTGATTGCGGGCGGCGACGACCGTGTTACGCAACAGGCAACCGATGGTCATCGGCCCGACCCCACCCGGCACCGGCGTAATCGCGCCCGCGACCTTGGCCGCGCTGTCGAAATCGACGTCGCCGACGATCCGGGTTTTACCCGGTCCCTTTTCCGGCGCGTCGATGCGGTTGATGCCGACGTCGATCACCGTTGCCCCCGGCTTGATCCAATCGCCGGGGACCATCTTCGGGCGCCCGACGGCGGCGACCAGGATATCCGCCTCGCGGCACCGCTCGGCCAAGTCCTGGGTGCGTGAATGAGCGATGGTCACGGTGCAGCTTTCCGCCAACAACAGCGCCGCCATCGGCTTGCCGACGATGTTGGAGCGGCCGAGCACGACCGCCCGCTTGCCCGACATGTCGCCCAGGGTTTCACGCAGCATCAGCAAACAGCCATAGGGCGTGCAGGGAACCAGGGCGCGCGGATCGCCCGACCACAACCGCCCGACGTTGACCGGATGGAAGCCGTCGACGTCCTTCATCGGGTCGATGGCGGCGATCACCGCGCCTTCGTCGATCTGGGACGGCAGCGGCAGCTGCACCAAAATGCCGTGCACGCCGTCATCGGCGTTAAGCTGGTCGATCAGCGCCATCAGCGCATCCTGCGACGTATCGGCGGGCAGGCGATGTTCGATCGACTCCATCCCGGCGGCAACGGTCTGCTTGCCTTTGGCGCCGACATAGACCTGACTGGCCGGGTCTTCGCCGACCAGAACCACCGCCAGGGCGGGCTTCAAGCCATGGCTATCCTTCAGGCGCTGAACCTCGGCCGCGACCTTTTCCCGAAGCCGTTCCGCATGGGCCTTGCCGTCGATGATCGCCGCGTCCGTCATACCGTTTCGTCCTTTGTCGTCCTGGCCTGTTATTTGTGGCCTTTATCCAGGCACCATTGCCTCAGGCGCTGCATTAACACCATGCCGTCGCCTCGGATCAAGAGTGACTTGCTGCGCGATGCTTCGCCTTGAATGATTTCCAGATCGGATTTCGCCAAGCCCCATTCCTTGGCCAACAAGCGCACAACGGCGGCATTCGCCTTGCCTTTGTCCGGAGGGGCCGTGACGCCGACTTTCAATGCGGGCGCCCCTTCGGCATCGACCGCCAAGCCGCCGATCCGATTGGCCGCCGCCTTTGGCGTGACGCGCAAAGTCACGCGCAAGCCGTCCGCTACGGCGCGGAACGGCAGGCCGTCTTCAGATGAAGCCGCGTCAGGCA
>CAXGUG010000148.1:0-4448 GCA_964012715.1 uncultured Rhodospirillaceae bacterium | reverse complement strand
CAGGCCTTTCCCGGCAACCCCAGCGGATACGATTTCGCGGGCGGGCAATCGACCAATGATGTCGCCCTTGGCGATTGGGCCACCCCGGTGCGCACGGCCTATGCCATTGCCGAAGACGGAACCCTGGAGACCGTCCGGCAACGCACGATCACCGGGTTCGGTCACGGCACCGGCGGCGCGGGCGACGACAACTACAATTGCTATTCCAACTGCAATTGCAATTGCGCCTGCGCCTGCGACTGTAACTGCGATTGCGACTGCGACTGCTTCCCGGCTGGCACGCCCGTAACCCTGGCCGATGGCACGCAGCAAACGATCGAGAAGCTGCAACCCGGCGATCTTATCCGGGGCGCCTTTGGGCGGACCAATCGCATCGATGAAATGTTCACCGGGCCGATCGGTCAGCGCAGCGCCTTTATGATCAACGGACGCTATTTCGTCACCGGCGGGCATCGCATCTGGTCGCTCTCCCGAGGATGGGTGGCGGCGGAGCCCGCCGATTGGTACGCGGCGATGAAGCAACCGGGCAACCTAGAGCGGTTTGCGAAAATCCAGGGCCATGCCACCCCACCGGCGGACGGCATCTACGCGCCCGACAGCGAGCGCCCGAAGCAAATGCGCATCGGCGACCGCCTCGCCTGGGGAAGCACCGACAGCTTCCTTTCGGTCGAGAGCATCGAGCGCATTCATCATGACGGCACGCTCATTCTGTACGAGCCGATCTGCCACAACGGATCTGGAAGCTACGAAGTCCACGGCGGTCTGTGGGCTGTCGCCGGTCCCGACTATGCCTTCCCGTTTTACAACTACATCAAAGAGGAGCCCGGCCATGACCTTCGACCGGCTGTTCAACTGGGACCGTGACACGGCCCTTGCCGTTGCGCCGCAATTCATTCGCCTGCATCCGAACTGGATCACGACGGGTAGCTTGATTCTGGCGGCCGTCGGCTTGGCGACGTTGTCTATCGACCACAGTTTTATCGGCGGCGTCCTGGGCGCAGCCTTGATCTTCGCATCCCGCTGGGTCGATTGGATCGACGGCTATGTCGCCCGCGCGACGAACCGCTGCAGCACCCTGGGCGGGCTGTACGACATCGCCGTCGGCTACCTCACCATGGTCACGGTGATGATCGTGATTGGGCTGCGCGAAGGCGATGTCCTCCTGGCCTGCACTGGCGCCGTGGCCGCGATCCTTCTTCGCCTCGTCTTGATGGGATCGGGTTGGGCCTTGGCCTGTCGACAGCGCCTGGCTGTCGTTCCGTGGAATCCGCAGAAGCTTTTGCTCACCCGACAACGCCCCTTCATGCGCCGCGCAAAGTGGGCGCTCGATCTTTGCCGCAACGACTACTGGATTGTCGCCTTCTCTTTGATCGGCGGCGGCCTGCGCACTTGGGGCTGGGCCTACACGGCGGCGGTGATCGTCTTGACCGCTTGGGTGATCTTGGCGACGGGACGGTTTGTCCGACGCGTGCCGCCGGCGGCTCCGAAATTTTCACCCCCTCCCTGCAAAGATGGGACAGACCGATGTTGAAACGCGCGCGAAGAACCTGGACCACGCCCGGCACCACGGCCGAGGACCTGTTGCATCGATGCATCGTGGCCACGGATCATTTGATCCTTCGCACTTGGTACCGCCAAGGCGAAGGCGTCAACCGGCCCGGTGACGGCAATGCGGGCGACAACCTGCTTGGCGAAGATTTGGATGAACGACTGACCGGCATGCTGTTGACACCGGTCGGCGAACTCGTCGTTCCGTGGAACGCAACGACCATGCAGGGCGGGTCTGTTCATTACGTCAGCACGCTGTTTGACGGCAGCCCCGCCCCAACGGGATACGACATGATGGAACTGGACGACATGGCGGCGCTGGCCACTGCGTCGCAACGGCAGGCCGCGCTTTATCATCACTGGGATCACAAGCAATACGTCTTCATCTTCGGCTTCATCAGCCGAATTTTCGACACCACGGGCATCGGCTTGATTCCTGCCTTGAAGATCATCACCGACGGCCAACCGGCGAACTTTTTAGATGACGGCGTGATCATCGAAGCCCGCCTGGGGCCGCTCGGTTTCATCGGCGATTTCGACCACACCAAGCCGGCGAACGACGTGACCTATCGAGACATTCGCGAGACCCTGCCTAATGGCGATCCGAACCCGGCCTTCGGCCGGTTTTCGATCCCGCCCGCCATGCCCCAAGGATGGGAGTTCGGATAATGCCTTATTGCCTGACCCTGACCCGACCGCCACATGACCAAACGGACGAACCGGTGATTCGCCAGCTGATCTACGACCCGGCGGTTTCGACCCTTGTCGATGAATGCGATAACGGCACGCGGATCGTGCATCCGTCTTTTGTCGGGGGAGCCCCCGCCTCGTGGCCCGTGCCCCGCCGCGTCTCACCGGACAACCCGGGCATCAAACGCGACGTACGCACCTTGAAAATTCAGATGGGGTTTCGTTGCAACTACGCTTGCGCCTACTGCAACCAGGCCAGTTGGAACAGCTTTCTGGGGGGTGCCGTCGAAGACGCCCGATTGTTCCTTCGGAACCTGGATAGTTGGTTCCATCCAGCCCCGGATGACGATGTGCGCATCGAATTCTGGGGCGGCGAGCCGTTCGTTTATTGGGCCAAGTTGAAGATTCTCGGCGACGAACTCCGCCAACGCTTTCCCGCCGCGCATCTGAATGTCATCACCAACGGATCGTTGCTCGATGACGAAAAGGTCGATTGGCTAATCGACCGGCGGATCGCCGTACAGATCAGCCACGACGGCCCGGCGCAAACGCACCGCAATCCAGAGGACATTCTGGACGATCCGGAAAAGCGTCGCCTGATCCGTCGTCTGATGATGGCGGCGGGACAGCTTGAACCGCGTCAAGAAGAGGATATCCAAGAGCCTCGATTCGGGTTCGGCTTCGGCACGGTGCTGACACGGTGGAACTATTCCCTCGCCGCCGTGCGCCGTCATATCGAAGATAAACTCGGCGTGCCCCCAGGCAGCATTTCATCCAACACCGAGGAAATCCTGCTGCCCTATGACGACGACGCCTTGGCCTGCGTCCCCCAGGATGAAACGGAGCATCGCGAAGCCCTGCACGTCCTGTTCAGCGAGGCCGCCAATGGCGAGACCGTCCCCGGCTGCAATTCCGTGCGCAACAAGATCGAGGACTTTCTTCAGTCTCTCGGTCGGGGCCGACCGCTTGCCGCGCTTGGCCAAAAATGCGGCATGGATCGCGACCACGCCATCGCCGTCAATTTGATGGGCGAGGTCACGACCTGTCATAACGTCTCGGCCGCCGACGCCCGGCATAACATCGGCAACGTCCACGACCTGGATGCGGTCCGCCTGACCAGCGCGCGCCATCATCAAACGCGCGACGAATGTCGGCACTGTCCCTTGGTCCAACTGTGCAAGGGCTCGTGCATGTTTCTCGAAGGCCGCCATTGGCAGGCCGCCTGCGACGTCAGCTTCACCTACAACACCGCGATGCTGGCCGCTGCCCTTTACTACCTGACCGGCATGACCCTGACCCGGATCGAAGCCTTGGACGGGGGCTTCATCCGCCGCCCGGGCATCACGTCGGTCGAGGCGATCCGCCTGTCCGCCGCCGCATAACCACAACCCGAAATCGCCATGAGGATGCCATGCAAAACGTCGCCTTCGACGTCTTCGTCGCCCTGTGGAACAACCAGCAGGATCTAAAGACCCCGGCCCTGCACATCCGTATGGCGCGATGGCTTCAGGGCGAATGGGAGGCGGGCCGCCGCGAACTGCTGCTGATGGCGTTCCGCAATTCCGGCAAATCGACCCTGGTCGGTTTGTTCAGCGCCTGGATGCTATGGCGCGAACCGAACCTGCGCATCCTCGTTCTCGCGGCGGACCTGGCCCTGGCCCGCAAGATGGTGCGCAACGTCAAACGCATCATCGAACGCCACCCGCTGACATGTGACCTAAAACCCGCCAGGGCCGATCAATGGGCGTCGGAGCAATTTACCGTCAATCGCCAGGCCGAGCTGCGCGATCCCTCGATGCTGGCGCGCGGCATCGGCGCCAACCTGACCGGCAGTCGCGCCGACGTGGTGATCTGCGACGACGTCGAGGTTCCCAACACCTGCGACACCCCGCCCAAGCGCGCCGACCTGCGCGCCCGGCTGAGCGAGATCGAATACGTCCTCGTCCCGGGCGGGTTGCAGCTTTACGTCGGCACGCCCCATGCCTACGACACGATCTACGCCGCGACCGCCCGCGCCGATAGCGAAGACGGCAAACCGTTCCTCGCCGGCTTTCGCCGGTTGGAGGTTCCGTTGATCGGGCCGGACGGCGCGTCGCGCTGGCCCGAACGTTTTCCCGCCGCGCGGATCGACGCCATCCGCGAGCGCAGCGGCCCCAACAAATTCAAAAGCCAAATGCTGCTGGAGCCGGTCAACATCCTGGACAGCCGCC
>CAXGUG010000147.1:0-4791 GCA_964012715.1 uncultured Rhodospirillaceae bacterium | reverse complement strand
CGCCGGGGTTTTACCCTTGGCGGTCGCGGCCGGGCCGAGCGCCATCGCCCCGACCTTGTCCTTCAATTCGTTGAGAATACGCTGCGCCAGTTTCGGCCCAACACCGGGAGCGCGGCACACGGCGGTTTTATCCCCCGCGGCGATGGCCTGCATCAGCATGTCGCCGGTCAGCGCCGAGAGCATGGCCAGCGCGACCTTGGCCCCGACGCCCTGCACCGTCGTCAGAAGCTGGAACCAATCCTGCTCATCCGCGCCCAGGAAGCCATACAGGTGGATATGGTCCTCACGGACATGGGTTTCGATGAACAGGGCCACGGCATCGCCCTGCGCCAATTGCGACAGGGTCCGGGACGAAGCATGGACCAGATAGCCGACGCCGTTGACGTCGATCACCGCCGTATCCGTACCGACGGCTTCGACGATGCCTTTCAGGCGGGCGATCATCGGGCCGCTCCGGCATAGGCCGCGGCGGCGCCGGGCGCGTTGCGGTGATGGGCATGGCAGATGGCGATGGCCAAGGCGTCGGCGCTGTCGGCGCTTTTGAAATTGGCGCCCGGCAACAGGGTTTTGACCATCATCTGCACTTGCTCCTTGGCCGCGTGGCCGGTGCCGACGACGGTCTTCTTGACCAGATTGGGGGTATATTCGAACACCGGCAACCCCGCCAGGGCCGGCACCAGCATGGAAATGCCGCGGGCCTGCCCCAGACGCAGGGTCGTCGTCGGGTTGGTGTTGACGAAGGTTTCCTCGACCGCTGCCTCGGCCGGAGCCATCGCGCGGATGACCTCGACCAGACCGTCGTGAAGCTGCACCAGCCGCTCGGCCAGGCCTGCCTTGGGATCGGAAGAGACGACGCCGTCGGCGACGTAACGAAGCCGGGTGCCGGCGTGTTCAATGACGCCCCATCCGGTGTTCTTCAATCCCGGGTCAAACCCGATCAGCCGCATTCGCGCTCCAATCCACTCCGTATCCGTATCAGTCGGCGGCCCGCCCGATTCCTCAGGCGCTCAGCCGTTCCATGATCTCATCATCGACGTCGAAGTTGGCGGCGACGCGCTGCACATCGTCGTTGTCTTCCAGGGCGTCGATCAGCTTGAACAAGGTCTGCGCCGCGGCTTCGTCGATGGCGATGCTGTTCTGCGGCTTCCACGACAGGCGCGCTTCCTCGGGCTCGCCGAAGCGTTCTTCCAAGGCATCACGGACAGCAGCGAAATCGTCGGGCTGGCAGGTGATGGTATGGCTTTCGTCGTCCGATTCGACATCCTCGGCGCCGGCTTCCAGGGCACCTTCGAACATCGCTTCAGCCTCGGCCACGGCGGCGGGATAAGAAATCTCGCCGACCCGGTCGAACATGAAGGCGACGCTACCGGTTTCGCCCAGGTTGCCGCCGTTCTTGGAGAACGCGGTGCGGACTTCCGAAGCGGTGCGGTTGCGGTTGTCGGTCAGGGCCTCGACGATCACGGCGACGCCGCCCGGGCCGTAGCCTTCGTAGCGGATCTCTTCATAGGTATCCGCATCCGCGCCCTGCGCGCGCTGAATGGCGCGGTTGATGACGTCGTTGGGCATGTTCTGCGCCTTGGCGTTGGCGATGGCCAGACGCAGCGCTGAATTGAAGTTCGGGTCGGGGCCGACACGCGCGGCAACGGCCAGTTCGCGGCCCAGTTTGGCGAATACCTTTGCCCGCTTGGCGTCCTGGCGCCCTTTGCGGTGCATGATGTTCTTAAATTTTGAATGACCAGCCATTCGGCGGGAACCCCCTATATGTCGCGGCGATTCGTCGGGATTATACCCAAATGAAGGGACCGGTGCGAGTGTCACCGGCGGTGAAGATAGGCCCGCAATATGGCAAAAGTTCGCCGTTCGGAAAAGAGGCGCGGGCCCGGGAAAATCAGGTTTGTCGCAGGCCCCCGTTACGCCGGCATGGCCGAAGACAGGCGACCGCCCAGACGGACCGGCTCGGCGCAGACCGCCAAGCCCGTTTCGTCGTCGGTTTCCAGATACATGGCGCAGAACGTGGCCTCGCCCTCGGCGGGCTCCAGCCGGCCCTGCGGCATTTTGGTCGTGAAGCGCGCGGTGGCGTTTTCCTTTTGCATGCCGATCACGGAATCGTAGTCACCGGTCATGCCCAGGTCGGTCTGATAGGCCGTGCCTCCGTTCAGGACCATGGCATCCGCCGTCGGCACATGGGTATGCGTTCCGACGACCGCCGAAACCCGGCCGTCGAGGAAATGCCCCATCGCCATCTTTTCGGACGAAGCCTCGCCGTGCAGGTCGACCAGAATCGCATCGACCGTGCCCTGACCGCTACCGGCGCCAAGACGATGATTCTTCAAGGCGTCCTCGACCCCGGCGAAGGGATCGTCCAGCGGATCCATGAACAACCGACACATGGCATGGACGACCATCACGCGGCGGCCGTCCTTGGTTTCGAACACGCCCGCGCCCTTGCCCGGCGTGCCCGCCGGAAAATTCAACGGGCGCAGCAGGCGGTCGTCGCCGTCGATATAGTTCATGATCTCGCGCTGATCCCAGACATGATTGCCCGTGGTGATCACATCCGCGCCCTGCGCATACAGATCGTTGCAGATCGCCTGGGTAATGCCGAAGCCATGGGCCGCGTTCTCGCCATTGACGATGACGAAGTCGAGACCGAGTGTCTGGCGCAATACGGGTAGGTGCTGGGCCACGGCCTGTCGGCCGCTACGGCCGACCACGTCTCCGACGATCAAAATCTTCATAAGGCAACCTTAGCAAGGAACGGACGCTGCGCGTCCATCAGGACGCTATTTTTATAATGTCGCCTTCGGTGACGACCCAATCAAGGCGTGCGTCGTACCCCGCGCGCGGCACGCCGTCAACTTCCTGGGCCGCGTAGCCTACGCCCACGGCCAGGGGGTTCCCGCGTTCGCGCAGCCCGGCCAGGGTCCGGTCATAGAACCCGCCGCCCCAGCCCAGGCGATACCCCGCCCGGTCGAAGGCCAGCATCGGCACCAGAAGCAGATCAGGGGTGACAGGCGCCGCCCCCGTCGCGGGGTGGCGGGTGCCGAACACCCCGTCCTCGAGCGGATCGCCCGGCGACCAGGCCCGGAATTCCAGCGGTTGGGCCTTACCGGTCACGACCGGCAGGCAACAGCGCCATCCGGCATCGATCAGCTTTTCGAACGCGGGCAGAACATCCATTTCCTCGCCGAACGCCAGATAGCCGGAAACCCAGCCGGGCGTCAGCTTCGCCGCAACCTCGGCGACATTGCGGGCCAGCATTGCCGGGGCGTCCGGGGCATTGCCATAGGCCTTGGCACGGACAGCGGCGGCGCTTTTCCGCAGAAGCTTTTTACGTTCGATGAGATCCATGGTTCGGTTGGCTCCTCTTCGCGCCGCCGGGCCCCATTGCCCGGCTGGCGGCGAAGAAAGAAGGTGGCGGTGCCACAGCAGCCGTCGGCGTTAAATATCCTCCGTGGCCTGCTCTCAGCAGGTGGGCACCGTAATACCGAGTGTCCAGGACAAACCCGTGCAGCCCGGCAGGGACAGTTCCCATAAAGGACGCATCGCCCCAGGGATATAGTGCCTAACGCGCTCCGCAGCGCTCCGCCTGAGGCAGAACCTATGCTTGTTCGAGCCCCGCGGCAATGCCTTCGATGCGTTCGGCGAATTGTTCCAGCTTGGCGCTGACTTTTTCCTCGGATTCGATGATCCGGGCGACGCCTTCGCTCTTCCGGCTGATGGTCTCCAACTCCGAATAAGCATCGGATAATTCATCGGCCAGCAGCAGGCTGACCATGACTAACAGCCGCGCGTCACCGGCCTGCCCCACGGCGGCGACAAGTTCCTGAACACGATTATCGACATACTTTCCCAGGCGCGACAGGTGGGCTTCCTGTCCGTCGTCACAGGCGACCTGATACTGCCGCCCGTTGATCGTTACCGTCACATGGGCCATGCCATGCGTCCCCTTCTTTATTGTTATCTCTTTATTCTTATTCGGGTTTTACCCGTTGTTCTGCGCGCCCAGAACCTGTTCCAAACGCTCGATAGCACCGTCCAGCCGACCTTTGACCTCGTCATTGACGGCCTGAAGGCGCTGGTTTTCGACCCGCAGGGCCTCGGCATCGGCGTTATCGCCGCCGCCCGTGGCCGCCGGGCGGGCTTTTGCCGCCTGTTCCAGCCGCGTCAACGCGGCTTCGACCCTCTCGAAGGCTCGGTCGACCCTCGACGGTTTACTGATGATTGCCACGCGTATCCCCACCCCTTGCAAATACTGCGTTTCGCCCAATGGCAAAAACAGGATGCAGAATAGGAGTCTAACAATCGAAGTTCAACCACTACATGAATTGAGCGCCAATCCCGCCCGGACAACCGGGCGTTCGCGGGTTTACAGAAACCGCCCGGTAGCCTATATGCACGCCGAACCGAGGCTTCCTTCGCAGGGGCCTCGACGCACAAAATTTCATCGAGAATTCACGGAGGCATTCATGGCGGTTCGGGTTGCGATCAACGGTTTCGGACGTATTGGGCGTTTGGTACTTCGGGGTATTTTGGAATCTCGGCGTAACGACGTCGAAGTGGTCGCGATCAACGACCTGGGCTCGCCGGAAATGAACGCCCATCTGCTGCAGTACGATTCCACCCACGGCGTGCTGGACATGGACGTGGCCGTCAACGGCGACGTGATGAACGTCGGCGCCTCCCCGATCAAGGTGACCGCCGAACGCAATCCCGCCGACCTTCCCTGGAAGGAACTGGGTGTCGACATCGCCCTGGAATGCACGGGTCTGTTCACCGACCGCGAAAGCG
>CAXGUG010000146.1:0-4848 GCA_964012715.1 uncultured Rhodospirillaceae bacterium | reverse complement strand
CGTTTTCTTATGCCGCGGCGGAGCCTGTGGAAATCTAATTACCTATTGCGAAAGTAAGGATGTTCATCGCCTGCCGATCATTTCTATAATGCCCGGCAAAAGAGTGGACAGGGACGGACATGGCAGAGTCAGCCACGCAGGGGGAGCAGAACGCGCGCAAGTTTTCGGACCGCGATCGCTTCGTCGCGTTTTCCTTTTGTTGGGCCGAGGCCATTATCGAATTGGCCGAAGACCGCACCATTACCTTTGCCGGCGGCATTTTGCCGATCCTGACGGGCAAGGACACGCGCGCGCTGAAGGGGATGAATGTCCTCGACATCATCGCCGACGAAGATCGTTCCCTCGCCGAACAAATGTTGGATGCGATCGCCCGCACCGGTCGGTTCGATAATATCCACCTGCGGTTCAAGGGCGCTAACGGCAACTCGCAGCCGCTGGTTTCTTCCGGTTATCGCAACCCGGAATTGGAAAACCGGTACTTCCTGGCATTCCATATTGCGGGTGGTCTGACGACCGACAAATCCCTGAAAAAGACCGGTAAGGAAGGCCTGTACGACGCCGACAGCTTCGGCAAGCTGGCATCGAAGATGCTGGCGGATGGCGTCGATGGCGCCGACAAGATGACCCTGGTCGAATTGGACGGCCTGGCCGAAGCCCAAAAGGACATGGACGAGGTCCAGCGGGAAAACCTGATGGGGGCGGTCGGCTCGGTCTTGAAGATGTCGTCGATCAACGGCGACGCGGCGGCCAAGCTGGCCGAAGGCAAATACGGTGTGGTTCATGGCTCGGCGCTGGACGTCGATGCCATGAAGGAGCGGATTTCCTCGCTGATTTCCAACATCGCCCCCGAGGCCGAGGGTATTTCCGTCGGCTCCGCGACCATCGAGACCGATGGCGAAGGGTTGTCGGAAGAAGCCCTGACCAAGGGCGTGATCCACGCCATGAGCGAATTTTCCAAAGCCAAGGGCGGGGTGTCGCTGGAGGCCCTGTCCGGCAACATGGATGACCTGGTCAAGGACGCCATGGAAACGGCGGAAACCTTCAATCGGGTCGTCAAGCAGTCCGATTTCCGCATGGCGATGCACCCGATCATCGGGATCGAAGACGGCGTCATTCACCATTACGAGGCGCTCGCCCGGTTCCAGGGCAAGCACGGCGAAAGCCCGTACAAATACATCACCTTCGCCGAGGAAACGGGCCTGATCGGCGCGTTCGACTTGTCCGTCGTCGATAAGGTCATCGTCTGGATCGACGAGAACAAGGACAGCCCGATGTTTGCCTCGGTTGCGGTCAATATCTCGGGTAACTCGATCATCGACAGCCGCTACGTCAAAGGGTTGGAAGAACGCCTAGACGCCAATCCCTGGCTACAGGGCAAATTGATCTTCGAGCTGACCGAATCCTCGCGGGTCGAAGACTTGGAAAGCGCCAACGCCTTCATCCAGCGCCTGCGTGGGCGCGGCTATCCTGTCTGCCTGGACGATTTCGGGGCGGGGGCGGCCAGCTTCCAATACCTCAGCGCCATCGACGTCGACGTGGTCAAGATCGACGGGCCGGTGGTCAAGAATGCCGAAGCGATCGAGCGTGGGCGCGCGTTTCTGACGGCCCTGGCCTCGTTCTGTCGGGAACTGGGGGTCGAGACCATCGCCGAAATGGTCGATACGCCGGAAACCGTTTCGTTCTGCCATGGCTGCGGCATCGATTTCGTGCAAGGCTTCCTGTTCGGCCCGCCCAAGTTCGATCTGGACGAGTTCAAGGACTTCCGCGAAAAACTGGCGGCCTCGAGCGCGCCGGGCGCCAACGCCACCGGACCGCTGACATCGTCGCATGCGACGTCGAATGCACCGGCCACTGCCGAAGCGCCGTCAGAGCCGGCTTCGGCGGCGTCGTAAGGTCTCATCTTCCTTATTTATTCCTGGTTTTCGGCGGTTCCCTGCGGTTTGCACCGGGGGAATGCCGACTGCGGCAATCGCGATAAAGAACCATTTTCACCGTCGCCAAAGCCGAAAAAGCTGTGCTAGAAGACGCACATGCACAATTATTTGGATTTCGAGAAGCCCATCGCCGAACTGGAGGGCAAGATCGAGGAGCTCCGGCATCTCTCCTCCGACGGAGAGATGAACATCGCCGATGAGGTCGGCAAGCTCCAGACCAAGGTCGATAAGCTTCTGGTTTCGACCTATGAAAAGCTGACGCCGTGGCAGAAGACGCAGGTGGCGCGCCATCACGACCGCCCGCATGCCATGGATTACATCAATGCCTTGATCGACGACTTCACCCCGCTGGCCGGTGACCGTCAGTTCGCCGAAGACCCGGCCGTGGTCGGCGGCATGGGACGGTTCCGGGGCCAATCGGTGGTCGTTATCGGCAATGAAAAGGGCTCCGACACGGTCGCCCGCGTGCGCCATAACTTCGGCATGGCCAAGCCCGAAGGCTACCGCAAGGCACAGCGCCTGATGCAGCTGGCGGATCGGTTCAATCTGCCGGTCATCACGCTGGTCGATACGCCCGGCGCCTATCCGGGGATCGAGGCCGAGGCCCGGGGACAGGCGGAAGCCATCGCCCGGTCCATCGAAACCTGTTTCGGGATCAAGGTCCCGTTCGTTTCCGTGATCATCGGCGAGGGCGGGTCCGGAGGGGCCATTGCGCTGGCCGCGGCCAACGTCGTGCTGATGCTCGAACATTCCGTCTATTCGGTGATCTCCCCGGAAGGCTGCGCCTCGATCCTGTGGCGCGACGGCGATATGGCGGCCCAGGCCGCGGGTGCGCTGAAGTTGACGGCCCAGGATCTGGAAGAATTGGGTGTGATCGACGCGGTCATTGCCGAGCCCCTGGGCGGTGCGCATCGCGACCGCACCGACACCATGAAAAGCGTCGGCCAGGAAATCGATAAGCAACTAGCGCAGTTAGCGCCCTTGTCGGGTGATGCGCTCAAAGCCGCGCGCCGGGAGAAGTTCCTGAAAATGGGAGCGAACGGCTTAGCCTGACGCTTACGCAATCGAATGCGAACAACGGCCATCCCAGGCAGGGATGGCCGTTGTTTTATGTTCGGATAGGAATGATCAGATACCCGGCGTGCGCGATCAGGCGACTTGGCCGTGGCAGTGTTTGAACTTCTTGCCGGATCCGCAGGGGCAGGGCGCGTTGCGCGGTACTTTGCCCCAGGTCGCCTGGTCGTTCGGATCGACCTCGGTCGCGGCCTGGCGATTGACCACGGTCATGGTCGCGTTGCCGCCCTCGTCGCCACCTTCGCCGCCATAGTATTCCGGGCTGTCGTGATGGGCTTCGCCTTCGGCGCCGCCGTGCTGCGCCAGGTATTCCTCTTCGGAAAACTCCATGTTCAATTCGACATGGGCCAGCATCAGGGTGGTCCGTTCGCGCAGGGCGATCAGCATGCTTTCGAACAGCCCGAAGGCTTCCTGCTTGTATTCGTTCAGCGGGTCGCGCTGACCATAGGCGCGCAGGCCGATGCCGTGGCGCAGGTGGTCCAGGGTCAGCAGGTGGTCTTTCCACAGCTGATCCAACAATTGCAGCAGCACGGCCTTTTCGACCGAGCGGAAGATCTCCGGCCCGGCATTCGCGGCCTTGGCGGCGATCTGGGCGTCCACGGCATGGATCAGGCGTTCGTGAATTTCGGCTTCGGCGATGCCTTCTTCCTTGGCCCAGTCCTGCACCGGCAGGTCCAGCCCGAAGATACGCATGATCTCTTCGTGCAGGGTGTCCATTTCCCACTGCTCGGCATAAGCCTTCTTGGGCATGCAGAGGGAGACCAGATCGTCGATGACCTGATGGCGCATGTCGGTGACGTCTTCGGAGACGTCTTCCGCTGACATCAGTTCCTTGCGCTGTTCATAGATGACCTTGCGCTGGTCGTTCATGACGTCGTCGAATTTCAGCAGGTTCTTGCGGATTTCGAAGTTCCGCTCTTCGACCTTCTGCTGCGCCTTTTCCAGGGCCTTGTTGACCCAGGGGTGGACGATGGCTTCGCCTTCCTGCAGGCCCAGCTTCTGCAGCATGCCGTCGATCCGTTCGGAGCCGAAGATGCGCATCAGGTCGTCTTCCAGCGACAGGAAGAAGCTGGAGGCGCCGGGGTCGCCCTGACGGCCGGAGCGGCCGCGCAGCTGGTTATCGATGCGGCGGCTTTCGTGGCGTTCGGTGGCGATCACGTACAGGCCCCCGGCCTGAGTCACGATTTCGCGGTTCTTTTCGATCTCGGCCTCGATGGCAGCCAGTTGCTGCGCGTATTCCGGGGTGCCCGGCTCGGCATTGATTTCCTGCTCGGCGCGCATTTCCAGGTTGCCGCCCAATTTGATGTCGGTGCCGCGGCCCGCCATGTTGGTGGCGATGGTCACGGCGCCCGGCTGTCCGGCCTGGGCGATGATATGGGCTTCCTGTTCGTGATAGCGGGCGTTCAGGACGTTGTGCGGAATCTTCCGCTTCTTGAGCTGCGCCGCCAGGTCTTCGGACTTTTCGATCGACACGGTGCCGACCAGAACCGGCTGCTGCCGCTTGTGGCATTCCTCGATCAGATCGATGATCGCTTCGTATTTCTCGACCCCGGTGCGGAACACGATGTCGTCTTCGTCCTTGCGGATGCAGGGCACGTTGGTCGGGATCTCGATGACTTCCAGGCTGTAGATCTGGGCAAATTCGCCGGCTTCGGTCATCGCCGTACCGGTCATGCCCGCAAGCTTGGGATACAGGCGGAAATAGTTCTGGAACGTAATCGAGGCCAGGGTCTGGTTCTCGTTCTGGATTTCCACGCCTTCCTTGGCTTCCAGCGCTTGATGCAGGCCTTCGGAATAGCGCCGACCCTCCATCATGCGGCCGGTGAATTCATCGATGATG
>CAXGUG010000145.1:0-5016 GCA_964012715.1 uncultured Rhodospirillaceae bacterium | reverse complement strand
GCGGGCCTGCCGATCGCCAAGGCGGAAGACCTCAAGGGCGGCTCGCCCGAGGTTAACGCCCAGGCCATCCGCGACCTTTTGACCGGGAAAACCGGGGCCTATCGTGATATCGTATTGTTCAACGCGGCGGCGGCCCTGATCGTCGCCGGAAAGGCGTCTGACCTGAAGGTCGGCGTAGAAATGGCCGCCCAGGCCATCGATAGCGGCGCCGCGGCGCGCGCTCTCGAAACCCTGGTCGCCATCACCAATGGGGGGAAGTGACATGGCAGAGAACGCCGCCAATGTCCTTGACCGGATCGTTGCCGACAAACGGGAACATGTCCGAATTCAGAAAGACAAAGTCGGGATCGCCGAGCTTAAAAAGCAGATTCAGGCTCAGGATGCGCCCCGACGCTTTCTGCGCGCCCTGCAGGACGCCTCGCGCGACGGTTTCGGCCTGATCGCCGAAATCAAGAAGGCTTCGCCCTCACAAGGCGTGATCCGCCCCGATTTCGATCCTCCGGCCTTCGCCAAGGCCTATCAGGCGGGCGGCGCGACCTGTCTTTCCGTTCTGACGGACGAACCATATTTCCAGGGCCGCACTGAATATCTGGTTGCTGCGCGGGCGGCCTGCACCCTGCCTGTTCTGCGCAAGGATTTCATGATCGACACCTATCAGGTGACCGAGGCCCGGGCCATGGGCGCCGATTGCATCCTGTTGATCATGGCGGCGCTGGACGACGCCACGGCGGCCGAGTTGGAACAATGCGCATTCGATCTGGGCATGGACGTGCTGATCGAGGTCCATAACACCGAAGAACTGGACCGGGCGCTGAACCTGCGCAGCCCCCTGATCGGCATCAACAACCGCGATCTGACGACCCTGAAGGTTTCCCTGGAAACCACGGAGCGATTGGCGCGCGGCGTCCCGGACGACCGCCTTCTGGTCAGCGAAAGCGGCCTGCATAGCGGCGCCGACCTGAAACGCATGGCGGCCGCAGGCGCGCGTTGCTTCCTGATTGGGGAATCGCTGATGCGCCAGGACGACCTGGAAAGCGCGACCCGCAGCTTGCTGGCCGCGGCCTAAGCAGCCTCAAGAGGATTACATGGCGGACGATTTCACCCACCTGGATGCCGAAGGCAATGCCGTGATGGTCGACGTTTCGACCAAGGACGACACGGAACGCACGGCAACCGCCCGCGGCAGCGTCGAAATGGCCCCGGAAACCCTGGCGCGGATCATGAACCGCGGGGTCAAAAAGGGCGACGTCCTGACCATCGCGCAACTGGCCGGGATCATGGGTGCCAAGCGCACGCCGGATCTGATCCCCCTGTGCCATCCGCTGATGCTGACCTCGGTCAAGGTCAACCTGACCTGCGACCCGGCGCGCAACGCCGTCGATATCGAGGCGACCTGCCGCCTGACCGGCAAGACCGGCGTCGAGATGGAGGCCCTGACCGCCGTGTCCGTGGCCGCCCTGACGGTCTACGACATGTGCAAGGCCGTGGACCGGGGCATGCGCATCGTCGATATCCGCCTGACCCACAAATCCGGCGGCAAGTCCGGAACCTACGACGCCGCCTGACGGCTGAACCGATAACCGAGCCGCTAGCCGAGAAAAGGACCGCCCCATGCTTTCCGTCGCCGATGCTTTGGAAAAGGTTGCCGCCGGGGTCACTCTTTTGCCGGCGGAACAGGTCGCCCTGCCCGACGCCCTGGGCCGCGTCCTGGCGCAGGACGTCGCCTCGACCCTGACCCATCCGCCGACCGCCGTCTCGGCCATGGACGGCTATGCGGTGCGCTGGGACGACTTGGCGACCATTCCCGGCACGCTGACGGTGATCGGGGAATCCGCCGCCGGACACGCTTTCGACGGGGCGATCAGCGCCGGACAGGCGACGCGCATCTTTACCGGCGCCGCCGTGCCCGAAGGGGCTGACACGATCGTCATTCAGGAGGATACCGAGCGGAACGGCGATCGGGTCACCGTGACCATGAAACCCAATAAACAGGGTGAGTTCGTCCGCCCTGCCGGGTTGGACTTTTCCGAGGGCGAAGTCCTCCTCCACGCCGGGCACGTCGTCACGGCGCGCGGCGTCGGCTTGGCCGCCGCCATGAACGTTCCCTGGTTGATGGTCAGGCGCCGGCCGCGTATCGCCTACGTCGCCACGGGCGACGAAGTGGTGATGCCCGGCCAGCCGGTCGCCCCTGGGCAGATCATTTCCTCGAACAGCCTCGCCCTCGCCGCCTATATCACCGCCATGGGCGGTGAGCCGGTCAGCCTGGGCATTGCCAAGGACACCCCGGAAAGCCTGGCCGAAACCCTGGCCGGGGCGCGTGGGGCCGACATGCTGGTGACCATGGGAGGCGCCTCGGTCGGCGATCATGATCTGGTGCAACAGGTTCTGGGTGGACGCGGGTTTGAGCTGGATTTCTACAAGATCGCCATGCGCCCGGGAAAACCACTGATTTTCGGGCATATCGACGGTACGCCGATGCTCGGCCTGCCCGGAAACCCCGTCTCGACGGGCGTGACCAGCGCCCTGTTCCTGCGCGCCGCCTTCACCAAAATGCTGGGACTGACCGACGAGCCGACCGAGGCCATGGCGACCCTGGGGGCCGACTTGCCCGCCAACGGCAAGCGCGAGGACTATATGCGCGCCCAAATGGCCCCAGGGCCGGACGGACGGATCATCGCGACAGCTTTCCCCCGGCAGGACAGCGCCATGCTGGCCGATTTCACCCGCGCCAATTGCCTGATCATTCGCGCCCCCCACGCGGAATCGGCCACGGCTGGCGAACAGGTGCGCATCTTGCCGCTTGGGTTCGGGATGCAGCGCTTCTAAGCCTAATTCCGGCCGAGATTGGTCTGAATATGGACGTATTCCTCTAATATCCCCATTCAAAGTTGACACGATACGTGAACTAAAGTAGAACATATGGTGTATATTACATTCGCATGATGTGGATGTTCGTCTTTTGATCTCAAAACAATGACGAAATCCATCAACGGGCGAATAGGATCGGTCGTCGGTAGCGGGCAACGCGCCCCGGCCTACGACAAGGGGCGGAGGCAGCATGCTCACCAAAAAGCAGTACGAACTTCTCATCTTCATCGACAAACGATTGAACGAAAGCGGCGTCTCGCCCTCGTTCGAGGAAATGAAGGAAGCTCTCGATCTGCGCTCCAAATCCGGTATTCACCGCCTGATCACGGGACTTGAGGAACGCGGCTTCATCCGCCGCCTGCCGCATCGGGCCCGCGCATTGGAGGTTCTACGCCTTCCGGAAAACCTGGAAAGCCCGATGGGCGCGGCCCCGCGCCCCGCACCGGCGTCCGTTTCGACCCCCGCCGCGGCCCCACAAGGAAACGTCATTTCCGGCAAGTTCCGCGGCGCTCCCGCGCCGTTCGCAGGTGACGATGCCGCCGCCCCCGGCGAGGCAGTGTCCCTGCCCCTTTACGGTCGGATCGCCGCCGGTACGCCGATCGAAGCCCTGCGCGACCATACCAACACCGTCGACGTCCCGCCGTTCCTGGTCGGCGGCGGCGAACATTACGCGTTGGAGGTCGATGGTGACTCCATGGTCGACGCCGGAATTCACGACGGCGACACGGTGATCATCAAGCGCACCGACACGGCGGAAAACGGTGCGATTGTCGTGGCTCTGGTCGAAGGCAGTGAAGTCACCCTGAAGCGCCTGCGCCGCAAAGGCGCTTCGGTTGCCCTGGAACCCGCCAACAAGTCCTATGAAACCCGGATTTTCGGCCCGGATCAGGTTACGGTTCAAGGACGCCTGGTCGGTCTGCTCCGCCAGTATTGAGGCTAGTTCCCGGGCTGTCCGCCGGGCTTACCCCGCACCACCCAGGGACGGGCGCCGCGCCCATCGTTGACGGCATCGATCCGCAGTTTCCCGCCGAGCGTGACGCCGAGCGCCCCCCGGGCGCGTAAATCGAACAGGTCGATCACCCGGCCCCGTTGTCCATCACAGGTATGTCCGGCCGGTATCAGGGCGATCACCAGATCAGCCCGGGCGCAGTCCTCGACCAGTGCGTCGCGGGTTTCCGTGATCGCGACCGTCCATCCCGCACGCCGCAGGACGCATCCGCCGCCGTCGCAGCGCAGACCGCTCTCCGTCCCCTTGCCGCCGTATCCCCCGTCCCGCGTCCAGGCGACGGCATCATCTAGCCTGTATCCGGCATGGGCCAGCCAATTTTCACGGGTGAAGCGGCCGTGGCGCAGGGATGAGAACAGATACCCCCCTTGCTCGCTCCGCACGGCCGCCAAATCCCCTGTTCCGGAGACGATCATGTCCGGCGGCGTCACCCGGGCGCTGGCCAAGGCAAACAGGGCGATCCCGGCAACCCCGGCGTATCGGACCGGCGTCCGCAGGATGCACAGCCACAGCCCCCCGACCGCAAGCACCGCCAAGGCCCAAGGCGGAGCCGAGGGCAGCACCTGGGTCGCGTTGGGCAGACCACCGACGGCGTCTGCCGCACGAATAACAACCTCTGTTCCCCACCCCATAGGCGTCAGAGCCAAATGCTCCAGCCCAAACGGCAGCAACAGGAACGACGACATGGCGGCGGGCATGACCCAAAGGGCCGTCACCGGCACGGCCACCAAATTTGCCGCCAGACCGAACTTGGCGACCTGATTGAAGTGATAAAGAACGAAGGGCGCCGTCGCGAAACTGGCGATAACCGTGGTGAAGGCAACGCCGCCGACATACAGCAATATCCCTCGCCCCGGTCGCCAGGACTCTGTTCCCTGCCGCCGAAACAGTCGGGTTTCCGATACTGCTTCGTAGGCGCTGACCAAGGCGATGGCAGCAGCGAAGGACATCTGAAAACTGGGGCCCAGCAGGCTTTCCGGCTGGATCAGCAGCACCACGGTAGCCCCCCAGGCCAACATCCGCAGGGATATCCCCCGCCGGTCGACCATCACCGCGACCAGGACCATCGCCGCGATCAGAAAGGCGCGCTGCGTCGGCACGGTCGCCCCGGCCATCAGGGCATACCCGAAGGCCGCGATCAG
>CAXGUG010000144.1:0-5083 GCA_964012715.1 uncultured Rhodospirillaceae bacterium | reverse complement strand
CGCGTTTGACGATGTCGCCTTCCTCGTGGACCAGGGACGGGGCAATGGACTTCAGGGTCTTTTCACGGACCTCGCTCCACAGCCGCATCAGGTAGTCGTAGTCGCGCCGAATTTCGGCCTTGGTCCGCTTGGACCCGGCCGTGCGCACGATCACCGCCATGCCCTGCGGGATATCCAGTTCGCCTAGGATCTGCTTCAGCTTCTTGCGGTCGCTGGATTGAGCGATCTTGCGGGAGATGCCGCCGCCGCGCGCGGTGTTGGGCATCAATACGCAATAGCGACCGGCCAGGGACAGATAGGTCGTCAGCGCGGCACCCTTGTTGCCACGCTCTTCCTTGACCACCTGAACCAGCAGGATCTGGCGGCGCTTGATGACTTCCTGGATCTTGTACTGACGGCGCAGGTTGACCGGGCGGCGGACGGGAATTTCCTCGTCCTCGCCGCCGAGAACTTCGACGCCTTCGCCGCTTTCGTCGTCGCCTTCGTCGCCGACTTTGGCTTCTTCTTCCTGATGTTCGGCGACCAGCGCTTCGCGGTCGGCGACCGGAATCTGGTAATAGTCAGGGTGAATTTCACTGAAGGCCAGGAAACCGTGGCGATTTCCGCCGTAGTCCACGAAGCAGGCCTGAAGCGACGGTTCGACCCGCGTCACCTTGGCCAGATAGATATTACCTTTTAATTGCTTCCGAGATTCGGACTCGACGTCAAATTCTTCCAGGCGGTTGCCGTTTGCAATCACCACCCGGGTCTCTTCCGGGTGCGATGCATCGATGAGCATTCTTGAGGTTGACATAAAAATGTATTCTCCAGTGCCCGGCGGCGCGTGTGTTCGCCGGTGCCGGCAGGAATTCGATCCGCCGCAGGGCACTTCTCTGGGGTGTTAAGCTGGCCGCGCGCGCAGGCACCCGGGCGTTCGAATTGGAAAACGCCTCAATTCTTCCCGGTGTCTGCACGGCTGTTACCAGCATCATCAATATTCCTTGAGGGGGATCCCTCGTTTGGACACTTGCGGGCTCCGGCGGTTGTCACCTCGACGTCGCCTTGGCTGGGGGCTTCCCGCGCCAATGCGGTTCCGGTTTCGTCAGAGCCATTCCTAGCCCGCCATCCATCCAAAATCTGCGGGACGTGGGCCGGTGGAATTCTTCGCCCCTAACATAGCCACAGACCGTCCGTTCCACAACGCTGTTTGTGCGCTGCGGTCGTTCGGTCGTCGCGAACCTGCGAAAAATCGCGGAAACCCGACGGTGTGAGAAAAAAGCGGACGGAATCAAAGGATTACCCTAAAATGCCTGGAATATGACGGCTAACCGAATCAGCGATGACAAGATGCAGGATCGCGCCGCCCGAGGCGTGTCGTCCTTGCTTGCGCGCGTGAATTGGCGAATGCCCCTTTATGCCTTGGTATTCAGTGCGTTAGCGCTGTTGCTGTCGGGGGTGCCCGGTGCGCGCGCCGCCGATGCCGTGGTGACCAACCTGCAAACCGGGATTTCGGCGGATCGGGCGCGATTCGCCCTGCATCTCGACCGTCGGGTCGCGTTCCGGCTGTTTACGCTGAATAATCCGTATCGCGTGGTGGTCGATCTGCCGGAAGTGGGCTGGCGTCTGCCGCAGCGGCCACTGCCATCGAAACAGGGCGTTTTTTCCAGTTTGCGTTATGGTCTGTTCCGCCCGGGCAATTCGCGGATCGTGTTCGAATTCGTCCATCCGGTGCAAGTCGCGGACGCCTATGTCACGCCGGGTGCCGCCGGATCAGCCTATGAATTGGTGGTTGAAACGGCGCGGACGACGCCGAGCGTCTTCGCGGCATCCGTGGCCATGCCGCCCCGCGAGTATGCTGGCCTGCGACCGCGCGGCGCGGTCGCGCAAGCTCCCGCCGTTTCGTCCAATCGCGCTGAAGCCGTGGCGCGCCGGGCGGCCTCGGTCTTGATCCCGCCGGCCAATGCGGCACAGCCGCCCGCCGCCAAGGACGTCGCAAGTTATCTGCCGATGCCGCCGCGCAGGCCCGGTGCCCGCCCGATGGCGGCGCGTCCCCTGGTGGTGATCGATCCGGGGCACGGCGGTGTCGATCCTGGTGCGCAAAGCCGCCACGGCATCTACGAAAAACACATCGTCCTGGCCTTGGGCCGTGAGGTTCGCCGCCAATTGCTGGCGACCGGTCGCTATCGGGCTGAAATGACCCGCGACCGGGATGTCTTCATCCGCCTGCGTGACCGCACCGCCATAGCCCGCAAGAAAGGGGCTGATCTATTTATCTCGATCCATGCGGATTCCATCCGCAACAGCAAGGTGTCTGGGCCGTCGGTCTATACCTTGTCCGAGAAGGCATCGGATAAGGAAGCGGCGGAACTGGCCGAGCGGGAAAACAAGGCCGACCTGATCGCCGGGATGGACCTGACCCATGAAAACGCCGACGTGGCCAATATTCTGATCGATCTGGCGCAGCGCGAGTCGATGAACCAATCGGCCCGCTTCGCCGGGATGCTGGTCAGCGAGCTGGGCAACAAGACCGAGGTTCTACCCCGACCGCACCGGTTCGCCGGGTTCGCCGTGTTGAAAGCGCCGGACCTGCCGTCCGTGCTTTTGGAAACGGGGTTCCTTTCAAACAGCGACGATGAACGCCGTCTGACCAGCAAGGCCTACCGCCGCCAACTGGCCGCCGCCATCGTCTCCTCCATCGACCGTTATTTCGGCGCGGTTGAGCAAGCCAACGTGCGCGCGCATTAATTTTAGGTACGGTCGCCATATTTTGTTCATAAACCCTTGGAATTGTAGGATGCTCCGGCCCGCCCAGCCTGTCCGGCGGGCTTTTCGCGGGCACGCGTCCGACAACGGGAATAAAGCCAGTTAAATGTTTCGCCTGTTTTCGGCCATCGTCGGACTAATCGTTATCGGCACCGTCGTCGGTGGGGCGGCCGTGTTGTACGTGCTGTACATCTATGGTCAGGACCTGCCGGACTACCGCCAATTAGCGAACTACGAGCCGCCGGTGATGACCCGCGTCCATGCGGGCGACGGGCGTCTGCTGGCTGAATTCGCCCGGGAAAAACGGGTCTTCGTGCCGATCGAGGCGATCCCCAAACGGGTGATCAATGCTTTCCTGTCCGCCGAGGACAAGACGTTTTACCAGCATCCGGGGATCGATATTCCGGGTGTGGTCGCAGCGGCGTTGCGTAACGTCAAGAATATCGGCTCGAACCGCCGGCCGGTCGGCGCATCGACCATCACCCAACAGGTCGCCAAGAACTTCCTGCTGACCAACGACGTCTCGTACGAGCGCAAGATCAAGGAAGCGATCTTGGCCTTCCGGATCGAACGCGCGTTCTCCAAAGATCGTATTCTCGAACTCTATCTGAACGAAATTTATCTGGGCTGGGGTTCTTACGGCGTGGCCGCGGCGGCGCTGAATTATTTCAACAAATCGATGGATGAATTGACCGTCGCCGAAGCCGCCTATCTGGGCGCGCTGCCGAAAGCGCCGAACAATTATCATCCGATCCGCAAACTGCAGGCCGCCCAGGCGCGTCGCGATTGGGTCATCAACCGCATGCTGGAAGACGGCCATATCACTGACGATGAAGCCAAGCGCGCCTGGACCGAGCCGCTGCGTGTGGCGCAACAGGTCGATACCGATTACATCCAGGCCGATTACTTCGCTGAGGAAGTGCGCCGCGAGCTTTTGGATCAGTACGGCGAGGATCAGTTGTACAACGGTGGGCTGTCGGTGCGGACGACCTTGGATCCGCGTTTGCAGCAGATTGCCGAGAAATCACTGCGTGACGGGCTGGAAAGCTTCGATCGTCGCGTGCGCGCCTGGCGCGGGCCGCTGGGGCGCGTGCCGGACGGCGTCAGCTTCGGAGGCGCGCCGGAATGGCGGTCGATCCTGACGACCTTCAACGTGCCGAAGGGGTTGGAGCACCATAAGATCGCCGTCGTCACGGCGGTCGACGGTGCGGTCGCGCATATTGGCCTGGCCGACGGTACGGTTGGCGTGCTGCCGATGTCGATGATGACCTGGGCGCGGCGGCGGGTCGATGACGATACCTGGGCCCCGCGGCCCAAGCGCCCGGCCGACGTCGTGGTTCCCGGCGACATCATCGCCGTCAGCCCCGAGACCGAGGACGAAGACGGCAAACCTCTGCCGCAAAACACCTATGCCTTGCGCCAATTGCCCGAGGTGCAAGGCGCGATCGTCGCCATGGACCCGCATACCGGGCGTATCCTGGCCATGGTCGGCGGCTATTCGTTCCAGATAAATCAGTTCAACCGCGTGACCCAAGCCTGGCGTCAGCCCGGTTCGGCGGTCAAACCGTTCGTCTATCTGGCGGCGTTGGATTCCGGCTTTACGCCGTCGACGCGCATTCTAGATGCGCCCTTCGTCGTCGATCAGGGGCCTGGCCTGCCGAAATGGCGGCCCGGCAACTACACCAACAAATTCTACGGCCCCTCGACCATGCGTCTGGGGATCGAAAAATCGCGCAACTTGATGACCGTGCGTCTGGCCCAGACCGTCGGGATGGAAAAAGTCTGCCATTACGTCGAGGCCTTCGGCATCGTCGATCATCTGCCGCGTGCCTTGTCGATGGCATTGGGGGCGGGAGAGACGACCTTGCTGCGTCTGACTACGGCCTACGCCATGCTGGTCAACGGCGGTAAGCGGGTGATCCCGTCCTTGATCGACCGAATTCAGGATCGCAAGGGGCGGACCGTGTTCCGTCATGATGATCGGCCTTGCCCGCATTGCCGGACCGGGGCCTGGACCGGCACCGAGCATGTTCCCGCCGTGCCCGACACGCGCGAACAGGTCGCCGACCCGGCCAGTGCCTATCAGATGGTTTCGATGCTCGAAGGCGTGGTCAAGCGCGGTACCGGGGCCTCGATCGGGCGCACGGTGAAAAAGACCCTGGCTGGTAAAACCGGAACGACCAACAAGAACCGCGATGCTTGGTTCATCGGGTTTTCGCCCGATTTGGCGGTTGGCGTGTTTGTCGGCTACGACAGCCCGGAAACCCTGGGGCGGCGGGAAACCGGCTCGTCCGTGGCGGGGCCGATCTTTACCCCGTTCATGCAGGCCGCGTTGGAAAAA
>CAXGUG010000143.1:0-5307 GCA_964012715.1 uncultured Rhodospirillaceae bacterium | reverse complement strand
CTCGGCCAGGTTCAGGGCCCGCGCCAGGTCGGCCAGTTCCGCCGCCACCGCGTCCTTGTTGGCGTTGACGACGTAAGGCATCAGCACCGCGTTCAGCAGACCGTGATGGGCGTCGTAGAGCGCGCCGAGCGGATGAGCCAAGGCGTGAATGCCGCCGAGGCCCCGCTGAAACGCCGTCGCCCCGGCCATGGCCGCGGCCATCATGTGCGAGCGGGCCGTGATGTTCGCCCCGTCCTTGACCGCCGTCGGCAGCCAATCCTTGACCAGGCGCATGCCCTCCAGCGCCACGCCCTTGGCGAAGGGGTGATAGAATGGCGCGCAATAGGCTTCCAGATTATGGGACAGGGCGTCCATCCCCGTCGCCGCCGTGACATGGGCGGGCAGGCCCAGGGTCAACGCCGGGTCGGCGATGGTCACGCTGGGCATCATCTTGGGGTGGAAGATGACCTTTTTGACGTGGCGGGCGCTGTCGGTAATGACCGAGGCGCGACCCACGTCCGAGCCCGTGCCCGAGGTCGTGGCGACGCAGATGTTGGGCGCGATCCCGGCCACGTCGGCGCGGGTCCAGTTATCGCCGACGTCTTCGAAATCCCAAAGCGGGCGGGTCTGCCCAGCCTGAAAGGCCACGGCCTTGCCCGCGTCCAGGGCGCTGCCCCCGCCCATGGCGATCACCCCGTCATGGCCGCCGGCCTTGAACGCGGCGACACCGGCTTCGACGTTTTCCAGCGTCGGGTTGCCCTTGATGTCCGAGAACACCTTGATCGCAAGGCCGCTGCCCTCGACCGCGGCGACGGCCTCGCCGATCATCGGCAGGGCCGCCAGGCCCGGGTCGGTGACCAACAGCGGATTGGCGATCCCGGCCTGTTTGCAGGCCTCGCCCAGTTCCGCGAGCCGCCCCGCGCCGAAGCGAATGGCCGTGGGATAATTCCAGTTACCGACAAGAGACATGTTCGTCATCGTGGCTCAGACCTGCGTGCGAAGGTGGAAAGACATGGGCCGGGTCAGGTGATCGTAGCCCAACACGGAAAGGGTGCAGCCGCGCCCGGAGTTCTTGATTCCCGTCCAGGCCAAGGCCGGGTCCAGATAATCCGCCCGGTTCATGAAGAAGGTGCCGGTCTCGATCCGCTCGCCCAGGGCCAGCGCGGCCTCGGCATCGGCGGTCCAGACACTGGCGGTCAGGCCGAAATCGCTGTCGTTCATCAGGGCCACGGCCTCGTCGTCGGACTGGACCTTCATCACCCCGACCACGGGGCCAAAGGATTCCTCGGTCATGACCCGCATGGAATGGTCGACCCCGGTCAGAACCTGCGGCGCCATATAGGCGCTGCCGGGTTCGTCGAACGGGAACGAGCCGCCCTCGAGATGCGCGATCGCCCCGGCGGCGACGGCTTCCTTGATCTGGGCGCGGACGAAGTCGGCGGCGCGCGGGCGGACCATCGGGCCCAGCGTCGTCGCCGTGTCCAACGGATTGCCCAGGACGTATTGCTTGGTCAGTTCGACCATACCCTCGACGAAGGCGTCATGGACGTCGGCATGGACGTAAACCCGCTCGATCCCGCAGCAGCTTTGCCCGGAATTGAAGAACGCGCCGTCGGTCACGTTTTCGATCGCATGGGCCAGATCGGCGTCGGGGCGGACATAGGCCGGATCCTTGCCGCCCAGTTCCAACCCCAGGCCGATGAAGCGCCCCGCTGCCGCCTTTTCCATGGCGGCACCGCCGGGCACCGAGCCGGTAAAGGCGACGAAATCGATCTGCGGGGCGGCGACCACACGGGCGGTCTGATCGTGGGTCAGGTGCAAAACCTGGAACAACCCTTCGGGTGCGCCGGCGGCGGCGAAGGCGCGGGCGATCCGCTCGCCGCACAACGGCGTCTGCGTCGCGTGTTTCAGGATCACCGCGTTGCCCGCCATGATCGCCGGGACGATGGCGTTGACCGCCGTCAGGAACGGATAGTTCCACGGCGCGACGACCAGCACCGTGCCCAGGGCGCGGCGTCGGATGAAGCGGGTGAAGCCCGGCTTGTCCGCGACCGGCACGTCGGCCAGGGCCTGTTCGGCGGCGGCGATCATATGACGGGCCCGTTCCTCGAACCCGCCGACCTCACCCGCACCGTAGCGGACCGGGCGGCCCATCTGCCAGGCCAGTTCCTGGGCGATGGCGTCCTTGTCCTGAATGAAGATATCGACCATGCGGCTGCACAGGGCCGCGCGCTCGGCGACCGGCACTTGCCGCCAGGCTTTGCGGCAGTCGGCGGCGCGGTCCAGCGCGGTTTGAATTTCGGCGTCCTGCGCGGCGGGGCGTTCGGCATAGACCGAGCCGTCGACGGGGGAAATGCAGGTTAGAATCTCAGTCATATGGGGCGGGTCTTCCGAATGGCCTAGGCGAGTGATCGGGGCAAGTGATCGGTGGGAAAATGAAGCAAGGACGTTAGCCGCCCACCGCATCCACGCCAAGGGGTTTTACCGCACCTGCGTCATCCTTCGAATTGCACGCCCTGGGTCTGCGCGCGCAAGCGCGGGTCGGGCGATTTGACGGTGACCGGGCGGCCTTCCAGCACCTCTCGGCAGCGGTCCAGGGTCTCTTGCTCCAGCCGCTCCATCGCCTCGTGGGTGAAGAACGTCAGATGCGGCAACAGGATCACATTATCCATGCCGAACAGGGGGCTCATCGGATGGCCTTCGAGGGTCAGGGGTTCCTGGCTGTAGACGTCCAGGCCCGCCCCGGCGATGCGCTTTTCGACCAGGGCACGGACCAGGGCGGCCTCGTCCACCACGGCGCCGCGCGCGGCGTTGATCAGGAATGCCGTCGGCTTCATGACGGCGAGCTCTTCCTCGCCGATCAGGCCCCGGGTTTCGTCGTTCAACACGGAATGGATCGAGACGAAATCCGAGCGCGCCATCAGGTCCATCAGGTCGGAGACGGGCTCGATCCCGGCTTGGATCAGGTCGGCGTCGGACGTATGGGGGCTATAGGCGATGACCCGCGCGCCGAAGCCCGCCCCGGCCATCTGGGCGAAAGCCCGTCCGATCCGCCCGGCGCCGACGATGCCCACGGTCTTGCCCGCGATATCGGAGCTAAGCCAGCTTCCGGTCGGCCAGGCCCAGCCCTCGGCCTGCATGGTTCGATCCATGGGGATCAACTTCTTGGCCAGGGCCAGCATCATGGTGAAGGCGCCCTCGGCCACCGTGCGCTCGGCGTATTCGGGAATGTTGACCACGGGGATGCCCCGCGACCGCGCCGCCGTCATGTCGATGGCATCGATGCCGACACCGTATTTGACGATCCCCTTCAGTTTGGGCGCGGCGGCCATCACCCGCTCGGTGATCGGGGTGTAGCACATCAGGATCAGCTCGGCGTCGGCGACCGCGTCGAGCAATACGTTCTCGCCCGCACCATCCGGCACCAGGACCAGGTCCACGCCCATCGCCCGCAATCCGGCGTCGATCACCGGACATTGCAATTCTCGATCCGTGCGGACGACTTTGACCATCAGCTCCCCCTGCCCTTCGCGGGTCTTCTTCTATTCGTGTTCAGATCAGCCCACGCGAACGGGCCGCCTCATCGATCGCACTTTCCAGGATGTCCAGTGCGTGGTCCATTTGATACTGCGTCACCACCAAGGGCGGCGTCAGGGTCAGGGTGTTGCCCATGGAAATTTTGAACGACAGACCCCCGTCGAGGCAACGATAGAGAATGTCCTCGGCCAATTCCGCCGCCGGCTCCTTGCTTGCCTTGTCGGTCACGATCTCGACTCCCAAAAGGAATCCGCGTCCGCGCACGTCGCCGATCACGTCCAGGCGATCCTTCATATCGTGCAGGCGGGCCAGCGCATGGGCGCCGACCGTGGCCGCGTTTTCGACCAGGCCTTCGTCCTCGATGATCTCGATCGTGGTCAGGGCGGCCCGCGTCGTCACCGGGTTTTTCTCATGAGTGTAATGGCCGAAGGCATAATCGCCCGCCACGTCCAATCCGGGGCGCGCCATCACCGCCGCGATCGGCAGAATGCCCCCGCCCAATCCCTTACCCATGACCAGCAGGTCCGGAACCACGCCGTCATGGTCGCAGGCGAACATCCGCCCGGTCTTGCCCAGACCGGTCGGGATTTCGTCGAAGATCAACATCGCGCCGACATCGTCACAGGCCTGGCGCACCGCAGCCCAGAACCCCGGGGGCGGGATATAAGGTACGGCCCGCGCCGGCTCGGCGATCACGGCGGCGACATCGCCCTCTTTCTCCAGCACGTAGCGCACCATGTTGGCGCAGGTCATTTTGCACAGGTTCAGGTCCGGCTTGCCGTCCGTTTCCGGATAGCCGTAGGGGCAGCGGTAACAGGCGAAGGGGGCGACATGCTCCGTGCCCGCCAACAAGGGCCCGATCAGGTTGGAGCGGAACAGCTGCTCCCCGCCGACCGACGACGCGCCGAACCCGGCCCCATGAAACGCGTCCCAGAACGACACGGTCTTGAACCGCCCGGTCGCGGCGCGGGCCAGCTTCAACGCAACCTCGACCGCATCGGACCCGCCGGTGGTGAACAGCACCTTGGACAGATCGCCGGGCGATATTTCCGCCAGCTTGCGCGCCAGGGCCGTCGCCGGCTCACAAGAAAACCGGCGGGGCGCGAACGGCAACAGGTCCATCTGATCGGCGATGGCTTTCTTCAATCGCGGATGGCCATAGCCGATATGGTGGGCGTTGTTGCCGTGGAAATCCAGATAGCGCCGCCCCTCGGCGTCCTCGATCCAGGGGCCTTCGGCGCGCACGATCACCGACAGGCAGGGGGTCGAGACCGATTGATGCAGAAACAGCCGGGCATCTTCGTCCAACAGCCGCTGCGACGTTTCACCCAGCGCCCCCGCCGCCCATTCGCGCCGCCGGGGCGAGGCGTTGCTCTCGCCTTCGGATTGAGCGGGGACATGTGGCGTTTCAAAAGGCATGGCGCGGGTCTCACTGCGGAAGCGGATCGTTTCACGGAGTCTCGCCAGCGCCTCAGCCATACGTCAAATCGTTAATGCCGATAGAATTTATTGAGAAAATCTATGTCCATAATTCTATGCTTTCGGCCTTGACCTTCCAGTTACGGGAAGCCCCATCTTTGGAATAGTTCCCTAGATCGGACAAATGCCATGAGCAACGAACACACCCATCACAATCATTCCAACCACGCGCACCCCACAAGCGCGGCGGGCAGTTGCTGCCACGGACACGCCCATGCCGCCGATAAGGAAGAAGGCACGGTGAAGGATCCCGTCTGCGGCATGATGGTTCGCCTGGATGCAGGCAAGCCGACCTTCGATCACCAGGGCACG
>CAXGUG010000142.1:0-5490 GCA_964012715.1 uncultured Rhodospirillaceae bacterium | reverse complement strand
TGGGTCCATGCCGGTTGGATTACCGGCGTCTCCGCAAATGGGTTGAGTTGGGCGTGACGGAGCCCGAAAGGCGCGACTCCGGCGACTGGTGACCCCGGCAGGATTTGAACCTGCGACCTACAGATTAGGAATCTGCCGCTCTATCCACCTGAGCTACGGGGCCGTCCGCCGGTGGGTGTTATTTGAACATCCCGGTCAGGGTGTCCATCGACATGGAATAATTCAGCATCACCGATTCCACGCCGGGATTGCCGTCGCCCAGGCCCGCGTTGGACGAATGGTCGATGGAAATGCCGATGCGCGACCGGTCGTCCAGGCGATAGGCCAGTTCCAGGCGCGACCGGAATTCAAGCGCGTGACCCAGGTCGAGGTTCGAGGTTTTGCCCCGCCACCAGGTCGGAGAGAACTGCGGCGTCAGCACGAAGCGGCGACCGAGATAGATATCGACCAGAACGCCCGCGCCGATGAACGACGAGTTATTGGTCACATAGGCGCTGGTCAGGAAAGGTTTGAAGATCCAGAACTTGTTGCCGAACCGATAATCCAGGCGCAATTCAAGGTCTTCTTCCCGGTTGCGGAAAATGTCGAATTTCCCGGCCGCGAAGGTCACGAAATCAGGATCGTCGTCGGCGCGCGCGGTGCCTGTCGTCACGCTCATGGCAGCGGCGAGCAACGCCGGAATCAGCAGTTTCTTGAACATCTTAGACCTTCCCCGATATCGACTTCCGTACACGGAAGCCCCCCGTTCGGCCAGCATCTTACGAAATCGGGCCGATCATGCAAGTCGTGAGGCATCGGAGCCCTAATGCAGGCTCAGCGGCGGAATCCGTCCATCGCCTTGACCAGCGCCGACCGAATGCCCGGTTCCATGGCCGAATGGCCGGCGTCGGGGATGATGACGTATTGCGCCTCGGGCCAGGCGCGGGCCAGTTCGTCCGCCGTGGCGATCGGGCAGACCATGTCGTAGCGCCCCTGCACGATCACGCAAGGCAGGTGGCGGATTTTTTCGACGTTGGTCAGCAGGTGGTCGTCCGGCAGGAATACGTCGTGGACGAAATAATGGGCTTCCATGCGGGCCAGGGACAGCGCCCCGCGTCCAGAGCCGCCGCCGCCTTCGATCGGATACAGGGTCGAACAGGCGCTTTCGTATTGGCTCCAGATCTCTGCCGCTGGGCGATGAACCTCGGGTTCGGGGTCGAGTAGCAGCTTGTGATAGGCGGTCAGGATATCGTCCCGTTGGTCCTCGGGCAGGTGGCCGGAAAAGCGCCGCCAGGATTCGGGGAAGACCTGTTGCATGCCGTAGAGGAACCAATCGACCTCGGACTTGCGGCCCAGGAAGATGCCGCGCAGGGCGAAACCCCTGCAGTGGTCCGGGTGGGTCACGCCATAGGCGAGGGCCAGGGTCGAGCCCCAGGATCCGCCGAATACGAACCAGCTGTCGATGTTCAGTTGCTTGCGCAGGGACTCCATGTCTGCGATCAGGTCCGGGGTGGTGTTGTCCTCGGTCTTGCCGAACGGCGTCGATTTACCCGAGCCGCGTTGATCGAACAGGATGATGCGGTAATGGTCCGGATCGAAAAAACGGCGATGTGACGGATTGGTCCCGGCCCCGGGGCCGCCATGCAGGAAAATCACGGGCACGCCCTCGGGATTGCCCGATTGCTCCCAATAGATGCGGTGCCCGCCGGAAACATCCAGATAGCCGTGGGCGAACGGGTCGATCCGGGGATAAAGGTCGGGGGACGGGCGGTTCAGGGCGGAATGCGATTTGTCCAAGGTCTTATGCCGGTTCCATGGGCCCCGGGATGGGGCGGGTTGCGGGGCGGACGTTTCCTTAGCCGATTCTCGGCCGGCCTTAATTAAGTTGGCCGGTGATGGTGTATTTCAACAGCCGAACCACTTGTTCGGGTGTTTCGGCGGTGGCCAGGGCCGCGCCATTGACCTCTTTCAAGGCATGGGTCAGCGACGGATCATGCAGGGTGATCATCGGCGTGCCCAGGGCGGCGGCGTAACCGGCGTCGAACGCGGCGTTCCATTGTTTGTACTTCTCGCCGAAGCGGACGACAACAACGTCGGCGCGTTCCATCAGCGTGCGGGTGCGGATGGCGTTGACCCGCGCCCCCTTGTGATCTTTCCAGAAATTGTCGCTCTCGTCGCCCAGGATGGCGACGCCGCAATCGTCGCTGGCGGCATGGTCGGTGACAGGGCTGACGAACTCGATGGGCAGGCCCGCGTCAGCAGCGCCTTGGGCGATCTGCTCGCGCCAGTCGGTGTGGATCTCGCCGGACAGGTAGACGGTCCAAATGGCTTCCTGGCTGTTGTCGGTCATGTGCTCACTCACTGGCCTGTTCCTCGCTTTCCGGTTCTCCGTGTTCTTATCAGCTCCGGCCCGTATGCATGCCGCGCTGAATCTCAACATAGTCGGCATGGTCGGGCCCGATAAACCCCCGGCGGATCAAAAAATCTATGACGATGACGCCGCAATTGAATTTGAAGTCGTCGGTCTGCTGCACCCGTTCCATCACTTCTTCGATGGACCAGAGGTAGAATTCCTCGATTTCCCCATCGGTATTGCGGGGTTGGAAATCGGCCGGAAGCTCAAGATCGTAATTGAACAGAACGTCGCGGCGCAGGCCCTCGGCCCGCTCGGTACAATAGGAAATGGAGCTGACCGGCCAAGCCTTTCGGGCGACGGCTTCGGGAATGTCCGCTTCCTCGCCGCATTCCTTGACCAGGTTGTCCATCACGCCCATCCCGGCGGGAAGGCCCCCGGCCACGATCTGGTCCAGCTTGCCGGGCGCGGTCGGCTTGGTCAGCGACCGTTTGCCGATCCACATCTTCAGGCTGTCGCCGTCGCGGACGAAGCCGTTGACGTGTACGCCGTAGCCTTCGACCCCGAATAGGGGCACGGCGGCGCGCTCCATCTGAAACAGGGGGGCTGTGCCCCAGCGTTCGTTCACGGCATAGGGTTCGTTCCGCCAGCCGGACACCAGCCCCCGGACGCGCATGTCGTCTAGAACGGGCGCCATCGCCGCCGTCCGTGCTGCGGGGTCGACAAGATCGGGGTTCATCGAGACGGCGTCGTCGTTGATCTGCAGCACGTCGCCGTAGTCGCCCAGGTTCACAACGAAATCGCGACGGATCAGGCCGACCCGGCGGTCCGCCACCATGAACGGCAAATAAGCGGCGGGGTCGAAATTCCTGATGGCGTTGATGCGGTCCAGATAGCTCACGCGGCCTCTCCGTTGGTTGAATTCGCAGCGGAGCCGGCAAGGCCCCGGTTATCGTTGGGCGGTAAATACGGTCTCGACGCAGAACTGACGGCGCAGTTCCTGGGCGATGAGGCGCGCGTCTTCCGTCGTTGCATCCGCCAGGTGCAGGTCGATGGCCAAGCCGCCCGACGGTTCGGGGTGGACGGCTTGGACATAGCAGGGAACCAAGCCCCGTTTGGCGAATACTTCCAAAACACGAGGCAGGCTGCCCGGGTCGGCCATGGCCTGAACGGTAAAGCTCTGCACGATCCGACCTGCGTCGGTTGAATAGGAACTTGCATCGGTTGATGCGGAAAAAGCAGGGGCGGAAACAGGTGAATACGGGGCAGCATGCCCGCGGTCTTGCGATTGCATCGAAACGTCCTTTGGCGATGGGAACAGCCGGTCACGGCGAAACGGATAAGGCCCGGTCCTCGATTACGAGGCCGGGTCGATAATTCGCCGGACGGCTAGGGGCATGCCCTGAGCCAACCAAAGGGTCGATGAACGCTTCATGGGGAAGATGATAGGCCGCCCGCCCGAAAATTCAAGATGGGGAAAGTTCGGGCAGGCGGCGGGGCGCGTCGTCCGCGGCCATCCGACGTGGCCACCGGTTGGTGCGGGCGCGCCGAAAAGGCGTCAGGCGGCGGCGACCTTGCGGCCGTCCTTGGTGATCTTGATGTAGGCCTTGGCGCAGTGTTCGCGGCAGTAGGGTTTGCCGTCGACGGACTCTTCGCCGCAGAAATGGAAATCCGCGTCGCCGGGCTCGCCTACCGGCCAGCTGCACATGCCGGGGCGAAGTTTGGCCATGGTCACCAGGTTGACGCTCACTTCCGGCTTTTCCGGGCGGTCCTTGATGGGGGAGCCGCGCTTGGCCAGACCCAGTCGATGAACCTTGCCGATCACGGCGTTTTTGGTGATGCCAAGGCGGCGACCGATTTCGCTGGTCGGCAGGCCTTCATCCCACAAGGCAATCAGGGCGTTGACCCGCTGGGGCGTCCATTCGTTCGTTGTATCCATTGTTACCCTTGCCTCTCCTCACGTCGGCAATGCGGAAATACCGCCGCCGATACCCTATATCTGTACATGGGGTGGGGCAAAACAGCCCCGAGAGCCCCGGAAACGGCCAAAAACCGGGCCGGAACGGGGCATATGATTACAAGATTTCGCCAAATCGTCAACCGCTCCCACCACATATAGTTATCCACAATAGATGTAGTGGTTATCCACAGCATCGCGGAAATCCGCCGATTTCTGCCCCGGATCGATAAAAAAATCCTCAGCCGGGGGCCGGGCTGGGTATAATCCGGTCGAACGCCGAAGGGGGGAATTCGGCCAGCAGACCATGGAGTGACGAACGTGAGTGGCGATAAAGACGGTATGAACAAGTGGGCGGAAGCCGCCGCCAAGGAACTGAAGGGCAAATCCCCCGACGACCTGACCTGGCAGACGCCGGAAGGCATCGCGGTCAAACCGCTGTATACGGCGGCGGACCTGGAGGGGCTGGAGCATCTCGACACCCTGCCCGGCTTCGCGCCCTATGTGCGCGGCCCGCGCGCCACCATGTACGCCAACCGCCCGTGGACGATCCGCCAATACGCCGGGTTCTCGACGGCCGAGGAATCCAACAAATTCTATCGTGACAACCTGGCCGCCGGTCAGAAGGGCCTGTCCGTGGCCTTCGACCTGGCGACGCACCGGGGCTACGATTCAGACCATCCGCGCGTGGTCGGCGATGTCGGCAAGGCCGGGGTCGCGATCGACAGTGTCGAGGACATGAAAATCCTGTTCGACGGCATCCCGCTGGACGAAATGTCCGTCTCGATGACCATGAACGGCGCGGTCCTGCCGGTGCTGGCGGGCTATATCGTCGCCGCCGAGGAACAGGGCGTGTCGCAGGACAAGCTGTCTGGCACCATCCAGAACGACATCCTCAAAGAGTTCATGGTGCGTAACACCTATATCTATCCGCCCAGCCCGTCGATGCGGATCGTTGCCGACATCATCGAATACACGGCCCTGAACATGCCGCGGTTCAATTCGATCTCGATCTCCGGCTATCACATGCAGGAAGCGGGCGCGACGGCGGTGCAGGAATTGGCCTTCACCCTGGCCGACGGCCTGGAATACGTGCGCGCGGCCAAGGGCAAGGGCCTGAACGTCGATAAATTCGCGCCGCGCCTGTCGTTCTTCTTCGCCATCGGCATGAACTTCTTCATGGAAGTCGCCAAGCTGCGCG
>CAXGUG010000141.1:0-5675 GCA_964012715.1 uncultured Rhodospirillaceae bacterium | reverse complement strand
GTCGATCCGCTGGATGGGACCAAGGAATTCATCAAGCGCAACGGCGAGTTCACCGTCAACATCGCCCTGATCGATCATGGCCGCCCCGTGCTGGGCGTGGTCCATCTGCCGGTATTGGGCGAGACCTTCATGGCTGCCCAGGGTTTGGGCGCGTTCAAGGCCGTGGGCGATGACGCCCCCGTCCCCATCGCCGCCCGCGAAGCCCCGCCGCAGGGATTGACCGCCGTGGTCAGCCGCTCCCACGGGGCCGAGGAAGCCGACGCCTTCCTGACCCGATACAAGGTCGCGGAACGGATCGGCGCTGGCAGCTCGCTGAAGTTCTGCCGGGTCGCCGAGGGCGCGGCCGATATCTATCCCCGTTTCGGGCGGACCATGGAATGGGACACGGCGGCGGGCCAAGCGGTCGTCGACTGCGCCGGGGGCCGCGTCCTGACCACCGACGGCGCGCCGCTTTCCTATGGCAAGGACGGCCTGGACAATCCGCATTTCATCGTCGTCGGCAAGGGGATCGGCCTTGACGGATAAGACGTCGGCCATTCTCGCGGCGTCGGACCCGGCAGCCATGGTCCGGGCGGCGGCTGTCTTGAAACAGGGCGGTTTGGTCGCCTTCCCGACGGAGACCGTTTACGGCCTGGGCGGCGATGCCACGAACGACGCGGCCTGCGCCGCGATCTATGCCGCCAAGGACCGACCCCAGTTCAATCCCCTGATCGTCCATGTCCTGGATGCGACGGCGGCGGCGGAGTTCGCCGAAATCACGCCGCTGGGGCAACTGCTGATCGACAAATTCTGGCCCGGTCCCTTGACCCTGGTCCTGCCCCGCAAAGCCGATTGCCGGTTGTCGATGCTGGTGTCCGCCGGGCTGGACACGGTCGCAATTCGCGCCCCCGATCATCCTGTCGGACGGGCGCTGCTGCAGGCCAGCGGCCTGCCGATCGCGGCCCCCAGCGCCAACCGATCCGGACATATCAGCCCGACCGCCGCGGGCCATGTGGCGCGATCCCTGCCCGGCCCCGACCAAGGCGGGCCGGAGGTGATCCTCGATGGCGGGTCCTGCGGCGTCGGCCTGGAATCCACTGTCGTCGACGCCACCGGCGAGACGGCGGTGATCCTGCGCCCCGGCGGCCTGTCGCGCGAAGACCTGGAATCGGCCTGCGGCACACCTGTCGCTGAAAGCCACGAGATCGGCCCGGATGGCCCCCGCTCGCCCGGCATGCTGGCGCGCCATTACGCCCCGGGCAAACCCGTGCGCCTGAACGCCGACGCGGCGGACGCGGGAGAAGCCCTGCTCGGCTTCGGCCCATCGGCCCCGGACGGTTGCCTGAACCTGAGCCGCCGAGGCGACACGACCGAAGCGGCAGCAAATCTGTTCGCCATGCTCCACGAATTGGACGCGGGCCCGGCGCAAGCCATCGCCGTCATGCCCATCCCCGACCAGGGGTTAGGCCGCGCCATCAACGACCGCCTGGTCCGTGCCGCACGCACGGACGATATGGAGCCGTGATGCAACCCCGTCCGCCAATCATCGTCATGGACCTGGAATGGACCGCCTGGGACGGCTCGCGGAAGCGCTGCTGGACCGGGCCCGGGGAAGAAATGGAGATCGTCCAGATTGGCGCAGTGAAGCTGGCGGATACGCCGGAACTGCCGGAGATCGGCGCATTTGAGGTTCTGATCAAACCACGGATTAACTCCCTCTTAGACGATTATTTCGTCGCTTTGACCGGCATTTCTCAGGATCGCTTAAATCGCGACGGCATGGATCTGAAACCTGCCTTGGCGGATTTTGCCGAATTCGTGCATGACGCAGTCGAAATTTGCGGCTTTGGCGACGAACTGTCCCACATCGTTTGGAATTGCCAGCTTTATGGGATGGTCAATCCGCTGGCGCGCGCGACCTGCCACGATATCCGAGACAGTATCATCAAGCTTTTGGATGCAGAACCGGACCTTGACAGCTCTGAGCTTCCGCAGGCCATGAATTTCAAAGCGCCCGGGCGCGCCCATCAAGGTCTGGCCGACAGCCGCTGCGTGGCCGAGGCCCTGCGCCGTGCCAGGGCAGCCGGAAAGTTCTAACCTCCAGCCCGCATAAAAAACGGCCCCGCCGATGATTGCGACGGGGCCGAACTTCAGGTCGGAAGGACCTTGGGTAATCTATTCCGCAGGCTGGGCTTCCGGCTGCGAGTCAGCCTGGGTCAGGTGATCCCGCGCCGGCAGGAACATGGCAATCATGGCCTGTATTGCGGCGAACCCGGCCAGGACCAGGAACACGGTCTGGAACCCGCCCATGCTTTCGTGCATCCAGCCGACCATCGGCAGCGCCGCAGCGCCGACGCAAAGCCCGACGAGATACTTGAGCGCGAACACCCGCGAGCGGAATTCCTTGTTGGTGAACCGCGCGATGATCGTGTCATGGATCGGAATGATCGAGAACGTGACGAACATCATCGCCGCCGCCGCGCCCAGCATGCCCATGTGATAGGCATAAGCGACCAAAAAGACGGTCGGGGCCTGGAACGCGACCGCCGTCACGTAAATCGGCTTCAGCCGGTATTTGTCCAGCATGATACCCATGATGACCTGGGCGATCGAGGCCACGACGAACACGGCGAAGGTCCACATCCCAACCTGGGACAGGTTGGACGCCAGATCGCCCAGACGTTCGTCGAACACCTTCGGCAGAGCATTGGTGGTGGCGTTGAAGATCAGCATCCCCGGAATGGAGGCCAGGATCACCACGGCGATGGCGCGGCGGATTTCCGACCGCGTGGCCCCGATGAATTTGTCCTTCTTGGCCAGATGGTGCGGCTCCGGCGCATTGCGCGAAAACACCATGTAGGCAAGGCCGGTGGCGATGGAAACAACCCCCGGAATGATGAACGCGGCGCGCCAGGAAATCAGGTCCGTCAGGGTGCCGGCGACGATCGCCGCCGCAGCCACGCCGAAGTTACCGAACACGCCGTTGATGCCCAGTTCCTTGCCCAGCGAACGGGCATTTTCCGCGACCATGGCGATGCCGACCGGATGATAGATCGCGGCGCAGACGCCGATGGCCAAAAGGCCGGCCGCCACGGCGTAGGGTCCCGTGGCCAGGCCGGTAAGGATGGAGGCCGTGCCGATACCGATGAAGAACACCGTGATCATGCCATGCTTCGACCATTTGTCCCCGAGCCAGCCGGCCGGGATCGAGCCCGCGCCGAAGGCCACGAAGCTGGCTGTGGATAGCGCCAGCAGGAACCCATAGGACCCTTGGAACGCGGGGTCCTTGGCCATGGCGACAACGGCCGTGGCGTAAAGCAGCATGAAAAGATGGTCGTACAGGTGCCCCAGGTTCAGGAACAGGAACTGGACACCTCGTCGGTCGAGGTAGTTCATTTTCGGTCTTGGCCTCCCAATGGGTAAGACGGCATATTAGCCGTACCGTATTCTTGTGCCCCAGGCGGGGATCGACAGTCTTTCGCTATTCTGTCAAATTATATCGAGAAACGGACAATCAAGGCCATTCCCATGGACGATCCCAGCGTTTCGCGCCGAACCGACGGCGGTGCCGGGCCGAGCCGCGAACAAACCCATCAGGATAATTTCGACCGGGTTCAGGCGCTGCAGGATATCCCGCGCCCAGTCGTCGCCGCCGCCACCGACTATCCGGCGGGTCAGGCGACGCGCTGGCACGAACACCCACGCGCGCAACTGGTCTATGCGATCTCCGGCGTCATGGCCGTGACCACCGGCGACGGCGTTTGGGTGGTGCCGCCTGAACGCGCCGTCTGGGTTCCCGGCGGCATGCCGCATCGGGTCGACTTTCCGACGGACGTGAAAATGCGCAGCCTATGGGTCGCCGCCGAAGCGACCCAAGGCCTGCCCACGGCCTGTTGCGTGGTCACCGTCTCACCCTTGCTGCGCGAACTGATCCGCGCCGCCGTGGACCTGCCGTCGGAATACCAGGCCGAGGGACCGGAAGGACGCCTGATGGCGGTGATCCTGGATCAACTGCGCGTGCTCGATCAGGCCCCGCTGCACCTGCCCTGGCCAGAGGACCCGCGCCTGCAACGCCTGGCCGAGGCCCTGGTCGACGACCCGGCCCGCGACGCCACCCTGGACGATTGGGCCGCGACGGCGGGCGCCAGCGCGCGCACCCTGGCCCGCCTGTTCGTCAAGGATACGGGCCTGACCTTCGGCGCATGGCGGCAACAGGCGCGGCTGCTGAAAGCCCTGGAACTGCTCGCCGCCGGACAAGGCGTGACCTCCACGGCCCTGGACCTGGGCTACGACAGCCCGTCGGCCTTCATCGCCATGTTCAAAAAGGCGCTGGGCGTCTCGCCGGGGCGATACTTTCGCACCTGACGCCGCGCGCGAGTAATCGCTTTTCATTCGCGCGCACCTTGTTCCAAAATCCCGCGAAACGGAACGCTCCGTCTTTGTCTGCCTTAACTCGACCTAGCCACCCCGGTGGCTTCCGCGACCCCAAGGAATTTGAAAGGCAAGGCCATGTTGGATTCAGTGAACTGGAATGCCGTGCAGGGCATCACCAGCAGCATCGGCGTGACACTCGCCGCTATCGCCCTGCTCTATTCGATGACATCGTTCAAACAGACTCTGAAGTTCATTCATTACGACGACATCGATAAGAATTATTTCGAGCTTTTGAAGATCGCCTTCGACAAGCCGTTCGTTCGCACGCCCGAGGCCATCACCGCACCAGAGGAAATGAAACAGTACGGTCTATATGCCTTCATGATGTGGAACTTCCTAGAAGCAATCTATGACCGCTGTCTGAAAGACGACGAACTCAAGGAAACTTGGACGCCGATCATCAAATCCGAGGGCGAACGCCATATCGCTTGGCTAAGAGACGAAGGTAACTCGAAAAATTTCAAGCAGGACTTCATCACCTATATCGACACCGTCGTCGCGGCATGACCGCTTCTCCCGACATCGGAACGACACATCGCTTTCTAAGCACGCACGAAGCGGCGACGGCATTTTCAGAAATCTGGGACATATACGTCGCTGCCATCCCTGCCTCGGAACGCAAGGATCGGCACACTCTACGTCAGATGACGCAGCGACCCGAGTACGCGTTTCACGTCACGGAACGCGCAGGGCGGGTTCAGGCCTTCGGCATCGTCTACCAGGCGCAGAACGGGGCGTTTGCATTGCTGGAATATTTCGCCACGGATGAGGCCGTCCGCAATCAAGGCATTGGCGGCGCCCTGCTTCGTCATATCTTCGCCGCCCATGGCGACGCCCCGATCCTGTTGGAAGTCGAAACCCCGCCCGGCGGTTCGGGCGAAAGCATCGAAGCCCGGCGGATCGCATTCTACCGCCGTCACGGTGCTCGCGTGATCGACAGTTTCCACTACGTCTTGCCGCTAAAAACCGACACGGCCCCGCCGCCGATGTCGATCCTGATCGCCGGAGCCGGGGGCGATCAAGTTGTACAGACGGAAACCCTGCGGGGTTGGATCGCCGAGATTTACCGCGACGTCTATGGCGCGCCGAGCGACAACGACGACTTCCTCGCCATGTTCAGCAACCTTCCGGCGGAGATGCGGTTGACCTGACGTCGCTCAGCCAAGCATCCCGCTGACGCCGTCCCAGGTCAGCTTGATCCCCGTCATGAACAGGAAGGCGTAGCAGACGCCGAAGAACACGCCGTCCGACAGGCGGTTCTG
>CAXGUG010000140.1:0-5818 GCA_964012715.1 uncultured Rhodospirillaceae bacterium | reverse complement strand
CAGCCGACAGTGAACTTGGACCGCCTGAACGGTTCCGACGTCTCCAGTCTTTTGACGTCGACGGTCGATGAAGAGCTTTACGCCGCCTACGAAGAAAGTTTCCTTGGCTCGACGCATGCGGTGACCGGTCCGCTCGACGAGATCATCGCCACCTACATGGACTCCCAAAGCCAGACAACTCAACAAGGTTTGTCGAAAATCTGACGGCCATATACAAGCTTCGGGCAATCCGCCCGATATCACGCTGCACCCGGCGATCACCCCTATCACCCCGACCGACAATAATCATGATCTCATTTATTCTGTCGTTCTGCTCCCGCTATCCGAAGCTACTTATCGGCAGCATGGCGCTCACTCTGCTCCTGATGGTGCTCGATACCGCGGCCCTGCTTTCCGTGGCCCCGGTCGTTGCCCTGCTGGTCGGCGGCGAAAGCGAGAGCACCGCCGCCCGCGCTTTCATGGACGCCGCCGCCCAGGTCGGCCTGGAGGGCGGGGTTGAGGTGTTTTTGCCGATCTATGTCGCGATCAACATCACGACTGCGGTCGTCTACATCCTGATCGACTATTTCCTGATCAAGGTGAAGTTCGTCATTCGAGAGGACTTGGTCGCCGATTTTTCGAACGATGTCATCCTGTCCAGCATCAATTTTGTGAACAAGCAACGGCAGGGTGACTTTCTCAATTCGCTGACCCATGAGATCAATCGCGTCGGCGACGCCTTCACCGCGATCACGCGAATGGTCGCGCCGATTGCCCAGATTTTGATTCTGCTTGCCGTGCCGATCTACCTGTCTTGGAACGTGACGTTGATTACAATGGCCGCCGCCGTGGCCTTGACCCTGCCGTTCCGATACTTCCGTAAAAAGACCTATCAATGGGGTCGGGCGGAATCCGAAACGTCCGCCGCCTATACCAGCGTGCTTCAAGAAACGTTCTCGAACGTGCGGCTGATCTCGACCTTTGCCAAAGAACAGAACGCCATCGTTCGAATCCGTGACGCTTTCAAGGACTACCGTGCCGCGACACTGATGTCCCAGTTGCTCCAGATCATCATCAGCCGGGCTTACCCGCCGATCGGTATCGTGCTTGTCTTGATCGCCTTCACCGTGTCGCAACATCTGGGCGTACCGCTCGCTGAACTTGCCGTCGTCCTTTATGCCTTTCACCGTCTGGCCGGGACGCTGGGCAATCTGTCTTCGCAACGCTACCAGTTTCTCGGCCTGTATCCCGCCTATGAAGCGGTCAACCGCATGCGCCAAGAAGCCGAGGCATCGCGCCCGCGGTTCGGCGATCGGCCTGCGCCGACGCAGTTGGATCACATCACTCTCGACCATGTGACTTTTTCCTATCCTGACGGCGCACCTGTTCTGAACGATGTTTCGATCGACGTTCGACGCGGCGAATTAACCGCTCTGGTGGGCGCATCCGGTGCGGGCAAGTCGACCACGGCAGACATCTTGCTAGGCTTGCAATTGCCGACTAGCGGCGCCGTCTTGGTGAACGGCACCCCCTTGTGCGAGCTGGACATCGATTCCTACAAACGACAGATCGGCTACGTCCCACAACAGAACGCTCTATTTCACGCGACCATTCGCGCGAACATTCTTTGGGCAAATCCCGATGCGACCGAAGGTGACATCATCGAAGCCTGCCGCCTTGCCAATGCCTACGATTTCATCGTCGGCCTGGAGAACGGCCTCGATACGGTCGTGGGAGATCGCGGCGTTCGCCTTTCCGGCGGCCAGTTGCAAAGAATCGCCCTGGCGCGGGCGCTGGTCCGCCGCCCATCGATCCTGGTCCTCGACGAAGCGACCAGTGCGCTGGACACGGAAAGTGAAAACCTCATCCAGGAAGCGCTCAAAACCATTTCAGAGCGAACGGCCGTTTTGGCCATTGCGCACCGTCTGTCGACGGTCCGCAGCTCGACGAGCGTTTATGTTCTCGAAAACGGCCGCGTCATCGAACACGGCAGCTTCAACGACCTTGCGTCCGCCGATGGGCATTTCGCGCGATTGGTCGACATGCAACGGCTTTGACGGCGGCCGACCCAAGCCGCCCTCATTCAACTTACCAGGAGCACCTTCATGAGCCATGCTGCATCCTTTATGGAACAGGTTTCGGAAATCGCCCGCAACCTGGACCACGACGCCATTGAAAAAGCCGCGACCACTTTGGCCGAGGTCCGAGACCGGGGCGGTCGCCTGTTCATTCTGGGCGTCGGGGGAAGCGCCGGCAATGCCGGGCATGCGGTGAACGATTTTCGCAAACTTTGCGGGATCGAAACCTACGCTCCAACCGACAACGTTTCGGAACTAACGGCCCGGACCAACGATGAAGGTTGGGAAACCGTATTCGAGGGCTGGCTCGGCACCAGCCGGCTGTCCGAAAAGGACGCGATCCTCGTTTTTTCCGTCGGCGGTGGAAATGAAGAGCACAACGTCAGCGTCAATCTGGTTCGCGGGCTTAATTTCGCCCGCGAACGCGGCGCCACCATCCTAGGCGTGGTCGGGCGCGACGGCGGGCATACTAAAAAAGTCGGCGATATCGTCGTCCTGGTCCCGACCGTCGATGATTCCCTGGTCACCCCCCATGCCGAGGCGTTTCAGGCCGTGGTCTGGCACTGCCTGGTCTCCCATCCGGCGCTCCAGGTTTGCGCAACGAAGTGGTAGCCGCTAGAGCCGCCTTACAGATTGATCCACTTTAATGTTGCGCTGGGTTCAGCGAAACAAATCGGAGCTGCTGCGCTTCGGTGTCGTCGGCGGATTTTCCGCTGCGCTCTATCTCGGCGCGTTTTACGTCCTAAAGCCGTTCCTGCCTCTTTGGGCCGCAACGCTTCCGGCCTATGGGATGGCCATGGCGTGCAATTACGCACTGCACCGTGCCTGGACTTTCGAGAGCGACCGCTCGCACCGGCAAGCTGTCCCCCGCTACCTTCAAATCCATGTCGGCGCCATCCTCATCAATATGCTGATCATGGATGTCGGCGTAGCGCGTCTGGGCCAACCGGTCCTGCCGACGCAGTTCGTCGCCTTCGTCGCGATCGCCGCCTGGAGCTACCTGCTTCAGAAAATGTGGGTCTTCCGGCGAAACCTATAACGGACCGCTCAGTCCGAGTCCTTTTCCGACACCGCCAAATACTGCGCGCCTAGGGGCAACGGGCGGAAAATGCGATCGACCAAGCTAGACAGGCGGTTGCGGAACGGAAGAAAGGTAAAATAGGACACCGTCGGTCGCGTCAGGTTTGCGGCCGCAAGCAGACGCCGTAAACCCACGGCGGAAACCAGAACCGCATTGCGGTCCAATTCGCAGGTGTTCACGACGTAAAGCGTCAGCGGATTGAACGGGTTGTGCTCAATCACCAGAATTCGCCCACCGACGCGAACCACCCTTCGCAATTCCTGGAAAAAAGTTGCCCGCTCCGCCGGCGGGACATGATGAACGACGCATATTGCGATCGCCGCATCGAACCGGCCGTCGGCGAACGGCAGGCGGCCGCCTTCGTACTCCTGATAAGAATTCCCCGGATTTTCCGCCGCCGCGATATCCAGCGAGGCCCGGGAAACATCGACGCCGGTGACGCTGTTCACGCCGGGCGCAAGAAGCGGGTGCACAGCACCTGTGCCGCAGCCGACGTCTAGAACGTCCGGCAATTTCCCCGATTGCGCCAAAGGCCCCAAGGCTTCCAGCAGAACATCCGCCTTCAATTGCGTGAAAAACCGGTGATCCTTACCGGAGAAGTGAATTCCACGGTTGATTTTATCGGCATAGTCCGGTGCATAGTCGTCGAATTCAGTCATCGGACACCCGACCATGTTTCGGGCGCCGGTCCGAGCGCCAGACCGACCGGCTTCGCCCGCTAGGAACGGATATCACCGGCATCGTCGACATTTAATAGACTCCAAGTGGATTGGAAAATGGGCACGTCGCAGCCAGAAAAAAAAGACTCCAAGTAGCCGCCCGGCACGCCAACCGAAACTATCGGTCGTTGCCCCTTGTTTCAACGAGGAAGATAACCTTGCCACGTTGATCGCCCGCGTGACCGCGTGTTGCACGGACGTCGTTGGCGACGATTACGAAATCGTTCTCGTCGATGACGGGTCGTCCGACGCCACATGGGAGCGCATTGACGCTGCGGCCAAGCAAGACCCGCATATCGTGGGGATCGAGCTATCGCGGAACTTCGGCCACCAGATCGCCCTGACCGCAGGCTTGGAAGCCTGTTCGGGCGAACGCATCCTGGTCATCGACGCCGATTTACAAGACCCTCCCGAGTTGCTCGCGGACATGATGAAACTCGCCGATGACGGTGCCGACGTCGTCTACGGTCAGCGCCGAGCCCGACCGGGTGACAGCATGGCCAGGCGGCTCGCCGCCGCCATTTTCTACCGGATTTTACGGCAATTGTCGGATGTCGATATCCCCGTCGACGCCGGAGACTTCAGACTGATGAGCCGCAGGGTCCTGGACGTTATTCTTTCCATGCCTGAACATCATCGCTACATCCGCGGGATGGTCAGTTGGATCGGCTTCAAACAAGTGCCAATCGTCTATGATCGGGATATTCGGAAGGCAGGGGTCACCGGCTACAACCTGAAACGCCTGCTGTTGTTCAGCATGGATGCGATCATGGGCTTTTCGGTCAAACCTCTGCATCTCGTTACCATGCTTGGCCTTATCGTCGTTGGTTGCAGCATGATCTTCATTGCCTGCTTGATCGGTCTCTGGCTGGCTGGCGACATTCAAGTCGAAGGCTGGGTCAGCCTTATCGCATCGGTCTTCTTGATGGGTGGCCTGAACCTTATGTTCATGGGCATCATGGGCGAATACATCGGGCGTATATTCGCCCAATCAAAGGGCCGACCGTTATATATCGTCGCCTCGCGCGCCGGCCGCCCTAAGGTCGACAAGTGAACACAACCGGCAAGCGTCCGAGCACCGGAAGAATGTTCATAAAGTCAAAAGGTATCCCTGGGTTTTGACCCGAAATTCCATCCTCGTCACAGGGGCCACCAGCTTTCTCGCCGGTCATTTTTTGCGCTGCATCGGCGATGACGCGGCGATCACGGCAACGCGCCGGGTCGATCCGTCCATCGTTGCCCGCGGCGGTTTCGATGTCGTCGTGAACTTCAGCTATGACCGCGCCTTGGCCGATCAACCCTACGACCCTGAGCGCGACCCCGACCGCATCCTGGCCGAGGCGATAGCCCCTCTTCCCACCCATTTCTTCATGCTTAGTTCCAGAACCGTATACGGTCGGGGAGACGGGTCGCGGTACAAGGAAGACGCGGCCCTTGCGCCCGCAACGCCCTATGCAAGGAACAAAGCCGAGACCGAAGCCTTCGTTCGGCATTGTCTTGGCGACAGGGCGACGATTTTGCGGCTATCCAATATCTTCGGAATGGAAGCAGGCCGTCACACCTTTGCCGGTCGGGCCCTGGCGACGCTCAAGAAGGAGCGGCGGATCAACCTGGACATCAGCGCCGATTCGGCCCGGGACTTCCTGCCGGTCGAGACCTTCGCCCTAGTCCTTGCAAAGCTCTTGACGATCCGACCCGGAATGACTCTAAACGTGGGGTCTGGGATACCTGTCCCCATTGGGGATATGGCGCGATGGTTCATCCAGGGGTTCGGCGAGGGGGAGATAATCGCCGAATCGAATGCGCGATTCGACGAATTCAGCCTGGACATCGGGGGCCTGGAATCGTTCATCGGCCCGGTGACAACGAGAGAGGCCATAAAAGCCGCGGCGCAAGCCGCCGGACGGGAACTAAAAAATGCGTAACATTCTATTGACAGGCGGCGCCGGGTTTATCGGCTC
>CAXGUG010000139.1:0-5896 GCA_964012715.1 uncultured Rhodospirillaceae bacterium | reverse complement strand
GCGGCGGTCGAGGGCATCGGCACAGTCCGTAAATGGCTTGGTCCCGATACTTCTAGCGGAAGCCTCTGTCCGCAATCCACAAATTCAGCTGGCCACGGCGGCGTTTTCGATGGCCCGGATTTCCTCGGGCGTCAGGCTGAAATCAAAAATATCCTGATCCTCGGCCATATGCGCCGGGTCCTTGGTTCCGGTCAGAGCGACCATCCCGACATCCAAGGCGAAGCGGAATACGGTTTGTGATGGTGTCTTGCCGTACCGCGCCGCCAGCGCCTTGAAGCCGTCATGGACGACAAGGTTGCGGTTGGCCGTCAACAACGAGAAGCCTTGATAGCGGATGCCCTGCTCGGCACAGAACGCTCGGATATCCCGGTCCCAGGCGCGGGATGCGTAGCAGCGGTTCTGGATGAAGCTGGGTTTGACCCGCGCCCGTGCGCACAACAGCTTCAATTGCTCCAGATTGAAATTGCTGACACCCAACAAGCGTGCCCCGCCCTGTGCATGGATCGCCTCCATCGCCCGCCAGACCTGCCAGTCGACGGCCTGCAGGCGATTACCGGTCGAAGGGCCGTGCAGGACGTAGCTGTCGACATAGTCCGTTTGCAGATGCTCCAAGGACCTGGCGAAAGACTGCGCGACCTGGGTTGCCGCCGGGCCGTCCTTGTCATAAGGCAGCCGGTGATCCTGGCCGCGCAGGAAGGTGAACTTGGTTTGCAGGAACACATCACCGCGTCGCACCTTCCCCGCCTTCTGCGCCGCGGCCAAGGCCGCCCCGACACCGGCTTCGAAGTAATGTTTGCGTTGATTGGCCGTATCGATGCCGCGAAATCCGTTTTCCAAGGCCTGGGCGACCAGGCCTTCGGTGGCATCTTCCTTCCACGCGGTGCCGTAGATCAGGCGCGGCACGGTCACGCCTTTGATTTCGATTGTGCGGTCGTCCACACCCGCCCCCATTACAGGCGGACCGTCATCCCGTCCGCCAAGGATTGCCGATAGGCCAGAAGCGCCGGAATGCTGCCGACCACGATCCCGGCCAGCACCACCGCCCCCAGGATCGTCAGATCGTGAACCGTCGGCGCGGAAAATTCCAGGAATAGCCCGAACCGGTCATCCAATATGGGCCGCGCCAGCGCCAAAGCCGCATAGTACAGCCCCAACCCCAACGCCGCCGCCAGGGTCGCCAACACCGTGGCCTCGGATACCAAAAGGGCGAACAGATGCGCCGGACGCGCGCCGACGGAGCGCAGGATCGCCATCTCGCGCCGCCGTTCGTTCAGGCTGGCCAGCAACATGATCATCATACCCAACAGCCCCGCCGCCACGACCGCGACAGAGATCGCCGCCAGGGCCGATTCCGCCGTGCCCATCAAATCCCAGAGTTCCTGCAAGGCGACGCCAGGCAGCACCGCCAACAATGGTTCGGCCCGGTATTCGTTGATCGCACGTTGCAGGGTAAATCCGGCGAAGCGCGATTTCGCACCGACAAGAAAGGCCGTGATCGCGCGCGGCGTCAGGTTCATCCGCCGAACCTGATCCGCCGTCACCCGCATGCCGGGGACCGGCGCACCGCTGCGCCAATCGACGTGGATCGCCTCGATCGCTTCCAGACTGACATGGACCGTGCGGTCGACGGGTGTGCCTGTTTTGGCCAGGATGCCCGCGACGCGGAACGGTTTGTCCTTGTGCTTGGAAAAACCCTCGCGGCCCAGGCCATGGGCGACGATCAACGGATCGCCCAGCTTATAGCCCAGCGCCCGCGCCACATCGGCCCCCAGGACCGCGTCGAACAAATCGTCGAACGGTTTGCCTTCAGCGAAGACCAATGGCTTCTTCCGGCCATAGCGATAATGTTTGAAATAGTCCTGATTGGTGCCGAGCACCCGGAACCCGCGATGGGAATCCCCCAATGAGAGCGGCACGGTCCAGGCGACGTCCTTTCGGGCTGCGATTTCCTGATACGTCTGCCAGGAAATGTTGTTGGTCGCGTTGCCGATCCGAAACACGGAATAGAGCAGTAACTGGATCGCACCGCTGCGCGCGCCGACCACCAAATCCGTGCCCGAGATCGTGGCCGCGAAACTGGCCTTGGCCTCGGTCCTGACCTTTTCCACACCCAGCACCAGCATCACGCTGACGGCCAAGGCGACCAGGGTCAGGCCCGCCGTGGCTCGCCGGTTGAGCAGGCTTTTCACCGCCAGACGGGGAATCGGCCAGGCGTTCATGCCGCCTGCTCCCCCGCCCCGGCGGCGCGGTTCAATTCGGCCAGGGGCACGACCCGGTCGAAGCCGTCTTCCAACCGTCGGTCATGGCTGACGAACATTACCGTGGCCTCGCCGTGCGCGGCCTCATCGAACAACAGCTTCAGGAACGCCGTCTGGGCATCGGCATCCAAGGCCGAGGTCGGCTCGTCGGCGATGATCACCGGCGGTGCTCCGATCAGGGCCCGGGCCGCCGCGACGCGCTGCTGCTGCCCCGTGCTCAATTCCGTCACCGAACGCCCCCGCGCCGCCTCGTCGGCCAACCCCATGTGGGCGAGCAGACGTCGCGCCTCGGCTTCAGCCCCGCCCGGCGCGGCATCGGCCTTGGCCCGGCGCACCGATGAAAATCGACAAGGCAGCAAGACGTTTTCCGTCAGGGACAGGAACGGCAGCAGGTTGAACATCTGGAAGATGAACCCGATGTGATCGGCGCGGAAGGAATCCCGTTTCGCCCCCGACAGGCGCGTCAGGTCCGCCCCCGCGACCTCGACCGAACCGGCCTGCGGCAGGATGATCCCCGCCAGCAGATTCAACAGCGTGGTCTTGCCGCCGCCGCTGGGGCCGGTCACGAACAGGCGTTCGCCGGGACGCGCCATGAACTCGGGGATATCCAGGACCAGCGGCCCATCCGTCCGCCAACGGAAACGCACGCCGGAAAGACGGATCGCGTCGTCGCTCATGATCGGGCCGGAACGGAAAAGTCTATCTGCATTCTTAGAAGGTCAGGCGCGCATTGCCCGCTGTCAACTCCGCAGCGCCTTGGCCCTTGGCGGTAATGGTTTTCGCCTCAAGCTCGCGGGCCGCCGGAAAGGTTTTGAAATACCCGCCCACGTCGATATGCGTCAGTGCGCCCGGGTCGGCGCAAATGAAATGATAATGGGCCTCGAACTCGGAATGCTCACCCTGTTCATGGTGATGCTCTTTGCCGTGCTCTTGTTCTTTCTCATGGGCGTGTTCTTTCTCGTGCGCGTGCTCCTTCTCATGGGCATGTTCTTTCTCATGCTCATGATGGCCGTGGGCTTCTTTCTCGCCCGCCAGGGGGGAATGGACCTCGACTTCTTCAAGGGCGCACTTCGCAGCGGCAGGGAACGCGAACAAGCCTTTGGCGTCTTTCAGCTTGTCGACGGCGGCGGCAATCGCCCGACGGTCGTCTTCATCATGCGGCGCATGCTCGAACCCCGCGATGTCCATGCCGGGCGCATGTAATTCCATTTCAACGGTCTTGTCCTCGACCGCCAGGTTCAACTGGCCAACGCCATGGACGTGCGGGCCGAGTTCGCGTTCGGTCGCCGCCGCAGGCGACGAGGTCGAAACGGCAAGGGCAAGGGCGGCGGCAAGTGAAGACGGCAGGGCGCGCATGGAGGTTCCTTTCGCGAACGGAGAATCAAGATGCGTAATGTTATAAAATAACATTTTTGTCTCGGCAATGATTTCTCATGACGCCGCGCAAAGCCCGCTACTTCTTTTCCTCGGTATAGGGTTCGACCAAAGTGCCTTCGATGAAGTACCCGGCATCGACCTCGCCGGTGCCATCGACCAGGGTCAAAGACCGCTTGGATCGTTTGACCGTCATCCGTCCGGTGACCCAGACCGGTTCGTACAATTCCTTGGTATGGAACGACTGGGCCAGGCGGACCACCACCGTCTGGTTGATGGGTGGTGCCGGCACGTGGATACAGGCCCCGACATAGGGCACCAGCAGGAATTCCTGAACAGACGTGCCGTCGAATTCCAACGGCAGGACATAGCCGGGCAGCTTGATTGTCTGACCGTCCAGATCCTGGGACAACTCCATGTTCCGCTTGGCGATCTCGATCTGCATCTTCTGAACCTTGCCGACCATCAAGTCGACGTCGATCCCTTCCGCGCGCAGCTTGGTTTCGATCTCGCGGGCATCCTCATATAGCGGGTGAGATTTATCGATCACGCCCGTCGCCATCTGCGACCGGATCGAGGCCAGCAATTCCATTTCGACCTGTTGATCTACATCCAGGTTTTTATAGGGGGCCTCAATCGGCGGGCCAGCCGGGATCAAATCGTCCCAGGTCAGCACCCGGGGCGCTCCCGCAGCGGCGGGCGTGGCCGCTGCCCATATCAAAATAAGCGCCAAGACAGGCGCGTGAAGCCAAGAGAAAACGGCGAAGGAGCGCGGCATGAAGGAGTCTCGTCGAATAGGGTCGATGCGACCGCACCTTATACCTGCCCCATGGGCGTAGCAATCGACAGCCGCGCTCGCTTCTATGATCAGGAAATCACGCCGACCCGCGTGGGCGGGAACCGGACGGTGACGGTCGTCCCCCGATTCTCGACGCTTTCAATGCCCAGCGTCGCCTGGTGCATATCGGCCAGGATACGAACCAAAGACAGGCCCAGGCCCGATCCTTGCTGCCCCCGCACCAAGTGATTGGGCTGAACTTGCATGTAAGGCTCGAACACATCGTCCAAGGCATCCTTTGGGATGCCGATGCCCGTATCGCTGACGCGGATAACGATCCCGCCGACACGGTCGGCACGCGCGGCCACGGTGATGGTGCCCTTGTTCGGCGTGAACTTGACGGCGTTGGACAATAGATTGACGACGATCTGCCGAACCCGGCCCGGATCGCAATGCAGCACCGGCAAGTCGTCCGGCGCTTCGATCCGCAGCTTGATCCCGGCTTTGTCTGCTTCGCCTTCCATCAGGCGGCGGCAATCGTCCAAGATGACCGGCACAGCCGCCCAGGACTCGCGCATCTCGACGCGGCCCGCCTCGATCTTGGCGACGTCCAACAGGTCGTTGACGATATTGAGCATGTGCGAGCTGGTGGCGCGGATATCGGTCAAGTATTCGCCGTAGCGGGGGCTACCCAGTTCGCCATAAGGCTCTTGCCGCACGAGATCGGCGAACCCGACGACGGCGTTCAACGGCGTCCGCAATTCATGGGTGACGCGGGCCAGGAACTCGGTCTTCCGCTGATCGTTGATCTCCGCCCGCTCCTTGCCCTTCAACAGTTCAAGGTTGATGCGGCGCAGACCCGCGACTTCGTTGCGAAGCTGAAGAATCTCGCGGTGCAGCTTGGACTTTTCCCGATTGCGGCGGCGCTTCGCCTCGCGCAACGCCCAAAGCACGGGTCGCAGCGGCAACAGCAGAAGACTGCGCAAGCCGGGTTTCCCGGCGCCTCCGTAGCGCGGCGTCATCGGACGGCACGCGCCATAAGGTAATTCTGAATAATTCTGGGCCATTTGACTGTCGCTCTTCTCCCGACTTGCCTCAGTCCAGTCCCCGAATCTTGGATGTTTCTTTTGCCGAATCTTCTTATTCGGTACAAAAAATATCAATATTTTTTATTTAAACTACATTCTGCGAAAATTTATCTAAAATTGTAGGAATTCCGCCGGTCCCAGGGTTTCCGCCCCGTTTGCGCCAACTTGACGGAGATGCAGAGGTCCTTTAAATCCTGCAACTCTAAATCTCGCATTGCACAATCAAGGCCAGGGACCGATGCCGGTCCCCCTCCAAGGCCGAATAAGAAGGTAAAGCCATGAAGATCCTGGTCGGCGTCAAGCGCGTAATCGACGCCTATGTGAAGGTCCGGGTCAAATCGGACCAAACGGGTGTCGAAACCCAAAACGTCAAAATGTCCATGAACCCGTTCGACGAA
>CAXGUG010000138.1:0-5994 GCA_964012715.1 uncultured Rhodospirillaceae bacterium | reverse complement strand
CTTCCCGCGCCGAGGCCATGCGACGGACCTCAAGCGCGTTTTCCTTGAAGACCTGGACAGCGCCGGCCATTTCGCCGACTTCGGTCTTCTGACCCAAGGACGGAATCTCGACCTCAAGATCGCCACCGGCCAGATCGTTCATGGCCGAGGTGATGTTGCGGATCGGCCCACGCACACGGAAGTTCAACAGCCAGAAGCTGCCGATCACCAGGATCGTCAGCAGGACCACCGTGACCCAGACACCGATTTTGACCAGGCCGCGTACACCGTCCAGGGCGTCTTCGACGGCCTGGGATTTGGCGTCGAGCTGCGCCTTGACCTCGACCTTCAGGCCTTCCATCGCTTCGGTCAAAGCGGTGTCGTCCAGAGAAAGAGCGCGGTCGATATCCTGAGGACTGACACCTTCGGCGGCCTGCTTCAACACGCCCGCAGCGGCTTCTCCATACGCGGCGAGCACACCGGCAAGGCCATCCAGCAATTTGCCTTCAGCCTCGGAAACGCCGAGGGCCCGATAGCGGTCGATATCGGCATTGATCGCCGTGATGTCGTCCTTGACCTTGTCCGCCGCTGCCGTGTCGCGACGGATCACGAGATTTTTGAAATGATGGATCAAACCACCGAAACCCAGGTGGGAACGGATCGAATTGAGCAACTGCGACTTGCTTGGTTTGGCGTCTTTCTTTTTCTTGCCTTGCGCCGATGTCGCCAGCGCCTTGAGCGCCTCGACCGCCGGAGCGGAATCGACCTGAATTTTCTTGTCGATTTCCTCAGGGGGAACCGCATCGAAGGTCAGGGTTTCGATCTCGCCGACTTGTTGGCCGTAAACCGAAACCAGTTCCTCCAACGCGCCGAGCGCCGTGGTTTCAGCGGCATTCAATTCCAGCGTGCCATAGGTCTTGATGACGCTCATGGAGGCATCGACGGATTTCTTCGTACCTTCCAGATATTCGTCGGTTTGGCGCAGCATGTAATTCTTGAACTGCTCGATCAGGCCGCCATATCCCATGGCCGCGCGCAGGTCGCCGAGCAAGCGAACCTTTTCGTTTTGCGCTTCTTGAAACTCACGCCATGCGCCGTCGATGGTTTCGACGTTGGTCGTTATGCGCAGCACGTTGACGACCTGAACGACGCCCGTCACCACAATGGCGATAAGCAGCAGCCAGCTTGCCGTGCTGATTCGTAGATTGTTCATGTTTCCCCCTGTTGCGGGTGGCTGTCGGTCCTTGTTCTAGTTGATGGTTTCTTATGGCTGGCCGTCTCGAACCACGGCGGGCGCCACGGCGGCTCGCCAAACGGCGACAGGCGCAGCACCCCAGGCGCGCCAAGAAACTGGCGCCCCAATCGGCAAGATGACGATTGTCCTCCCAGAACAATGTCCTCCCGAGACCGGTTTACGGCGTATTTAGTCGGCCCCCAGGGTTCAGCCCCGGATCGCCCGCCGTCTCAAAACTATACCAAACTAAAAACTCCACCGCCTACTCTGTAGTTAGCGCCGACCAGACGTAAGTCTCACAAACAGAACAATCTGGACATTTTTCCACTAGACATAAAGATATCTTTATATGTATATGGCTTCCTATGAGAACCCTAGACGACACCATGGCAGGTATGCGCGCCGCGGCGGAGCCGACACGGCTGCGCATTTTGGCGCTTTGCGCCGACGGCGACCTGACGGTGTCGGAACTGGTCCGCATCCTGGGGCAAAGCCAGCCACGCATTTCCCGTCACTTGAAGGTTTTGACCGCCGCCGGGCTGTTGACCCGCATCCCCGAAGGAAGCTGGGTCTTTCACCGTCTGGCCCAGGACGGGCCCCAGACCGACCTGACGGCGCGGCTGGTCGACCTAGCCCCGCTGGACGACGAAATCCTGCGCCGCGACCACGAACGATTGGCGCAAATCAAACGCGAACGGGCCGAGGAAGCCTCTGATTATTTCCGCCAGAACGCGGGACAGTGGAATCAGGTTCGCTCCCTCCATGTCGACGATGGCGAAGTGGAAAAAGCCATTCTGGACATGGCCCCGGCGTCGATCGAACGGCATCTGGACCTGGGCACCGGCACGGGGAGGGTTCTGGAACTGTTGGCAGAGCGCACGGAATTGGGCCAAGGCGTCGACATGTCGCGCGAGATGCTGTCCGTGGCGCGCGCCAATCTGGACGCGGCCGGCCTGAACCATTGCCAGGTTCGCCAAGCCGATATCACCCAATTGCCCTTCCCCGCCGAATCCTTCGATCTGGTGACCCTGCATCAGGTTCTGCACTATCTCGCCGATCCGGACAGCGCCATCAAGGCCGCGGCCGACATGCTGCGCCCGGGCGGGATGCTGTTGATCGTCGATTTCGCCCCGCACGAGGAAGAAAGCCTGCGCCGCGACCATCAGCACCGGCGCCTGGGCTTTGCCGACGGCGAGGCAGAAACCTGGCTGAAGGCCGCCGGGCTGACACCCCGCGCCATTCGCCATTTGTCCGGCGACCCGCTGACCGTGACCTTGTGGTCGGCGGTCAAGGCAACGTCGGCCACTATTACCCCGAAAACCGTGGGCGCCGTGCCGCCGCATACCGGCAACGCCGCCGTCAAGACCTTGGAGACACCCGCCTAATGCCGACCCCGCCCAGCGATACCTTGCGACAGGTCGCCGCCTATGGCCGCGCCGCGGCCCCGGCCGGCATGTCCATCGCCTCACCCTTGCCCGACGACGTGGAAGTCAGCTTCGAATTTTTCCCGCCGTCCAGCGACGGCGCGGAAGCGACCCTGTGGAATAGCATTCAGCGCCTGGCCCCGTTGGGCCCGAAGTACGTGTCGGTGACCTATGGCGCGGGAGGCTCGACCCGCGAGCGGACCCACGCCACGGTCAAGCGCCTGTTGAATGAAACCGACCTGGTCCCGGCCGCGCATCTGACCTGCGTCGATGCCACGACCCAGGAAATCGATGCCATCGCCCGCGATTATTGGGAAATGGGCGTGCGCCATATCGTCGCCCTGCGCGGCGATCCGCAAGATCTGAGCGGCGGCTATCGCCCCCATCCGGGCGGCTATGCCTTCGCCTGCGATCTGGTCGCGGGCCTGCGTCAGATCGGCGACTTCAACATCTCCGTCGGCGCCTATCCGGAAGTCCACCCCGAAGCGCGCAGCGCCAAGGCCGACATGGACAACCTGAAGCGCAAGATCGACGCCGGCGCGGATCAGGCGATCACGCAATACTTCTTCGACATCGAGGTCTATCTGCGCTTCGTCGAACAGGCCCGCGCGGCCGGCATCTGGGTGCCGATCGTGCCCGGCATCATGCCGATCCACAATTTCACCAAGATGGCGAATTTCTCGAAGCGCTGCGGCGCGTCGATCCCGCGTTGGCTGGCCGATCTGTTCGACGGGTTGGAGAACGACCCGGAAACGCACAAGCTGGTCGCGGCCTCCCTGGTCGCCGAACAGTGCCGCGCCCTTCATTCCTATGGCGAGAAGCAGTTCCATTTCTACACCCTGAATCAGGCGGATCTGACCTTTGCCATCTGCCATATGCTGGGCGTGCGGCCAAAGGCCCTGGCCCCGGCGCAAAGCTGATTAAGACAGACAAGACCAAGCCACCGGCGCGCAATGACGCCGACCGGAACCGATAAGCAGGCTGAAACGATCATGAACGACATGTCCGACCGATTCCCCGCCCGTCCCGTAGAGGACCGCAGCGACGAACTGCGCGAGATCCTGAGCAAACGCATCCTGGTGCTCGACGGCGCCTGGGGCACCATGATCCAGCGCCACAAGCTGGAAGAAGAGGATTTCCGCGGCGAGCGGTTCAAGGACCACGGCCACGACCTGAAGGGCAACAACGACCTGTTGACCCTGACGCAGCCCGACGTGCTGGTCGATATCTACGATCGCTTCCTGGCGGCCGGCGCGGACGTGACCGAAACCAACACGTTCAATTCGACCTCGATCGCCCAGGCCGATTACGGCATGGAATCCCTGGTCTATGAGCTGAACTACGAAGGCGCGCGCCTGGCCCGCAAATGCGTCGACGAATGGACGGCCAAAACCCCGGACAAGCCGCGCTTCGTCGCGGGCGCCTTGGGACCGACCAACCGCACGGCCTCGATCTCGCCCGACGTCAACGACCCCGGCTTCCGCAACGTGACCTTCGATCAGTTGGTCGAGGCCTATACCGAAGCCGTGCGTGGCCTGACCGATGGCGGCTGCGACCTGTTGCTGCTGGAAACGATCTTCGACACGTTGAACGCCAAGGCTGCGATCTATGCCATCCTGAAATTCTTCGACGACGCCGGTCGACGCTGGCCGCTGATGATTTCGGGCACGATCACCGATGCCTCGGGCCGAACCCTGTCGGGCCAGACGGCGGAAGCGTTCTACAACTCCGTCGCCCATGCCAAGCCGATGTCGATCGGGTTCAACTGCGCGCTCGGCGTCGAGGAACTGCGCCCCCACGTGCAGGCCGTGGCGACCGCCGCGTCGACCAACGTCAGCGTTTATCCCAACGCGGGCCTGCCCAACGAATTCGGCGAATACGACGACACGCCCGAACACATGGCCAAGCACTTGGCCGAGTTCGCACGCTCGGGCCTGATCAACATCGTCGGCGGCTGCTGCGGCACCACGCCCGACCATATCGCCGCCATCGCCAAGGCGGTCGACGGCATCACCCCGCGCCGCCTGCCCGAGCCGGACAATCAATTGCGCCTATCCGGGCTTGAGCCCCTGGTGTTCGACAAGACTACCGGTTTCGTCAACGTGGGCGAGCGCACCAACGTCGCCGGGTCGGCCAAGTTCGCGGGACTGATCCGCGACGGCAATTACGCCGACGCGCTGGAGATCGGCCGCCAACAGGTCATGAACGGCGCGCAGATCATCGACGTCAACATGGACGACGCGATGCTGGAAGGCGAAAAGGCAATGACCACCTTCCTGAACCTGATCGCCGCCGAACCGGATATCGCGCGCGTGCCGGTGATGATCGATTCATCCAAATGGTCGATCCTGCAAGCCGGTCTGCGCTGCATCCAGGGCAAGGGCGTGGTCAATTCGATCAGCCTCAAGGAAGGTCCGGAGCAGTTCAAGGAACAGGCCCGCGAGATCATGCGCTTCGGCGCCGCGGTCGTGGTCATGGCTTTCGACGAGGACGGCCAAGCCGAGAACTATAACCGCATGGTCGAGATCTGCACCCGCAGCTACAAGATTCTGACCGAGGAAGTGGGCTTCCCGGCGTCGGACATCATCTTCGACGCCAACATCTTCCCCATCGCCACGGGGATCGACGCGCACGACAATTTCTCGAAGGACTACATCGCCGCCGTCAAGACGATCAAGGAAACCCTGCCCTACGTCCATACCTCGGGCGGGTTGTCCAACATGTCGTTCTCGTTCCGCGGCAACAACGCCGTGCGCGAGGCCATGCACTCGGTCTTCCTGTATCACGCGATCAAGGCCGGCCTGGACATGGCCATCGTCAATGCCGGTCAGTTGACCGTCTATGCCGACATTCCGAAGGAACTGCGCGATCTGGTCGAGGACGTGGTCCTGAACCGTCGCAAGGCGGCGCAGGAAGAACTGGTCGAAAAAGCCGATACGGTGAAGGGCCAGGCCAAGGCCAAGAAGGAAGACCTGTCGTGGCGGGAGAAGCCGGTCGCCGACCGGTTGGCCCATGCCTTGGTCAACGGCATCGCCGACTATATCGACGAGGACACCGAGGAAGCGCGCCAGCAGTTCGACAAGCCGCTGGAAGTGATCGAAGGCCCCCTGATGGACGGCATGAACGTGGTCGGCGACCTGTTCGGCTCAGGCCAGATGTTCCTGCCGCAGGTCGTCAAATCAGCCCGCGTGATGAAAAAGGCCGTGGCCTATCTGATGCCCTATCTGGAAAAGGAAAAGGCCGCATCGGGCGACAGCCGCGCCAAGGGCAAGATCATCATGGCGACGGTCAAAGGCGACGTGCACGACATCGGCAAGAACATCGTCGGCGTGGTGCTTCAGTGCAACAACTACGAGG
>CAXGUG010000137.1:0-6007 GCA_964012715.1 uncultured Rhodospirillaceae bacterium | reverse complement strand
GCTGGCGCCTTACGATCTGATGATCGCCTTGGGCTCCGACCCGTTGACCATGTCGGTGTTCAGCGAGATCGACCCCCTGCCCGACGGCATGGCGATCGTGCACCTGGGCCTCAACGAATGGGCCATGGGCAAGAACTACACGACCGAGATCGCGGCCCTGGGCAATCCCAAAACCTCGCTGCCCCCCTTGACCGAGACATTGACCCGGCTTGGCGGCAGCGCCCAGGCGGCGCGCGCCAAAGCCGGCGCCGAGGCGCTTGCCGATATGAACTGGTCGGCCCGCCGGGCGCGCCTGGTTGCAGAGCTTTCCAAGGACGACGGGCCGATGCCCATCAACCCCCGCAACCTGGCCTATATGATTTCCGAATGCGTGCCGGACGACGTGGTCATCGTCAACGAAGCCCTGACCTCGGGCCGCCTGTTGGATCAGCTGATCCCGTCCCGCGACCGCTTCGCCTATCACGCGCTGGCGTCGGGCGGCATCGGCTGGGGCCTGCCGGCGGCGGTCGGCGTGCAGATCGCCCAGCCCGACCGTCCGGTCGTGGCCGTCATCGGCGACGGTAGCTCGATGTATTCGATTCAGGCACTCTGGACCGCGGCGCATAAGAAACTGCCGCTGACCTACATCATCGCCAACAACGGCGGCTATCGGATCATCAAGCAGCGCCTGAAGTCGTTCCACAAGTCCGAGAACTACATCGCCATGGACTTCGTCGATCCGCCGATCGACTTCGTCGAGGTCGCCCAAGGCATGGGCGTGACGGCGCAGCGCATCACCGACCCGGCGGACTTCCGCCCGGCCCTGAAGGCGGCAATCGCCAACAAGGAAGGCCCGAACCTGATCGAAGTCGTCGTCGACGGCACGGTCTGATCAGGATACCCGGCGGCCCGCCCGGGCCGCCGGTTCCTTCTATCTATAAGCTCAGTTGAACGTAAGGCCGCCGGTCGGACTGATCGTCGATCCGGTCAGGTAGGCTGAATCCTCCGACGCCAGGAACGTCGCGACGCCCGCGATGTCGTCCGGATTGGCGATGCCCAAGGGGGCACGCTGCTGAATGCGGGCGTATTGCGCGCGGTGCAACTCGGTCATTTCGATCTTGCCTTCGAAAGCATCCCAGGACGGGGATTCACCGATCAGCGTCACCGCGATGCAGTTGACCCGCACCTTGTGGCGGGCCATTTCTTTGCCAATCACCTTGGTCGCCATGATCAAGCCGCCGGCATACAGCGCCACGGTCGTCTGGCCCGCCGTCGGTGCGCGACCGCCCTCTGACGTGACGAACATGCAACTGCCGCTCTGCCGCTCGATCATATAGGGCAGGACGGCATGCAGCGGCAGCAGCTTCCCCGCCGTGGCCCGACCGACGACTTCCGTCACCGCCCCGACCTCGATCTCGTTGAAGATGCCGCGTACGCTGGGATCGTTGGTGTCCTGCGACGGCACGCCGGACGCACTGGCGACCAGCACGTCGATCTGGCCATGCGTCTTCACCGTATGGGCCGCAAGCGCATCCATGTCGGCTTTCGATTGCACGTCGGCGGCAACGAATTCCGCCGATCCACCGTCCTTACGAATGGCCTCGACGACCATGCGGCCCTTGTCTTCGGACCGCCCGGTGATCATCACCGTCGCCCCTTCGGCCGCGAACCGGCGCGCAACGCCCAAGCCGACCCCTCCGGTCGATCCGGTAACGATGGCGACTTTCCCTTGCAGTCTTCCCATTTGAACCTCCCTCTCAGGGCTTCTGGTCGCCGGAAGCTCAGTCGGTCCGCTTGGGCCAGCCCTTCTGTTTCAGGTCGTCCGTATGCTGACCCAGCGTGGGTGCCGGATGTTTCACCCGGCCCGGCGTCGCGGTCAGGCGCGGCACGATACCCGGCGTCTTCATCGGCTTGCCGGTCGAGGTTGTCGTATCCAGGATCATGTCGCGGGCCTGATACTGCGGGTCTTCGACGATATCGGCGATGGTGTAGGTCTTGCCGACCGGAACGGAGACGGCATCGAGGCGCGCGATGACTTCATCACAAGTCATCGTTTCGGCCCATTCCTGGATTGCCGCGTCAATCCGCTCCACATGGCGCGCGCGGCCGTCGTTGTGTTTCAGTTCCGGATCGCCAGCCAGATCCTGGCGGCCCATTTCGGTCATCAGGCGCTGGAAGATGCTGTCGCCATTGCCCGCGATCAGAACGTATTGGTCGTCCTTGCATAGATAGGCATTGGTCGGAACGATCCCCGGCAGGGCGCTACCCGTGCGCTCACGCACGACGCCTGCGTTGGTGTATTCCGTCAGCGTGCTTTCCATCACGTTGAACACGGATTCATACAGCGCTACATCGACCACCTGCCCCTCGCCGCCGTGCACGTTGACATGGTGCAGGGCGAACATCAGGCCCATCACCCCATGCATGGAGGCCAATGTGTCGCCGATGGAAATGCCGGTCCGCACCGGCACGCGGCCCGGCTCGCCGGTGATGTAGCGCAGACCGCCCATGGATTCACCCAGCACGCCGAACCCGGGCTTGTCCTTGTACGGTCCCGTCTGGCCGAAACCGGAGATGCGCAGCATCACCAGCTTGGGATTGATTTCGTGCAGCGTCTCCCAGCCCAGGCCCCATTTTTCCAGGGTGCCCGGCTTGAAATTCTCGATCACTACGTCGGCTTCCTTGGCCAGTTCGAGAATGACGTCCCGGCCTTCCGGCGATTTCAGGTCGAGGCAGACCGAGCGCTTGTTGCGGGATTGAATCTCCCACCACAGCGAGGTGCCGTCCTGCACGATGCGCCATTTGCGCAGGCCATCGCCCGCCCCGGCGGATTCGACCTTGATCACGTCGGCCCCGAAATCGGCCAACGTCTTGGCGGCGAACGGCCCGGCCACGAACTGGCCCAGTTCGATGACCTTCAATCCACTAAGTGCTTCCATTTCCCACATCCATTTTTGGTGGTCTCGTTGGCGCGGATTGTAGGGATTGAGGCGACCGATAGGAACAGCCAAGGCGACAGCGGAACCTTCGCAAAATGCGATGACAACCCAAGACAGGCTGGAGGACCGGCAATATCGAGCTAAGCAGCTGCGGCAAGGAAGCCGTCGAAGGCCCGGGCCGGGCTTCCCAATGGCAGGCTATCCGAGACAATTGCGTAGAGTGACCTGGCGAGCGGCGCTTGCTCAATGGCCAGCGCACGCAGGGATCCGGCGGCGACCTCGTCCCGCACGGCGCTTTCCAGGGTCAGGGAAACGCCCAAACCGGCGCGCACCGCCTGTTTTACGGCTTCGGTACTGCCCAGCTGCGGCCCGGCTTTCAGGGTCTCGGGCGCGATGCCCAGCTCCCGTTCCAACAGCCGTGCCGTGCCCGTGCCCGGCTCGCCGCCGATCAGCGGCTCGGCAAGCAATGCCGTCCTGTCGATCGTCCGACGCCCGGCCCAGGGGTGATCGGGGGCGACGATGACGACCACAGGCTCTTCCCGCCACACGCGGGAATCGAACCCGGGGCGATCGTCCCACCATTCCATCAGGCCGATATCGATCTCGGAGTCTTCCAAGAGGCGGACCGTCTCCGGATTACTGCCGATGCGCAGGTCGATCGGGCCAACATCGGGATGCGCCGCAGTGAAGGCTTTGACCAGGGGCTGCAACAGGTAGACGCCGATGTTGCTGCTGGCGCCGACCACCAGACCGCGCCCGTCCAGCGCGTCCCGCGCCCGACCGGCGACATGCATCAGTGACCTTGCGAAAGGAAGGAACGCGGCCCCGTGGGGCGTCGTCCCGGCCTTGCCATGGGTGCGCACGATCAGGGGCCGCATCAGGTCGGCTTCCAGTTTCTTGATGTGCTGGGTCACCGTCGGCTGGGAAACGCCCAGGTGGCGCGCGGCTTCGTGAAAGCCGCCCTGTTCGACCACGGCGACGAAGGTCGCAACCTGTGTCAGGTTGAGCATCCTGAAATCCTCCTAGGCCACGCCGGCGGGCTGGTTGAGGGCCCCTTTGGGCCGCTCGCCTTGCAGGAACTGCGCGACGCTTTCAGCCGCTTCCATCGCGATCTCCCATCGGATCGGATCGACCGCTGAACCAAGATGCGGCGTCAGCAAGGTGTTGTCGGCATCGAGCAGGCGGGCGTCGATCCCGGCGGGCCGGTCGGTGCGGGCCCAGTCCTCGCATTCGAAGGTATCGGCGGCATAGCCCGCCAGATGACCGCGTTGCAGGGCCTCGGCGACCGCAGCTTCGTCGACCAGCGAGCCCCGCGCCGGATTGACCAGATAGGCCCCCGCCTTCATCCCCGCGACGAAATCGCCGTCGACCAGGTGAAAGGTGCCGTCCGTCAACGGCAGGGCCAGGACCACGAAATCGCTCTGCGCCCGCAGGTCCGCCAGGGACGCCCGTTGCAGGCGCAGGTCGTCTTCCTGATCCGGGGCAAGGCGGTTGGCGTCATAGTACAGCAACGAACAGCGAAACCCGCTGAGGCGGCGGGCGATGGCCTTGCCCACCGCGCCGGCACCGATGATGCCGACAGTGCTGCCGTCCAGCGAACAGCCGTAGAACCGGGGCCGCCAGCCCGCGAACGCGCCGCTTTTGACATAGGCGTTGCCCGGGCCGATGTTCCGCCCCAAGGCGATCATCAGGCCGACCGTCAATTCCGCCGTCGGGGCGGTCAACAGGTCCGGCACGAAGGTGATCCAGACCCCGCGGCGGGTGCAGGCCTCGACATCGAAGTTGTCATAGCCCTTCAACGCGCAGGCGATCACCCGCAGGTCCGGGCAGGCCGCCAGGAAATCGTCGTCCACCGATTCCGGCATGAACGCGATCATGGCCTGCGCGCCCTGACAACGTTCGATCAGGTCGGCGCGGGACCAGGGCTCGCGAGTCTCGTTGGCCACGACCTCGCCGAACCGGGACAGATACTCCAGCACTTCGGGGTGTACCCAGTTGGCGACGACGATCTTCGTAGGCATGGCGGTCTTCCTCGTTTCCGGCTCTCTTCCGGCGGCGGATGTCGCCAACCGGATAATTTGTATATTGCATCATTTATTTAATTTGATACGATTTAGTAATCGTACAAAACGGAGCCTACCCATGCAACTTCAATTCGTCGGTTGCGGCGACGCCTTCGGCAGCGGCGGCCGCTTCAACACCTGTTTTCACGTCAGCGGTGCCCGCGCCAACTTTCTGATCGACTGCGGTGCGTCATCCCTGATTTCCATGAAGCAGCTGGGCATCCGGATGAATGACATCCAGGCGATCTTCATCACCCATTTCCATGCCGACCATTTCGGTGGCATCCCGTTTTTCATGCTGGATTCCCAGTTCTTTTCCAAACGAACGGCCCCGCTTGTGATCGCCGGGCCGCGCGGCCTGCGGGAATGGTACGAGCGGGTGATGGAAACGGGCTTTCCCGGCTCGTCCAAGACCAAGCAGAAGTTCGACCTGACCCTTCAGGAATTGGAGCCGGAGGTCGAAACCGCCTTCGGCGACGTCACCGTCACGCCCTACATGGTCCATCACGGCCAGCCGGACGGGCCGTTCTTCGCCCTGCGGATCAAGGCTGAGGATCGCGTCGTCACCTATACCGGCGACACCCAATGGACCGACAGCCTGATCCCCGCCGCCAAGGACGCAGACCTGTTCGTGGCCGAAGCCTATTTCCGGGATAAATCCGTGCCCCTGCACCTGGACCTGGCGACGCTGGAGCGGCACTTGCCGGAGATCGGCGCGAAGCGGGTCGTCCTGACCCATATGAGCGACGACATGCTGGCGCAGCGCGCGGACCTGAATTTCGAAAGCGCCGAAGACGGCCTGATCGTCGCGTTCTAAGCCGCGATCCAGGCCGCGAGCGCGTCGCGCAGGTTTTCCCAGGGCTGATACCCGGCGGTGACCAGGGCCGCCTGCCCGTCCGCCACGGCCAGCAGGGTTGGGAAGCCGGTGATCCCCGATTGCTGGGCGAACCAGAAATCGGCCTGGGTTTCTTCCCGCGTTTCCGCTGCGCCCAGGATCGCGGCGAAGGCATCGCGGTCGAACCCGAA
>CAXGUG010000136.1:0-6157 GCA_964012715.1 uncultured Rhodospirillaceae bacterium | reverse complement strand
GCGCAACATGGTCGGCATCGGCGTCGCCACGGCGGCGGCGGGCATCGTCGTCGGCGCGGTGACCCTGACGCCGATCAGCCAGGTCATCACCGAGGCCATGGAAATCATGTCCGGCGGGAACCTTTTGATCCTGCTGCTGCTGACCGCCGTTGCCTGCATCGTCCTGGGCATGGGCCTGCCGACCACGGCCAACTATATCGTGGTTTCGTCCCTGATGGCCCAGGTCATCGTTACGGTCGGCGCCGCCAACGGCCTGATCGTGCCGCTGATCGCGGTGCATCTGTTCGTGTTTTACTTTGGTATCCTGGCGGATGACACGCCGCCGGTGGGCTTGGCGGCCTATGCGGCGGCGGCGATTTCCGGCGGCGATCCGATCAAGACCGGTATTCAGGGCTTTACCTACGATATCCGCACGGCGGTCCTGCCGTTCATGTTCATCTTCAACACCGAGTTGCTGATGATCGGGATCGAAGGGCCGTTCCACCTGATCCTGGTGATCGTGACGGCGGTGATCGCGGTGCTGCTGTTCGCGGCGGCGACGCAGGGCTTCTTCCTGGTCAAGAGCAAGGCCTGGGAGACGGCGGCCCTGTTGCTGGTCGCGTTCACCTTGTTCCGACCCGGGTTCTGGATGGACATGATCGTGCCGCCGCTGGAATCCGTGCCCGCCGCGAAGATCGAACAGGTCGCCGAGGTCATGCCCGCCGACTCGCAGATCCGTATCCGCGTTGCCGGTCAAACCCTCGAAGGCGACGCGGTCGACAAGACCGTGATGCTACCCGTGGGGCCGAAGGCGCCGGGGATCGAGCGGTTGAAGTACGCTGGTCTGGAATTGCGGGACGAAGGCGACAAGAAACTGGTCGACGTCGTCGTGTTCGGCAGTGCCGCCGAAAAGCAGAAGATCGACTTTGATTGGGAGATCGTTTCCATCGAACGCGAAGCCGATCGCCTGCCCAAGCATTTGATGTACATTCCCGCCCTGCTGCTGCTGGCGCTGGTCGTGTTCCTACAAAAGGGCCGCCAACGTCAGATGGCGGCTGCTCGGGCTTAAGGGGGAGGATAGTCAGTTATGTACAAGGACATTCTGATCGCCATCGATCTTGAGGACTCCTCGACCTGGGATCGCGCAGCACCCCAGGCGGTTGATCTGGCCAAGGCCTTTGGCGCTAATCTCCACGTCATGGCCGTGGTGCCTGATTTCGGCATGACCCTGGTCGCCAGCTTCTTTCCCAAGGGTTTTGAGAAAAAGGCCCTGGACGAAGCGAACGCCCGCCTACATGCCTGGGTTACGGAGAATATCCCGGACGATATCAAGGTCCAGCATATCGTCGGCCATGGCCGGGCCTATGAGGAAATCCTGCGGGTCTCGGGCGAGATCGCCTGTGACCTGTTGGTCCTTTCGGCGCGGCGGGCAGACGACGGCGAGACCTATGAGGTCGGCCCGAACACCGCCCATATCGTACGGCATGCCCAGCAATCGGTTTTGATCGTTCACTAGGCTTGCTATCGCCAAAAAGCGAACCGCCGCCCGGCAAGGCCTGGGCGGCGGTTGTTTTTTGTCTGCTGTCCCGCGTGCGCGGGGCGGCGATCACTTCTGTTCGGTCAGATAATCGATGACCATCTTGCGTTGGTCTTCTTTCTTCAAACCGGGATAGGCCATTTTGGTCGTGGCCTTCGGATCGCCCAGGTAATCCCGCAGGAACTGCTTGGGATTGGTCAAATAGGCGTCCAGCGACTTGGCGTCCCAGACCAAGCCCTTTTCACCGGCCGCGATCATCGACTTGGAATAGCGCGAGGCCTTGTAACCCTCGGCGGTTCCGGCCTTGCGGCCGATCACGCCCTTCAGGGACGGGCCGATCGTGTGTTTGCCGGAAACGGTGTGGCACTGGGCGCAGCGATTCTTCTTGAAGGCGCCGGCATCGGCTTTGACGGGCGTGGCGGCTGCCAGCATCGACACCGTCACACCGGCCAAAACGGCGGCCATCAGGGGGGTATGCTTCATGGGTTCAAACCTTCCATCTTGCGTTGGAGGAGGGGGGGATTTCGTCCCAGGATCGGGCGCATTATCTTCATCGCGGGCCCGAAGCGCAATCGCCTAAGCCCTTTTCCGGTCGAGAGGATTTCATTCGACGGGTGATCCGCACTATAATCCCCGCCGCATGGATGTCGTGGGCGCAGTCGCGGAACCGTTTCCGCACTGTGATAAGGAGCGTTGTAACCTCATGCCGGCCAATAAATTAAGCCAAGCGGACGTCGCGAAACTGTTGTCCGATCCCACGCCGGGTACCCGTGCCGCGACCGCGGCCAAAGTCGCGGGTGCCTTCGATCCGGCGGATTTGAGCGCAAGCGAGCGGGCCCTAGCCGAAGAAATCTTCCGTCTGATGGTCAAGGATGCGGAAGTGCGCGTTCGTCAGGCGCTGACGGAAAACCTCAAGCAGAACGGCAACGTACCGCACGACGTGGCGGTGGCCTTGGCCAACGACGTCGATCAGGTCGCCCTGCCGATGATCGAGTTTTCCCAGGTTTTGAACGATGCCGACCTGATGGCGATCATCGGTTCGCAAGACCCGGCCAAGCAGGAAGCCATCGCCGGTCGGGCGCAGGTCTCTGAAGCCCTGTCCGAAGCCCTGGTCGAAACCGGGAACGAGGCGGCGGTTACGCGCCTGGTGTCCAACGAGGGCGCGGCCATATCCGAGCAGACCTTCCAAAAGGTAGTGGACGATTTCGGCGACCGCGCCGGGGTGCAGTCGGCCATGGTCAATCGCTCGTCGCTGCCGGTCACGGTGTCGGAGCGGCTGGTCGCCCTGGTTTCGGAAAATCTGCGCGAAGAACTGGTCAAACGCCATGAGCTTCCCGCCGGTCTGGCGACCGATATCATTCTGAAGTCGCGCGAACGGGCGACGATCAGCCTGTCGTCCGATTCCGGCGTCGACGACGTGATGGCTCTTGTCCGTCAGCTGTCGGACAACGGGCGCCTGACGTCTTCGATCATCATGCGGGCCCTGTGCATGGGCGACATCACATTCTTTGAATGCGCCATGGCGCATCTGTCGGGCGTGACCCTGGACAACGCCCGCCGTCTGATTCACGACCGGGGGCCGCTCGGCCTGCGGGCGGTGTTCGACAAGGCGAAATTGCCCCCGGCCCAGTTCATGGCCGTGCGGGCGGCGCTGGACGTCAGCCGCGAGACGGAAATGGACGGCGGCGAAAACGACCGGGAACGCTATGCCCGGCGCATGATCGAGCGGATCATGACCCAATACGACGACCTGGGTGTCGAGTTCGAATCGTCGGATTTGGAATATCTGCTGACCAAGATGGACGAACTGCCGTCCGATGTCTTGGGCGACGGCGGGTCTTCGTCGGCAGCTGGTTAGGGCAGCTGGTTAGGAGAGGCGGCTTAGCGCCCGTCCAAATCCCGCCACACGGCGTAATCCTTGCGGAACCGTTCCAGCGATTTCCACACGCGGGCGAAATCCTTGTCGCCCTTAGCCGTTTCCTTGGCGATGTCGCGCCAGGCGACGGACAGTTTATCGAGAATTTCGCGCGGCCAGCGCCGTACGGTCACGCCTTCCTTGGTCAGCCGCAGCAGGGCGCGGTATTGCGATGCCTCGCCCTCGGCCAAGCCGTGTCGAACGTTGTCGCCGCAGACGGATTTAAGCTGCGAACGCTGCACCGGGCTCAAGCCCGCCCAACGATCCGGGTTGATGGCCAGGGCCAGCAGGGTCGCCGGTTGGTGCCAGCCGGGGAAGTAATAGTTCCGCGCCATGCGATGCAGGCCCAATTGGACGTCGATCGCGGGCATGGAATATTCGGCGGCGTCGATCGCCCCCGTTTCCAAGGCATGGAAGATATCGCCTTCGTTCAAGCTGACGGTCTTCACGCCCAGGCGGCTCATGACCTGCGCGCCTAGGCCGGTCATGCGCACGCGCAGACCCTTCAGGTCCTCGACCGTGGTCAGGGGGCGGCGATACCATCCGGCCCCTTCGGGCGAGACCAAGCCGCAGACGACGATCCGCAGGCCGACCTTTTCCGCCAACTTATCGAGCAATTTTTCCCCGCCGCCGAAATAGAGCCAGGCCAGATATTCCTCGGCCCGGGGGCCGAACGGTACGGCCCCGAATAATTGCAGGGCGGGAACGTCGGCGGGCCAACTGTCGGGCGAGACGAAGGCGGCATCAATCTCACCGCTTTTGACCGCGGCGATCATGTCGGCGTCGGGCACCAGGGTGCCGGGCTCGTGAAAATCGATTTCCATGCCCCCGGCGGAAACGCGCCAGATCTCGGTCTCGACCCGCTTGGCTTGCGCGCCCAGTTGCGGCAAGACGCTGGCGAAGGCGCTTTCCATACGCCAGCGCACGGCCGGTGGCGGCGGTGCCGCGGGGGCCAACAGGTTTTCGGCTTGTTCGACGGGGGGCGTCGGCGCACTCGCGGGTGTGGCTTCCGGCGCAGCGGCGGCCGGCGTGGCTTGCGCGGCCTGATCGGCGGCGGGCGCGGCGACGGCCTCGGGCGCGCCGGTCACGGGGGCTGCGTTTGCTTGATGGTCCGGCGCCTTGAGGCGGGGGGCGATCACGGACACCCCAAGAACGATGCCGATGACCAAGCCCGCGACGATACCGATAGCGACATTGCGCATGACGATAACCTCTTCGATCCGCCCGCCGTTGAGCGGCTTTTCCACGCGGGGGAGTGTACCCGAACCCACCGCCGCCACGGAGTCTTTAGGCGCCGGGGTTATTCACAGCTTGTGGATATGTGGCTGCGCCCGAATTTGCGCCATTGGCGGGAAAATTCAGGAAATTCCCAGGAATTCTCCGGCGTTGATCTAGATCAATGCCGGGGTGTCCCTGCCCCCATAAAGTCCCTGCATTAACCGATTAACGGGGGACATCCAAAGATGACGACTGGGAGCATGATTTTTCTAGGTGTTTGCATCGGCGCTGCTGCCGCCTTCGCCATTGCGGTGATGTACGGGGTCAGCTGCACCAAGGACCCGCGTTAATACAAATTATTCGTTAGGGCATTACGCCCGATCCAACCCCAAGGATTGGCAAACCCACGGCCCCGGTCCGCGTCAGCGGGCCGGGGTTTCTTTTATTGTTTTGCGGCTAACGAGTAGCGGCTGGAATGCCGCTCGGGACGGTCAATCGCACTTGCGATAGGTCAGATCGACCTCGTGCCATTGGTCTTTGTATTTGACGGCGTAAGACCGCAGTTCGGTCGCGCTGACGATCTTGTCCTGATAAATGCGGCCATCGGCCTCCAGAACCATCACATCGTTTTCACGCCGAATGGTGTAGGTGGCGGAACTGCCGTCGTCGCGGATGACCCGCACCGTATTGGCATCGACCTGGTTGTAGGTCACGCCGCTGCCGCCCTGGCTTTGCGAACAATCGATCGCCCATCGTCCCAGAATCCAGGGTGCCGGGAATTGGCCCGGCGGCGCCGGCGGGGGCATGACCTGACCGGCCAGGTGATGGGTGGTCGGCGGCTTCGGCTGCTCGGTGGCATAGGTCGACGGAACCTGCATGTCCTGGGTCGGCTGCAGGGTCGCCAGGCGGCGGCGCGCCAGATGGCTCAGCGCGCTGTCCGGATAGGTCTCGATGAAGGTCTGGAACACGGTCGGGTCGTCGGAACCGCGAATGCGCTCCCACTTTTCCACGTCCTCGCGGCGTTCGCGGGTCGGATCGCGGCTCAGGGTCTTTTCATCGCCGCGGGAAAACGGTGAGGACACGGTGTCCCACACGCTGCGCGACGCATTGGCCACCGAGTCCATGGCGTTATTGGCCGTCTCGCAAGCCCCGAGCAAGGGCAGAGCGGCCGCCAGCACCAAGGCCGCAACGACGGGGCGCGCCGTCAGGCGGCGGTGGGTTAGATTGGAATTGGTCATGCTGCGTCCCTGACGGGCCGTTCCGATATTCATGTGGAGCATGGCTCCCCCCTTCACGGGCGATAACCTAGCCAATTAATGAAGGAAGCGAAAGCGGGCCGCCCCGCTTTTTCACATTTCAAGCCGACCGTTCAAGCCGACCGCCCAAAAGGCAACGGCCGGTTCCAAAAGGAACCGGCCGTGCGACCCAATATGAATATGGGATTCAATTGGTCGTAGTGAGAGGATTCGAACCTCCGACCCCCGCCTCCCGAAGACGGTGCTCTACCA
>CAXGUG010000135.1:0-6225 GCA_964012715.1 uncultured Rhodospirillaceae bacterium | reverse complement strand
CGCGGCGATCCAACTGGGCGAGCCGGACTGCCAGCCGGGCTGCCAGTAATAGCGGTAGGTCGCGGCGGTGCCGATGTCCATCCGCGCCAGCACCAGACGACGCGCGCCCAGTTTCTTGTACTTCAGGGTTTCGACCGCGCGCTTGGACAGCGGTTTGCGACCATGAAACACGTCGACGATGACCAGGTCGTAATTATTGTCGTGCATCTTCAACGCGAATTCGGTTTCCAGACCGAAAGCGGAAGAATCGCCGACGTAGAGGTAATTCTTGGCATCGCCCATCGACAGAATGTTGTTCGGGTTTTCCCGGAACGGCCGCGACGGATAGGTCGGCAGGGCGTTCAGAACCGACAATTCCTTGTTGGCGACGAAGGGCAGGTAGCCTTGTTTGCTGCTGATCGCCAGGATTTCATCGACCTGTTTCGGATTGTTGGTGAAATCCATGGTCAACATGCTGATGCGGTTGCGCTTGGCGACCTCGATCAGCGGCTTGAACAGTTCCTTTTGATCTTTCGACGTTGGCTTGCCGAAGGATTCGTATCCATAGAACAGGGCGTCCTGCATGATCCCGTCGATCGACATCATGTAGGCGCGGGCCGGGTAGATCTTCTTCTTATCGACATCGTCGACTTTCTGAAGCAAGTCCATGCCGTTATGGGGGATGACGACAAAACCGGGCCGTTGCGCACGGGCGTAATTGGCAATGTTGCCGATCAGCTTGCGCATTTCGTCGCGGTAGTTGGTCAATTTCCCCAACACAGGGGCCTGCGGCGTGATGCCGGGGCCCAGGGTTTCGCCCTGCACACGAACCTGGCCGGGGGCCGGCGCCGTCGGTGCGGCGTTCGGGGCCGGCGTCGTCGCCGGCGCTTGCGCCATGGAAGGCGCGGCCACGATCACGCCCCAAGCCAGGGCGGCGGCGCTCAACACGCGCGGCAGATTGAACGGACGGCTCAAAGTCATAATCATCCCGTACAGGCTTTTTAGCGCCGATACTATAGCTGACAAGGGTTAATCAGTCCTTATTCCAGCGCCTTATCCACGGCTCAAAGATATCGGTTTCTTGTCCGAAAACAGGACCGAGAGTAGATTGCGGCCATGACACAGCCCCCCGAATTCCGCCCAACCGCCTGTCCTCATGATTGCCCGTCGACCTGCGCCCTGGAGGTCGAAGTCCTGGACGACAAGACCATCGGACGCGTCCGCGGCAATCCGCGCAACGACTACACTGCGGGCGTTATCTGCGCCAAGGTTGCGGCCTATCGCGAACGGGTACATCACCCGGAACGCCTGACCACGCCGCTGCAGCGTGTCGGGGCCAAGGGCTCGGGCGAATTTCGCGAGATTTCCTGGGACGACGCCCTGGACGAAGTCGCCGATGCAATCGAGCGTGCCCGCGCCGCGCAGGGGGGCGAAACCGTATGGCCGTATCATTTCGCGGGGACCATGGGCCTGGTGCAGCGTGACAGCATTCACCGCTTCCGCCATGCCTTCGGCTTTTCCCGCGAGCATGAAACCATCTGCGTCACCACGGCCTGCAACGGCTGGATCGCCGGACACGGTAAAATCTGGGGTGCCGATCCGCGCGAGATCGCGGAATCGGACCTGATCGTCGTTTGGGGCGGTAATCCGGTCTCGACCCAGGTCAATGTCATGACCCATATCGCCAAGGCGCGAAAGGGGCGGAACGCCAAGTTGGTGGTGATCGATCCCTACCGCACGCCGACGGCGCAACAGGCCGACATCCATATCCCGATCAAGCCGGGCACGGACGGGGCCTTGGCCTGCGCCGTGATGAACGTCCTGTTCGAAGAAGGCTTCGCCGATTGGGACTACATGCGGGCCCATTCCGATGGCCCGGAGCGCCTGCAACAACACCTCGCGACCCGCACCCCTGAATGGGCGGCGGAGATCACTGGTATCGCGGCCGAGGACATCCGCGCCTTGGCCCGTCTGTATGGCGGGACGGAAAAGGCCTATCTGCGTGTCGGCTACGGGTTCACCCGGTCGCGCAATGGGGCCGCCAACATGCATGCGGTGACCTGCCTGCCGGTCGTGGCCGGAAAGTGGAAGCACCGAGGCGGCGGAGCGCTGTTCTCGAACCGTGAAATCTTCGGCATCGACCAGACACTGATTCGGGGCCTGGACGTGGTCGATCCGTCGACCCGCGCCCTCGACATGTCGCAGATCGGCCGGGTCCTGACAGGCGACGCGGCGGCGCTCAAGGGCGGTCCGCCGGTCAACGTTCTATTCACCCAAAATATCAACCCGGCCGAGGTCGCGCCGGAGACGACGCGGGTCATCGACGGGATGATGCGGGACGACTTGTTTACCTGCGTCCACGAGCAATTCATGACCGCCACGGCTAAGTTGGCCGATATCGTCCTGCCCGCGACCATGTTCCTGGAGCACGAAGACATGTACCAGGGCGGCGGGCATTTCTATCTGCAGGTCCACAAGGCGCTGATCGAATCGCCGGGCCAATGCCGCTCGAACGTCGAGGTCATCAATGGCTTGGCGAAGCGCCTGGGCTCGGACTATCCGGCGTTCCACATGTCGGCTTGGGAACTGATCGACGATGCCCTGCGCCGCAGCGGTCGGCCAAGCGCCGACGAAGTTCTGGCCCAGGGCTGGGTCGACTGCACCAAACCGTTCGACGAAGCGCATTTCCTGAACGGCTTCGGCCATGCCGACGGCAAGTTCCATTTCGCCGCCGATTGGTCGCAGCTGGGCGGCGAGCATGCGGGGATGTCGGCCCTGCCGGATCATCTGGATGTGATCGATAAGGCTTCTGAGGCCTGCCCCTATCGTCTGGTCGCGGCGCCCGCGCGGCGGTTCCTGAACACCTCATTCACCGAAACCCCGTCCAGCCGCCAGAAGGAAGGCCGCCCGACCGCGCTGATCCATCCCGCGACCTGCGACTCTTTGGGATTGGCCGACGGAGACCGCGTGCGCCTGGGCAACGACCTGGGCAGCGTCGTCGTGCACGTGCGTCCGTTCGACGGGTTACAGGTCCATACCGTGGTCGTCGAAGGCATCTGGCCCAATGAGACCTTCGAAGAAGGGCGCGGGATCAATACCATCATCAGCGCCGATGCGGCCCTTCCCGGCGGGGGCGCGGCGTTCCACGACACCGCCGTTTGGATGCGACCGGCATGAACGCCACCCCCGTGCAGAACCATGTGATCGTCGTCGGTAACGAAAAGGGCGGCAGCGGTAAATCGACCACCGCCATGCATCTGGCCGTGGGCCTGATGCGGGCCGGGCGCACCGTCGCCGTGCTGGACACGGACGTGCGGCAGGGCTCGATGCGCAGGTTCCTGGAAAACCGGGCGGATTATGCCCGCTCGATCCCAGGGCCCGTGCCGATGCCCCAGTATTTCGAGGTCCGTCCGACCAGTGGCACCGGCGGAGACGATGGTGTCGAGGCCTTTCCCGGCGTCCTGGCGGCGGCGCAGGCAGCGGCGCAGATCGTCATCGTCGATACGCCCGGCAGCGCCACGGCCTTGTCCGAGGTCGCCCATTCCTATGCCGATACGCTGGTCACGCCGTTGAACGACAGCTTCGTGGACTTGGACGTGCTGGCGCGGGTCGAGATCGGTGACAAGGTCGTCGTCAAATCGCCAAGCCAATACGCGGAAATGGTCTGGAAGCAGAAGATTGTCCGCGCCCGTCGCGACGGTGGCAACATGGACTGGATCGTTCTGCGCAACCGTCTCAGCCCGCTGGATTCCCGCAACCGCCAGGAAATGGAAAAAGCCCTGACCGAATTGGCCGAGCGTATCCGCTTTCGGTTCCTGCCGGGCTTCGGCGAGCGCGTGATCTTCCGCGAACTGTTCCTGGCCGGCCTGACGATCATGGACATCAAGGAAACGGGCGACCCGGCGGCGATGTCGATGTCGCACCTGTCCGCCCGCCAGGAAGTCCGCAGCCTGATCAACGAACTGCGCCTGCCGCCGGTGGCGACGTAGCTCTGCTGGCGAAACGCTCTTTTCAGCCTTATCTTTCAAGGCCAAAGGAGGCGCCATGAGCGGATCGGACAATCTGCCCCGCAAGACAGCCGACAGGGCCCAGGTCGATGCCTTCCTGGACAAGGTGGCGCGTGCTCCTGTGCAGCCGTCCGCAGGCGCGCGCGGGCGTCTGATGTTCGGCATGGACGCAACGGCCAGCCGTCAGCCGACTTGGGACCGGGCGGCACGGCTTCAGGGCGAGATGTTCCTGGCGGCACGCGATCTGGGCGGCCTCGACGTGCAATTGGCGTTCTTTCGTGGGTTCGGGGAATTCAAGGTCTCGAAATGGACCTCGGACGCGGCGGAACTGGCGCGCCTGATGACCGGCGTCGGCTGCTTGGCCGGGGAAACGCAACTCGGCAAGTTGCTCAAGCATGCGGTCAACGAAACGCGCAAGCGGCGGGTCAATGCCTTGGTTTATGTCGGCGATTGCTTCGAAGAAGACATTGACGCGGTGGGGCGCACGGCGGGGGAATTGGGCCTGTTGGGCGTACCGGTGTTCATGTTCCATGAGGGGGCTGAACCCGTTGCCGGGTTCGCCTTTCAGCAGATCGCCAAGCTGTCCGGCGGGGCCTATTGCGCCTTCGACGCGACCAGCGCCGATACTTTGAAGGAATTGTTGGCCGCGGTCGCGGTCTATGCCGCGGGCGGGCGTCGTGCGTTGGAAGATCACGCCAAGGCAAAAGGCGGGGAAATCCTGCGCATCGCCCATCAGGTCAAGGGGGGATAGTCGGGGGTGTCTTATCTGGTTCTCGGGGTGGCCTTGCTGGCGGCGTTTCTATTGGGCGCGCGCTGGTATGCGACGGCGAACGTCCGGACTTTGAAGAAAGCCCTGTTTTTCGTCGGCGGCGCCCTGGTGATCGCCATGGCCTTTTTCTTCGTCATCACCGGACGGCTCGGCTGGGCCGTCGCGGCCGCATCGTTCTTGATCCCGATGCTGATGCGCGCACGGACCGTCTATCGCGCGGCAAAGACCTTTTCCCGCATGGCGGGCGCGCGGCAGGGGGCTTCGACAGGGCAGACATCGGACGTGGAAACACGCTTTCTGCGCATGGGCTTGAATCACGATACCGGCGAGGTCTGGGGTGAAATTTTGGAAGGCCCCTTCGCCGGGCGGCGGCTGGAAGACTTGAGCCTTTCGGAACTTTGCGATTTGTGGCGGCAATGTCAGTCCCAGGACGCGGATTCCAGCCGCGTTCTGGAGGCTTATTTGGATCGCGTCCAGCCCGAATGGCGCGAGCACGTATCCGGCAGCGAGGCTGGTGGCTCTCGGACGAGGGGCGGCGGAATGAGCCGGGAAGAGGCGTTGGCCGTGCTGGGCTTGCGCGAAGGGGCGACGCGGGACGAGATCAAGGCGGCCTATCAACGCATTATTTCCGGTCTGCATCCGGATCATGGCGGGTCGGACTATCTGGCCGCGCAGGTCAACGAGGCCAAGTCGGTATTGTTGGGCGATTGAGCCGCCAGGGGCGATATGCGATTCGCGTTACGGTTCCGTGACGGACGGCAGGATTCCTGGGGAATTTTGTTTGAAACCGGCGGCATAGGGGGCGGTAATCGCGCGGTTGCGGTGCTTTGCACCATATGGCACAAAAAGGCCGCCGTTGGGCCTGTTCTTAGGTCCGCTGACTTCGAAGCTGAAAGTTCACAGCAGAAAGACCCGACATGTATGCTCCCGTCCGGAAGGCCGTCCTGCCCGTCGCCGGTCTTGGTACGCGTTTTTTGCCGGCCACCAAGGCGATGGCCAAGGAAATGCTGCCGATCGTCGACAAACCCCTGATCCAATACGCGATCGAGGAAGCACGCGCGGCGGGGATCGAGGATTTCGTCCTGGTTACCGGGCGCGGCAAGACGATCATGGAAGATCATTTCGACCATGCCGTCGAACTGGAACAGGTGTTGGAGCGGCGCGGCAAAACCCGCGAACTGCAAATCGTTCAGGATGCCATGGTGCCGCCGGGGCATCTGGCCTATGCGCGGCAACAGAACCCCCTGGGCCTGGGCCATGCGATCTGGTGCGCGCGGCAATTCGTCGCGGGCGATCCCTTCGCGGTGCTGCTGCCCGACGATCTGGTCAAAGCCGAGCCGGGATGCCTGGCGCAGATGATGGCGGCCTATGAAGAGGTCGGCGGCAACATCGTTGCGGTCGAGGACGTTCCCCGTGACCAGACCAACAAATACGGCATCTTGGACGTCGAAGAAGACAACGGCCGTTTGG
>CAXGUG010000134.1:0-6483 GCA_964012715.1 uncultured Rhodospirillaceae bacterium | reverse complement strand
ATCAATCTGTGACAGCAGTCATTTGATGGCCTATACAAGAGTTCAAGGGTGCCGAATTGCGTGCCGCCTGTAATGTGCCAGCGAGGGCCTGTCCGCAAGGGAGCTAGCCACTGCGTTCGATCATTTGCGTGTACCGACCGCGAAAGTCTGCATGAGATTATATGGCAATCCGTCTAAAATTTTGGGGAGTTAGGGGGAGCATCGCCTGTGCCACGCCGCAGCATATGAAGTATGGCGGCAATACCAGTTGTATCGAGGTAGAGGCGGGCGATTATCGGTTTGTTATGGATGCCGGGACGGGGATTCGGTCCTTCGGCAATGCCTTTCTTAAAGCCGGTTTGAAGTGCACCCACCTGCTTTTGACCCACACGCACTGGGACCATATCAATGGTTTCCCCTTCTTCGTGCCTGCGTACAATCCTGAATGTTCCGTGCATATCATGGCCGGGCATTTGAAGAGCCGCGGCGACGAGGGAATTCAAGACATCCTGTCTACCCAGATGCACAACCCGATGTTTCCCGTGCCGCTTGAAGCGATGCAGGCCAAGCTGCGCTTTGAAGATTTCGACGCCGGCGACAGTTTCAGCCTGCCGTCCGACATTACGGTCAAGACCGCGGCCTTGAATCACCCGAATGGGGCGACCGGCTACCGGATCGAGCACGATGGTGCGTCTATCTGCTACGTCACCGACACGGAGCACGTGCCGGGCAAGATGGACGAGAACGTTCTGGGATTGATCGAAGGCGCCGACCTTGTGATCTACGACAGCACATATACGGAAGAAGAGTTCCCGGCCAAGGTCGGTTGGGGCCATTCGACCTGGAACGAAGGCATGCGCCTATGCCAAGCGGCAGGGGCCAAGCGCCATGCGATCTTCCATCACGATCCGGAGCATGACGACGCTTTCATGGATCGCCTGGCGATCGAGGCGGAAGCTGCCTGGGATGGCAACTTCGTCAGCCGCGAGGGCATGGAGCTGATCATCGAGTAACGCCGGAGACGGCGTTATTTCTCTTTCATCGCTGAAATGGTCGGGCGTAGCCTTCCAGGCTAGGTGCCCGCCGTCGCGTTAATGCTGTGCGGCGGGGGCTGGGGCCTGCTCCGTAACGGGGGCGGCTTCCTGCGGGGCGACGGCGCCTTCTTGCGGCTGCTGCGCATCCGTAGCGCCTTGTTGCTGCCCTTGGCCCGATTGCTGTTGTGCGCGCTTCTCCGCCTCGGCCTTGGCCCGCAGAACTTCCAAGTGCTGATACCAGACTTCGCGTTCCTTCAACGACATGGCGGTGACGCGAATGGCCGTGCGGCGGTTGGTCGCCTGGTTCTCGGGGATTGGGCGACCATCCTCGGTCCGGTTCGGAACCTTGGGTTTCTGATCGGCGTAGCCGGTGGCGCTCATTTTCAAGGGATCGACGAAGCCGTGGCTGGCGAAGAAACGCACCACGGTCGCGGCGCGTCCGGTCGACAATTCCCAGTTCGACGGAAATTTGTCGGTCGAGATCGGCTCGTCGTCCGTATGGCCTTCGATCTGAATGTTATAGGTGGCGTAGCGCGGGGCGCTGATCGTCTGGGCGATCTTTTCCAGGTAGGGAACGGCTTCGTCGCGCAGTTCGGCCGAGCCGGGCTTATAGAACGCGCCCGACGAAAGCTCGATCACGACACCCTTGGAATCCTTGGAGACCTGCACGGAGCGGTCGGCCTGCATCTGGAAAACGACGTCTTCCAGATCGATCTTCAGTTTTTCGGTCGGAGAGGCGGCCTCGTCGCCGGAACCGATCTTGTCCTTAATCGCGGCGGCAGCTTCCTCGAACGCAGGAATATCGAACTCGGCAAAGGTCAGCATCATCACGAAGAACGCCATCAACAGGGTAATGGCGTCGGAATAGGTGACCAGCCAGTCTTCCTTTTCTTCCTCGGGAGGAGGTTTGCGGGGAACGCCCATTGCTGCATTTCGCCGACGGCGCGGGGTCGTTCCCGCGCCCTGGGCCTACCTTTTCATCTTGTCGATGTTGAAGTGGATGGCCGGGTCCAGGAAGCTGTTCATGCGGTCGGCGATGTAGCGGGGGTTTTTCTTGTCCGCCAACAGCGACAGGCCTTCGGCGATCAAGTAGTTGCGGAACCGCACGATTTCCTCGCGCTGCTGAATCTTGGTCGCCGCCGGCATGAACACGATCCGCGCGAACAACACGCCGTACAGCGTGGTCAACAGCGCGACCGCAAGACCGGCGCCCAACTCCGTCGGATCACCGCCCAGGTTGTCGAGCATGATGATCAGGCCGACCAGGGTACCGATCATGCCGAAGGCCGGAGCGGCACCGCCCATGTTGCGCAGGATATCGACCTGAACCGTGTTACGGCCAAAGGTCGATTCAATCGCGTTGGTCAGGATCTCACGGACTTCCTCGCCGGTGTAGCCGGAGATCACCATTTCAACGCCGAATTTCAGGAACTTATCGCCACGGACTGCTTTTTTCGCTTCTGCCTCCAGGGCAGGGGGGCCGCTTTTCTGCACCGTATAGGCCCAGCGGATGATTCGCCCGACCTCGGATTTCAGAACGTTTCGGCCGACCTTCGGCGAAAACAGGATCCGCCAGATCAATTTGAGGGAAAGCAGGACATAGCGCGGCTCGTACGACACGAATGTCGAAGCAAGCGTTCCGCCAACGACCATCAGAAAGCTGGAAAGACTGAGAAATATCAGGAAGTTGTCGGTGCTCATCATGATCGAGCCGACAAACAGCCCGAACGCGGCCAGCAACCCGACAAGAGTGGTTAGCGACATGTTATCCCCAGACCCTTACCCGCGCGCACCATAGGGGCCCCTTGATCATGCAGTCGGTGCGCGATGAACTCCCCTGAGACTTCCCGTATATAATAGATTGGCAACAAATAACAAATGGTTAGCGTCAGAATCGAAGGGGGGAGAGGAGCTTTTAGCGTTCGCGGAACGCTTCATCCTTCAGCTTCAGAACCGGTTTGACCAGGTAGTCCATGACCGATTTGCGGCCGGTATGGATATCGACCGTGGCCTCCATGCCGGGTGTGATCGGCAGCAGGCCTTCCTTCTTGCCGAGGTAGGTTTTCTCGGTCTGGACGATGACACGGAAATAGGGGGCTCCGTTCTCGTCAGTGCTGGCATCGGGGGCGACGTTGATGACCGTGCCGTCCAGCCCGCCATAACGAACGAAATCGTAGGTCGAGATCTTCACCACCGCCGGTTGGCCTTCGACGATGAAACCACGCTCCGTCGGGTTGAGACGGGCCTCTACCACCAGCTTGTCGCCGGTCGGTACGATCTCCAGGATCGGCTCGCCAGGTTTGACCACGCCGCCGACTGTGTTTACGACCATCTTCTGAACGATGCCGTTGATCGGGCTTTTGATCTCGGACCGGGAGCCTTGCTTTTCCGCCTCGGCGATCAGTTCCTGAATGCGGGCGATCGACTGTTCGACCTTGTTCAATTCTTCACGGGCTTCGCGGCGGAAGCCTTCTTCGCTTTCGGAAACGCGTTTCTTGGCTTCTTCGACCGCCGCCTGCGAGCGGGGAATGGCCGGAACCAGACCCTTGAGTTCCCCGTCCAGGTCTTCGACCTCGGCTTCGAGCTTCAGGTGTTCGATCCGCGCCGTCAGGCCCTCGGCCAGAAGGGAAGCGGACATCGCCAGCCGTTCGCGCGCCAGGGAGTAGTTACGTTCAACCGCCTTCTTCTTGGCGAGCAGTTCCTTGACGTCCAGCTCGCGCTGCTTGATCTGCTCTTTGAGAACGCTGATCGAGGCTTTCAATTCACGTTGGCGCGCATCATGGGCCTGGCGTTGGGCCTCGACCAAAGCCGGTTGCCGCGTCTCCAACGAGCGCGGGAACTTCAGCTTGCGGCCCTCGGCCTCGGCCTGAAGGCGCGACCGGGCGGCGAGTTCACTGTCCAGGCGAACCTGCAGTTCCTCGCGGTTGGTGCCACCGGACGCCAAGTCGAGCAGCAGCAGCGGCTGCCCGGCAGTGACGGTATCGCCTTCAGAGACGAAAATCTCTTGAACGATGCCGCCTTCCAAGTGCTGAACGACCTTGGTCTTGCCCAGGGGCACGACCTTTCCCATCGCCACCGAAACTTCGTCCAGCTTGGCGAAATTGGCCCAGGTTAACATTGCCGTGATCAAGATCATGATCGGCCAAGCGACCATGCGAAGCGACGGCATGGGGCGCTTGATCAGCAATTCGTCCAACGGCGAAGCAATGGGCGGGTTCGACTGGTGTTGCATGTCCTGGCTCCAGAGCCGGTGCGTGGCGGGGAAATCCCGGCCTAACGCGGTCCGCGCTCGTGCTCCATGGCTTTCAGTATATCAGCATAAGGGTCGTTACTAGAAGCCGCGGCGGGTTTCTCCGGCGCGGGCCTCGGCGCTGGCGCGGCGGCTTGCGGCGTCGGTTGTTGTGGGGCCGATTGTTGAGGCGCCGATTGTTGAGATACAGGGCGCGCTTGCTGTGGGCGCTGTTGCGGCGCCGGTTGTTGCGGTCGCGGCTGTTGCGGTGCGGCTTGCCGCGCCTGCGCCGATGGTTGAGGCTGCGGAGCAGGGCGTTGCGCGGGGGCTGCCTGCGGCGTGTCCGGGCGTTTCGGCGCGACAGGCTCGACACGCGGCGCGGCCTGCTGCGGTGCTTCAGGCCGCGGTGCCGCCGGTTGCTGCGGGCCGGGGCGCGGGGCGCCGCCATGCGCAGCCTGTTTGGCGGCGTTGGCCAGGGCCGATGCCAGATCGGGCATCGGTGGCTTCGCCTGTTGGGCCGGTTTTTGTTGGGCCGGTTGTTGCTGGCCAGGTTTCTGCTGCTGCGGCGGCGCTTTCTGACCTGCCTGCGGTGCGGCTGCAGGGGCTGCCTGCGGCGCGGGGGCCGGCATGGCTTTCTGGGTCGCATTCGCAGGCTTGGCATCCACCGCGGGTTTGGCGTCTGCGGCTTTCGGCGGTTCGTCCTTAGGCCCTGGTTTCTTCGACTCGTCTTCGACCGGGGGCAAGGGGTTCTGTCCGAAAAGGCGGGGCAGGATTTCTGCTGCCGGGCCGGCAAGGGCGACGCGGCCCTGGTCCAGCGCGACCAGATCGTCGCAGGCGGCCAAAAGGATCGGGCTGTGCGTGACCAGAATGACCGAACGGGTCTTGGCGATTTCGCGCAGTGTCTCACGCAGGGCCTGTTCGGCCTGTCGGTCCAGGCTGGCCGAAGGTTCGTCCATCATCAGCACGGAAGGATCGCCCAGGAGGGCGCGGGCGATGGCGATACGCTGGCGCTGGCCACCGGACAGGCGCGAACCGGCTTCGCCGATATCGGTGGCATAGCCGTCCGGCAGGTCGATGATGAAATGGTGCACACCGGCGTGGGTCGCGGCCTTGATGACCTGTTCGTCCGTGGCCTCGGCATGGCGGTGGGCAATGTTGTCGCGCACGGTGCCGGCGAACAGCACGCATTCCTGCGGCACATAGCCCATCCAATCGGCCAGCTCGTGGCGCGTGAACTGGGCGATGTCGGCGCCGTCCAGCAGGACGCGGCCGCTGGTCGGCCGATACAGCCCCTGCAGAATCTTCAACAGGGTCGTCTTTCCCGACCCGTTGCGACCGACCAGGGCGTGAATGCCGCCCGCAGGCAGGGTCACGGTGACGTTGTTGAGGATCGGTTTGGCGGATTCACCATAGCTGAAGACGGCGTTTTCCGTCCGCAGCTCGCCCTTGGGCGTTTCCAATTCGACCTCGGATTCCGTCCGTTCGCTGATGGTGTTGAACGTCGTGCCCAAGCGATCGGCGGATTGCTTGAACGAATTGAAAGTCCGCCACTGGTTGACCAACTGGTTCAATGGTCCGAGCAGGCGGCCGGACAGCATGTTGGCGGCGATCAGGGAGCCCATGGTCATTTCCTGGTTGACGATGGCAAGCGCGCCGACGGTCGTCATCAGCAGCGTCGTGCACATGGTCAGCGAGCCGCCCAGGTTCGAATAGAAATCGGTCTTGGCCCCGCGCACGGCCGATTTCTCGATGTTGTCGGCGTGGCTTCGTTCCCAATGGGGGCGCATCGCCTGGTCGAGGGCCAGGGCCTTGATCGTGGTGCGGCCCTGGATCATCTCGGCGATCAGCTGGTCGCGCGAAATCGAGGATTTGCGTTCATCCTGGTTGGCTTCGGCCATGACGTTGCCGGACTTCCAGGCGACGAACATGAACAGCGGCAGGATGACCAACAGGACCGGTGCGACGGGCGGCGCGATGGTGATGATCAGGACCAGGAACATCACGACGAAGGGCAAGTCGGTGATCAACACCGCGGAGCCGCCGGACAGCGTATTGCGCACAGTGTCGACATCGCGGAACAACCCTTGCCAATGGCCGGCGGGTTTGGATTCCAGTTCGGACAGGGGCAGGGCCATCAGCTTGTCGAACAATTGCCGTCCGACCAGAACGTCGACCCGAAGCGCCACCGTCTGCATCACGCGCGACCGCGCCAGCTTCAACACAAGGTCGAAGATGATCACC
>CAXGUG010000133.1:0-6960 GCA_964012715.1 uncultured Rhodospirillaceae bacterium | reverse complement strand
GCCTGCGACGAGGCCTTCATGGCGCGGCTGGCCGAAGGGCTGGAAGATTTGGACGTGTTCTCCGACGACCAGGACGACCTGGCGGCGGTGATCCTTGAAAACGCCCGCGAACTGCCGATGGATCCGGAAGGACGAATCGTCCTGACCGACGATCTACGCGAGTTCGCGAATATCTCCGACGAAGTCCTGTTCGTCGGGCGCGGCCAACGCATGATGCTGTGGGAGCCGACCGCCTACGAAGCCCAGCGCGGCGACGCCTTCGAGCGGGCCCGCGCGCGCGGCATGACCCTGAAATTACCGAAACGGCCAGGCGCATCCACCGGGGAGGGCGGCGATGTCTGATCCTCGTCACTCCTCGGTGATGCTTGCCGAAGTCCTGAAGGCCCTGTCGCCCCGCGACGGTGGCGTTTATGTGGATGCGACATTTGGCGCGGGCGGCTATTCCCGCGGCCTGTTGGAAGCCGCCGATTGCACCGTTTGGGGGATCGACCGCGACCCCCTGGCGCAAGGTATCGGCCAGGAAATGGGCCGCGAGTTCGGCGGCCGTCTGACGGTTCTGTCCGGTCGCTTCGGCGATATGTATCAGTTGTTGGATTCGGTTGGCGTGTCGCGGGTCGATGGCGTGGCCCTCGACCTGGGCGTGTCGTCGATGCAGCTTGACGATCCGGCCCGTGGCTTTTCGTTCCGCGCCGACGGTCCCCTGGACATGCGCATGGGGCAGGGCAGCGACGGCGGGATGAGCGCCGCCGATGTGGTCAATTCCTTGGCTGAACAGGAACTGGCCGACCTTATCTATAAGTATGGCGAGGAACGGGCCTCGCGCCGCGTCGCCCGCGCCATCGTCGAACAGCGCGCCAAATCGCCGATCACCCGCACCGAAGAGCTGGCCGGCCTGATCCGCAGCGTCGTCCGCAAATCCAAGGATGGGATCGATCCGGCGACCCGGACGTTCCAGGCCCTGCGTATCGTCGTCAATGACGAGCTGGGCGAGCTGACCCGGGGCCTGGCCGGGGCCGAGGCCTTGTTGGCCCCCGGCGGACGGCTGGCTGTGGTCTCGTTCCATTCATTGGAAGACCGCGCGGTCAAGGAATTCCTGCGCGAACGGTCGGGCTCGGGCCCGCGCCCGTCGCGCCATCTGCCGGACCTGCCGACCAAGGGGGCGGCCCCGACCTTTACCTTGATCAAGCGCGGCACCGAAAAACCCGGCGAGGCCGAAACACGTCGCAACCCCCGGGCGCGCTCGGCGCGCCTGCGTTGGGCCGAGCGCACGGATGCGCCCGCCCGGGCGGCGGCGTGAGGAGGGTCGGGCCATGAGCAAACGCACCACCTTCTTCGCTCTGGCTCTGGCGGCGGTCATGTCGCTGGGTCTGTTCATGATCAGCTATCAGGTCCATGACCTGGAGGATCAGCTCGACGGTTTGAATCGCGACATCTCCCGCGATAGCCGCGCCGTGCATGTGTTGCAGGCCGAATGGGCGCATCTGAACGATCCGCAGCGTCTTCGCATGCTGGCCGAGCGCTACCTGGGGCTGGAGCCCATCGCCACCAAGCAGTTGGGCAAGGTCGAAGACATTCCCTGGCGCCCGGTGGTCGAAGTTGCCGACAAGAATGAAGCCCCCGCCGTTCAATCCGCGCCGCAAGTCGCCCAGCAAGCCGAACCCGCGTCGCAGGTCGTCACCGCGTCGCCCGTCGCGGCGGTGTCGCCGCGTGACAAGTCGGTCGAGGACGCGCTGCCGATGATCCGCCGCGCCCTGGGCCTGCCGCCCCATCCCGAGCAAGGAGGAACGCAATGATTTCCTCGATGTTGCAAGGCGATCTGTTCGAATTCGCGCGCGGACGCGGCGGTCCCACGGGCCGCGCCGCCGAGGCGCTGGAAACCGGGCGCTCACGCCTGGTCGTGACCGGCTTGGTGATTTCCATGGCTTTCGCCGCCCTGGGTTGGCGGGTGGTCGACCTGACCCTGTTCACCGACCGGGCCGAGCCGCGGTTGGCGCGCAGCGTGTCGCCGACCGCGCCGATGCAGGAACGGGCCGATATCGTCGACCGCAACGGCATCGTCGTTGCCACGTCCCTGCCGGCCGTGTCGGTCTATGCCGATCCCAAGCATGTCCTGGACGTGCAGGAAACGGCGGACAAGCTGGTCCGTGTCCTGCCGGATCTGGACCGCGACAAGCTGGAAAAGCGCCTGTCGTCGCGGGGGCGGTTCGTTTACCTGAAGCGCAACCTGACGCCGGAACAGCATTACGAAGTTCACCGTCTCGGCTTGCCGGGCATTCAGTTCGAACGGGGCGAACGCCGGGTTTACCCGCAGGGCCGCCTGCTGGCCCACATCCTGGGCGTGACCGACATCGACGGGCGGGGCACGGCCGGGATCGAGCGCCGTTTCGAGAAGCGTCTGACCGGTGCGGGCGAGCCGCTGCAGTTGTCCCTCGACGTGCGGATCCAGGCCATCGCCCACGAAGTGCTGAACGACACCGTCACCAAGTTTTCCGCCCTGGGCGGCACGGCCATCGTGATGGACGCCAATACGTCCGAGTTGGTGGCCATGGTCTCGCTGCCCGATTTCGACCCCAACCGCCCGGTCGAACTGCTGGGCGAAGCCGGGTTCAACCGCGCCACCAAGGGCGTGTACGAAATGGGCTCGACCTTCAAGCTGCTGACCGCGGCGATGGCGCTGGATGCCGGGGTGGTGCCGATTTCCGGCGGCTACGACGCATCCAAGCCGATGCGTATCGCGCGCTTCTCGATCACCGATTACCACGCCAAGAACCGTTGGCTCAGCGTGCCGGAGATCCTCATTTATTCATCGAATATCGGGGCAGCCAAAATGGCCCTCGATGTGGGCACCAAAGCCCAACAGACCTACCTTGGGCGACTCGGCCTCCTGCGTCCGTCCCCTGTTGAGTTGCCTGAGGTAGGTCATCCTCTTCTCCCCGCGACCTGGCGCGAGATCAACACCGTGACCATTTCCTACGGCCACGGTATTTCGGTCACGCCGGTCCAATTGGCCAACGCCATTGCGACCACGGTCAACGGCGGCATGTATCGCCCGGCGACCCTGTTGAAACAGGACGTCCCCGAAGGCATCCAGGGCAACCGCGTGTTCTCGTCCGATACCTCGGCCAAGATGCGCGGCCTGATGCGTCTGGTCGTCAGCCGGGGCACCGGTAAGAACGCGGAAAAGGAAGCCGGCGGCTATCTGATCGGCGGCAAGACCGGCACGGCGGAAAAGGCCAAGGCCGGGGGCTATTCGGATAAGGCGAATATCGCGTCCTTCGTCGGCGCGTTCCCGATCCATGCGCCGCGCTATGTGGTCTGCGTCGTCGTCGACGAACCCAAAGGCATCAAGGAATCCTTCGGCTATGCCACGGGCGGCTGGGTTGCCGCGCCGGCGGTCGGCACCATCGTCCAACGTACGGCGGGCATCATGGGGATTGCGCCGGAATACGGCATGCCCCATCTGGCCGCGACCAAGGACCTGCCGCCGATGGCCGAGGAAATCGAGGCGGCCTTGCGCCCGGCCTCTCTTCGTGAAGTTCAAGGTGTTTCCCGTCAACCGGAGCAGGTGCGTGCGGCTGAGTGACATGTGGGTGGATGAGATGAACAGCGGCCATACGGTCGGTGCGGGCGGACCGGAGATCACAGGTGTGACCTGTGATTCGCGCCGCGTCGCGCCCGGCTTCCTGTTCGCGGCCATCCCCGGCGGCACCCATGACGGGCGGGAATACATCGCCGATGCCCTATCGCGCGGGGCGGCGGCGATCCTCGCCCCGCCGGGCACCCGACTTCCCGACGGATACGAGACGACCCCGCTCCTCGATACGGACAACCCACGCCGCCGCTATGCCCTGCTGGCGGCGCGGTTCTATCCGCGCCAGCCGGAAACGGTCTGCGCCGTGACCGGCACCAACGGCAAGACCTCGGTCGCGAATTTCCTGCGCCAGGTCTGGAAAACCGCGGGGTTCCAGGCGGCCAGCGCCGGGACGCTGGGCATTCATTCCGAGGTGTTCAATCGCGACGACGGTCTGACCACGCCCGATCCGGCCGATCTGCACGCCGACTTGGCCCATCTGGCCGAACTTGGTGTCGACCATCTGGCGATGGAGGCATCGAGCCACGGTCTGGATCAATACCGCCTGGACGGCGTGCGCGTTGCCGCCGGGGCCTTCACCAACCTGACCCGTGACCATCTGGACTATCACGGCAGCCTGGAAACCTATTTCAAGGCAAAGCGCCGCCTGTTCGACGAACTGGTCGTCGATGGCGGGGCGGCGGTCATCAATGCCGACGATGTCCATGGCGCCGAACTGATCGCGGCGGCCCAGGCCCGGCACCTGCGGGTTCGAACCTATGGCGCGCGCGGCGTGGATTTCAAACTTGTTTCGACCGCGCCCGAGGCCAGCGGCCAGCATCTGCGCCTGATGGTCGAGGGGGTTGAGAAAGATTTGTTCCTGCCCCTGGCGGGTCGGTTCCAGGCCATGAACGCGCTTTGCGCCCTTGGCCTCGCGACCGTGACCGGCGTGCCGACCGATACCGGGCTGCGCGCCCTGGCGACCCTTGCCGGCGCGCCGGGCCGGATGGAATTGATCGGAGAGAAAACGGGCGGCGGCGCGGTCTATGTCGATTACGCCCATACCCCCGATGCGTTGGAAAACGTGCTGCGCGCCCTGCGCCCCCATGCCAAGGGCGCGTTGTCCGTGGTGTTCGGTTGCGGCGGCGACCGCGACAAAGGCAAGCGCCCGGAAATGGGCCGCATCGCCAGCGACCTGGCGGACCGGGTGATCGTCACCGACGATAACCCGCGCAGCGAAGACCCGGCGCAGATTCGATCCGAAATTTTGGCCACGGCCCCGGGTGCGTCGGAAATCGCCGACCGGGCCGAAGCCATCGACACCGCCGTCGCCGAATTGGGCGCGGGTGAAATACTGGTCCTGGCCGGTAAGGGGCACGAACGCGGACAGATCGTCGGCCGCACCATTCTGCCGTTCGACGACCGCGCGGTCGCCCGCGCGGCCCTGGCGGGGGAGGGCTGAGCATGGGCATGCAGCGCGCTCCCTTTGTTTTGTGGAATGCCGGCGCCGCCGCGGCGGCGACCGAAGGCACGGCCGTCGGCGAATGGCAGGCCACGGGCGTTTCCATCGATACCCGAAGCTTGAGCCGCGGCGACCTGTTCGTCGCCATCCAGGGCGTTGCCTCGGACGGGCATGACCATGCCGCCCAGGCGCTGGAGAAAGGCGCTGCGGGATTGGTCATGCGCCGCGATTTCACCGGCTTGCCGGGCGATACGCCGGGTGTGCGGGTCGACGACACCACCCAGGCCTTGGAAGGTTTAGGCCGGGCCGCCCGCGACCGCTCGCGGGCCAAGATTTGCGCCGTCACCGGCAGTGTCGGCAAGACCGGCACCAAGGAAGCCCTGGCCATGATCATGGAGCGCTTCGGCGTGACCCATGCGACCCAAGGGAATTTGAACAATCATTGGGGCCTGCCGCTCAGCCTGTCGCGGATGCCGCTCGAGGCCCAGTTCGGCGTGCTGGAAATGGGCATGAACCATCCTGGTGAAATCCGCCCGCTGTCGCGCATGGCGCGGCCGCATGTGGCGCTGATCACCACGGTCGAACTGGCCCATAGCGAGTACTTCAATTCGATCGAGGACATCGCCGACGCCAAGGCTGAAATTTTCGACGGCATGGTCGAGGGCGGCACGGCGGTGCTGAACCGCGACAATCCCATGTTCGACCGATTGGCCGCCGCCGCCAAGCGCGCGGGCGCGGGCGTGATCGTGTCCTTCGGTCGCAACGACAAGGCCGATTTCCAACTGCGCGACAGCCGGGCAGATGGCCTGGGCACCACGGTGCAGGCGCGGGCCATGGGCCATGATCTGCGTTATCGCGTCGGTGCGCCGGGCAGCCATTGGGTGATCAACAGCCTGGGCGTTTTGGCCGCCGCCAACGCCATGGGCGCGGACCTGGATGCCGCCGCCGCGATGCTGGCGCGCTTGTCTCCGCCGAAAGGCCGGGGCAACCGAATTATCGTTCAGGTGCCGGGCGGCGAGCTGACGGTGATCGACGAAAGCTACAACGCCAGCCCGGTCGCGGTGGTTGCCGCCATCGAGGTCCTGGGCATGAGCGAGCCCGGCGAGGGTGGGCGCCGCATCGCCGTGCTGGGCGACATGCTGGAGTTGGGCGAACAGGCCGAAGGCCTGCACCGCTCCTTGGCCGGGCCGCTGGCCGCGCGCCACATCGATGCCGTTTATACCGCCGGGCCGAACATGGGCCGGTTGTTCGAGGAACTGCCCCGCGACATCCGCGGCGGCCACGCGGACACCTCCGACAAACTCGCACCCCTGGTTGCCTCGGCCGTGCGGCCGGGCGACGTGGTGCTGATCAAGGGATCGTTCGGATCGCGCATGGGGGCCGTCGTCGACGCCCTGCGCGCCCTGGGCGAGAGCAATGCCGACGGCGGCCAAAGCCGCGCCGCCAACGGGGAATAAGGAAAAGAAACGATGCTCTACCAAATCCTATTCCCGATGGCGGATGAATTCGCGGTCCTCAACGTCTTCCGTTACCTGACCTTCCGCACCGGCGGCGCGATCATCACCGCGCTGATCGTCAGCTTTCTGATCGGTCCGGTTCTGATCGAACTATTGCGCTCGCGGCAGAAAGGCGGCCAGCCGATCCGCGACGATGGCCCGGAAAGCCACCTGCTGACCAAACAGGGCACGCCGACCATGGGCGGTCTGATGATCCTGATCGCCTCGGTCCTGGCGACGCTGTTGTGGATGGACCTGCAGAACGGTTTCGTCTGGACGGCGCTGGGCGTGACCATCGGCTATGGCGTGATCGGCTTCCTGGACGATTACCTGAAAGTCACCAAGCGCAATTCGAAAGGCCTGCCCGGTAAGTTGAAGCTGGTGATGCAGGTTTCCATCGCCGGCGTCGCAGCGTTCTGGATTTCGGCCCA
>CAXGUG010000132.1:0-7064 GCA_964012715.1 uncultured Rhodospirillaceae bacterium | reverse complement strand
TTGGGCAGCTATCAGTTCTCCCGCTACAAGGCGGGGGGAGAGGCCAAGGCGAAACTGGTCCCGCCCGCCGCCGCCGACCGGGCGCGGGTCGAGCGTGAAGCCAAGGCGACGTTCCTGTGCCGTGATCTAATCAACACCCCGACCAACGACATGGGCCCGGCCGATCTGGCCGATGCGGCCAAGGCCCTGGGCCGGGCGTTCAAGGCCAAGGTCAAGGTGATCGAGGGCGACCAGCTTCTGAAGAAGAACTTCCCGGCGATCCATGCCGTGGGCCGTGCGTCCGACCGCGCGCCGCGCCTGATCGACCTGACCTGGGGTGCGGCCAACGCGCCGAAGGTCACCCTGGTCGGCAAAGGCGTGTGTTTCGATACGGGCGGCTTGGACATCAAACCCCCCAGCGGCATGAAATGGATGAAGAAGGACATGGGCGGGGCCGCGCATGTCCTGGGCATCGCCAGCGTGCTGATGGCAGCAGGGGCGAAAATCCGCCTGCGCGTGCTGATCCCGGCGGTCGAAAATTCGATCTCGGGCAACGCCATGCGGCCCATGGACATCGTGCCGACGCGGCGCGGCACCTCGGTCGAAATCGCCAATACGGATGCTGAGGGCCGGGTGATCCTGGCCGACGCCCTGTGGGAAGCGGTCAGCGAACAGCCGGAACTGCTGATCGATTTCGCAACCCTGACCGGCGCGGCGCGGGTTGCCCTGGGCACGGAACTGCCGGCCCTGTTCTGCAACGACGACGGGCTGGCCGCCGATATTCTGTCCGCCGGCACTGCCGTCGACGATCCGCTGTGGCGGATGCCGTTGTGGGACGGCTACCGCCCGATGGTCGATGGCTTGCAAGCCGACCTGACCAATGCGCCCGAAGGCGGCTATGCCGGGGCGATCACGGCGGCCTTGTTCCTGGAGCACTTCGCGACCCCGGCCAAGGGCAAGCCCATTCCCTGGGCACATGTCGATCTGATGGCCTGGAACCTGAAGACCCGCCCCGGACGCCCGATGGGCGGCGAGGCCATGGGCCTGCGGGCGATGGCGACGATGATCCTGGATCGTTACGGCAAGCGGGCGGGGTAACTTTCCCGGTCGCGGGGCCGTGTCACGGGCTTGTCACCGGCCCCCAAATGACGTAGAAGTTGCGAGATCGTAATGAAATCTGCCCGGACGGCGAATTTTGGGGACTTTTTCGGCAACAAGGCCGGAATAGGATCGGAACAGGGGAAGTAAGTCCATGGAATTGAACGAACTTCAGGCTCTGGATATCTGGCGTCGGGCGATCGTGTCCAGCGTGCGCCTGGATGCGCCGGATCTGTCGGCGCGGCAGATGGCGCTGCTGTTGACGGTTTATCTGACGCCGCCGCCCCATACGGTGCGCGGCATGGCCGAGATTCTGAAGGTCTCCAAACCGGCGGTCACGCGGGCCGTTGACCGCCTGTCCGAATTGAACTTCGTGCGTCGCAAGGTTGACGAAGCGGATCGCCGTAGCGTTTTGATTCAACGCACGGTTCCGGGATCTGTCTTTCTGCGGGAATTCGGGGAGCTGATCTCCGCCGCAGCCAAGTTGGATGCCGCGACCGATGGCGCGGGCCTGCCGCCGGGCTACTGACGCGTCAATTATGGGGCGATTGAACCGCGCCCCGAACAATCCGACAGAATATCGAACCGGATCAGGATTGATCGCGCTTGCCCTGTCCGAGCTTAATCGGACCGGAAGGCGATCAAATCCGTTTCGGTTCTGCCCTTAAAAGGGGATCAGGCGTTCTGCACGCCCTGCCAGGCATTGTTGCGGAACCGCATGAGATAGGTCGGCAGCTGCGATTCGGCGGCGCACGGCGTGATCCCCAGATGCTTCAGGGTCTTGGCCTTTTCGCCGACCACGTTGTCGCTGCGCAGCAACTGCATTTGATCCAGGGTCAACGGCGGCTTCGGCAGCAATCCCAGGACCGCCGCCTGCATGTCGCCGACCCAATAGGGGACGGGGATTAGGCAGCGCTTGCGCCCGGTCTGCGCCTTGACCAGCTGCATGATCTGGCGGAACGAATAAACCGCTGGCCCGCCCAACTCGTAAACCTGACCCTGAGCCTTATTTTCGACCAGGCTGGCCAGAATCGCATCGGCGACGTCGCCGACGAACACAGGCTGGAACTTGGGCCCGTCCTTGCCGCCCATCACCGGCAGGACCGGCGACAGCCGCGCCATCGAGGCGAAGCGGTTGAAGAAATCGTCTTCGGGGCCGAACACCACGCTGGGCCGCAGGATCGTCGCCTTGGGAAAGGCTGCTTTCACGGCTTCTTCGCCGGCGGCCTTGGTCCGCGCGTATTTGGCGGGCGAATTGGCATCGGCGCCCAAGGCCGAAACATGGATCAGGCGGGCAACCCCGGCCTCGGCCGCGGCCTTGGCTACATTGGCGGCGCCTTCTTCGTGGATCTTGCGGAAGGTCGCGGCGCCGCTTTCGTAAAGAATACCGACCAGGTTGACGACGGCATCGGCCCCGGCCACGGCAGCGGCGACGCTGTCCGGCTTGGTGATATCGGCGGGCCAGGGCACGATCTGGCCGACGTCGCCCATGGGTTTCAGGAACAGGGCCGCGTCGGTATCACGCTCGGCCGCGCGCACGCCGTATCCGGCGGCGGCAAGGCGGCGAACCAGATGCCGGCCGAGAAAGCCGGAAGCGCCGAAAACGGTGACGATGCGTCGTTCCATCGAATGTTCCTCCATTGGGCAACCCTCCCAAGGGGGCGGCGGGCCGAACGTTGGCCCGCGGGCGGGGGGCTGATTTGCGGGAAAACATAGCAACGCCAAACGGATGTGTCGATTACCTAAGCGCCTATTCTTGGGTGTTTTCCAGGACGTCCGCGGCCTTCGCCCACAGGTTTTTTCATTCCTTTGCGTGGACGATGCATTGCAACGCTTGACAAGTCTTCGCCGCACCATTAACTCAGGCCGCTCACGCCGGACATCGCTTCCGGCGGATCATGTTCCAGCCGTTTTTCGGCAACCCGTTTTTCGGGGAACCGGGCCCAGGTGGCGGAATTGGTAGACGCGCTGGCTTCAGGTGCCAGTTGCCGCAAGGCAGTGGAAGTTCGAGTCTTCTCCTGGGCACCATCACCCCCTCCCCGTCGGGAGGGACACGGCAAGAAACTGATGAATACGCTGGCGTGACGACACGGCGTGAAGACAGGGGCGGCAGGCTTATGGACGCGCCAAGTCAAACGGAAACTCCCACAATTCTCCTTCACAAAGGCGATCTGCCGGATGGGCTGACCTTTACCGGGTCGGTCGCGGTCGATTCCGAGACCCAGGGCCTGAACCTCAGCCGTGACCGGTTGTGCGTGGTGCAGCTGTCCGCCGGGGACGGCGTCTGTCACTTGGTTCAGATCGCCGCTGGTCAGGCCGACGCCCCGAACCTGCGGGCGTTGATGGAAGACCCGGCTGTGGTCAAGATCTTCCACTACGCGCGGTTCGACATCGCGGCGCTGAAGCGCTGGCTGAACATCGACTGCGCGCCGGTTTATTGCACCAAGATCGCGTCGAAGTTGGTCCGCACCTATACCGATGGGCACGGGCTCAAGGACGTTGTGCGCGAGCTGGCCGGTGTCGAGTTGGACAAGCAGCAACAGTCCTCGGACTGGGCCCGCGCCGACCTTAGCCCGGCGCAGCAGGGCTATGCCGCCAATGACGTGCTTTACCTGCACCGCGTTCGCGCCGCCCTGGACGAAATGATCGCCCGCGAAGGCCGCCAGGACCTGCTGCAGGCCTGTTTCGATTTCCTGCCGACGCGGGTCGCCCTTGACCTGGGCGGTTGGGGCGAAGTCGATATTTTCCGCCATTAAGGTGCATCGAAGGGCGAAAACGGCGCGGCGCGTCGGTTGACGCTTAGCCCGGTCGGGCGCATATTTACCGGGCATTTTTTAAGATTCGCCAGTATATTAGACCGACTGGCACGAAGATTGCTGGCTGCGCGGTTTCTCGGACCTGGCCAGCCATAACCAAATTCCCGGCCGGCGGGGACCTGTCGGCGCAGATCAAGAACGGGATATGAGCGCGGAATCCACCAAACCCCATGCGGCAGCCGCAGACGGCGCCGGCATCGATGATCTGGCCGTGGCGCGGCGTGTGCTGGCGCAGGAAAGCGACGGGCTTAAGGCATTGTCTGCCAGCCTGGGCAGCGAATTCGTGGCGGCCTTGGACATCATGGCCTCGGCCAAAGGGCGCGTCGTCGTTACCGGCATGGGGAAAAGCGGCCATATCGGCAACAAGATCGCGGCGACGTTGTCGTCCACCGGGACGCCTGCGTTTTTCGTTCATCCGGCCGAAGCCTCGCACGGGGATCTCGGCATGGTCACGGCGGACGACGTCATCTTCGCCTTGTCCAATTCAGGCGAAACGGCGGAACTGGCCGATTTCATCGCCTATGCCAAACGCTTCGGCATCCCATTGATCGCGGTCACCGGCAATGCCAAGAGCTCCCTGGCGGAAAACGCCGACGTGGCGCTGATCTATCCGGCGTCGCCAGAAGCCTGCCCGCTGGGTCTGGCGCCGACGACGTCGACCACGGTTACCCTTGGCTTGGGCGATGCGCTCGCCGTGGCGCTGTTGGAGCGTAAAAATTTCTCGTCCGACGATTTCCACGCCCTGCACCCGGGCGGCAAACTGGGCCGCCGCTTGCTGAAGGTGTCCGACATCATGCATGGCGGCGAGGAACTGCCGCTGGTCGCGCCGGAAACCCTGATGAGCGAGGCCCTATTGGTCATGACCGCCAAGCGGTTCGGCTGCCTGGGCGTGGTCGACGGAAACGGGCGACTGTCCGGCGTCATCACCGACGGCGACCTGCGGCGCAACATGTCAGATGGCGTGCTGGCGCGCAGCGCCGCCGAAACCATGACCTCGGGCGGGGCGACGATCGAGCCGGACCGGCTGGCCTCCGAGGCCCTGAACGTGATGAACACCCGTTCGATCACCAATCTGTTCGTGGTGTCCGATGGGCGGCCGGTGGGTATCCTGCACATTCACGATTGTCTACGGGCGGGGGTCGCGTGACCGAGATGGCCATGGACTCCTATTCAGGGTTCGTCCAAGTCGCCAAGGTCATGTTGCCTGTCGCGGCGGTTGGATTGATCGCCCTGGTGATTCTGTGGCCGCATCTGCGGACCGAAGACCTGCGCTTTCGCATCGGGTTCGCCGCCATCAAATCCAACGCAGACGGCGATCCCAATTTGTTGAATCCCCGGTACGTCGGGACCGACGACGACAATCAGCCCTATGCGGTGACCGCCGATATCGCCAAGAAACTTGACGGTGAGGGCCTGGACGTTCGCGTCGGCCTCGAGCTGCCTAAGGCCGATATCACGTTGAAGGATGGCTCGTGGCTGGTCCTGACGGCGGACAACGGCATCTATACCCGCCGCGAGAAGACTTTGGACCTGGCCGGATCGGTCAATCTGTTCCACGATTCGGGTTACGAATTCCGGACCGAAAAGGCGACTGTCGATCTGGCCCAGGGCATTGCTCATGGCGATGTGCCGGTCAAGGGGCAGGGTCCGTTCGGGACCCTCAAGGCCGAGGGCTTCCGCCTGTTGAACAAGGGCCGGACCATCGTTTTCACCGGCAAGGCGCAGATGTTCCTGCAGCCGGGCGCGCAGGTGCCGAAATGATCGGCGCGCGCGCTATTCGCCGGTTGGCGGTGCTGGCGCCCGTGGCCGCGCTGGCAATGGCCCTGGCAGCCGCGCCGTTCGGCCCGGCCCGGGCCCAGGCCCTGAACATGGGAGCGGGCGGCGACACGCCGATCGAGATTTTCGCCGACAACGGCATCGAGTGGCAGCAGGACAATCTGGTCTTTCTGGCCAAGGGCAATGCCAAGGCGGTACGCGGCGAGGTCACCGTGCTGGCCGACCAGTTGACCGCGTTCTATACCGAGCGCCCCGACGGCACGACCGAGATCTATCGCCTGGACGCCGACGGCAAGGTCAAGATCCAGTCCCCCAATCAGGTCGCCAGCGGTGAAAAGGCCGTCTACGACGTGACGCGGGAAATTCTGGTGCTGTCCGGCGGCACGCCCAACATGGTCACCCCGGACGCCAAGATAACGGCGACCCAACAATTGGAATATTGGGAGCAGCGCCAGATGGCCGTGGCCCGGGGAAAGGCCGAAGCGATCAAGGACAAACGCCGCGTGCGCGCCGACGTGCTGGCGGCCTTTTTCCGCAAGACCAAGGGCGGAGAAAACAAGGTTTACCGGGTCGATGCCTACGACAATGTGTCGGTGCTGACGGAACGCGACCGGGCCTATGGCGACCGCGGGGTCTACAACGTGGAAACGGGTATCGTGACCTTAAGCGGATCGGTTAGAATCGAGCGCGGTAAGAACGAATTGAACGGCTGCAAGGCCGAGGTCAACCTGAACACCGGCATCAGCCGATTGTTCAGCTGTCCCGGCGGACGCACCAAGGGCACATTGATGCCCAATGCCAAGAATTCCATGGGTAAATAGGGAGCCCGTGGGATTTTCCGTGGGGCCTGCCGTGGAATCTACCATGAGGCCTGACGACCGAGGGGAATGAAGACCGAATGACCGAAGCCGACAACACCCCCCAAGGCCAAGGTGCGCCGCGACTTGTCGCGGACAACCAAGGGCTGGTGGCGACGAACCTGGGCAAGAGCTTCAAGAAGCGGCCCGTGGTGCGCGGCGTCAGCGTGGCCATTCAGCGGGGCGAGGTGGTCGGCCTTCTGGGCCCGAACGGGGCGGGTAAGACGACCTGCTTCTATATGATCACCGGCTTGGTTCAGCCCGATTACGGGACCATCGTCCTCGACGGGCAGAACATCTCTAACCTGCCGATGTATCGTCGGGCGCGCTTGGGGATCGGCTACCTGCCGCAAGAGGCCTCGATTTTCCGTGGCTTGTCGGTGGAGCAGAACATCCGCGCCGCGCTCGAAGTGGTCGAGGCCAACCGCGACCGGCGCGAGGCTATTCTGGATGCCCTGCTGGCAGAATTTTCCATCACCCATTTGCGCCGCGCCCCGGCCATCGCCCTGTCGGGCGGCGAGCGGCGGCGCGTCGAAAT
>CAXGUG010000131.1:0-7140 GCA_964012715.1 uncultured Rhodospirillaceae bacterium | reverse complement strand
CGCCCGGCCAGGCGTTGAACGGGATCAGGTTGAACTTGGCCGGAATGCCCTTGATCAGGCGCAGCAATTCGCGGGCATCGGCCTCGGAATCGTTGACGCCTTTCAGCATCACGTATTCGAAGGTGATGCGCCGCGCGTTGTTCGCGCCGGGATAGGCGCGGCAGGCGCGGATCAGTTCCTTCAGCGGATATTTGCGGTTGATCGGCACGATCACGTCGCGCAATTCGTCGGTCACGGCATGCAGCGACACGGCCAGATTGACGCCCAGGTCCTCGCCGCATTTTTCCATCATCGGCACCACGCCCGAAGTCGACAGCGTAATCCGCCGTTTCGACAGGGCGATGCCTTCGCCGTCCATGATGATCTTCAGGGCGCGCGAGACCTCGTCGTAATTGAACAGGGGTTCGCCCATGCCCATCATCACGATGTTGGAAATCATCCGCCCGCCGTCCTTGGGCGTCGGCCATTCGCCGTAGCTGTCGCGTGCGGTCATGAACTGACCCACGATTTCGGCCGAGGTCAGGTTGCGCACCAGCTTCTGCGTGCCGGTATGGCAGAAGGTGCAGGTCAGGGTGCAGCCCACCTGGGACGAGATGCAAACCGCGCCCCGGTCGTCCTCGGGGATGAACACGGTTTCGGCCTCGTTGCCGTCCTCGAACTTGACCAGCCACTTGCGGGTGCGGTCCTCGGAGGTCTGCTCGCGGCTGACGTCGGGGCGTCGGACTTCGAAAATCTCGCCCAGCTTTTCGCGCAACGGTTTGGCCAGAGTCGACATGCGGGCGAAATCGGTTTCGCCCTGATGATAGATCCAATGCCATAACTGCTTGGCGCGGAACGGCTTTTCGCCCACGGCGGCAACTTCCGCCGCCAGCTCTTCGCGGGACAGGCCGACCAGATTGATTTTCTCAGCTGCGCTTTGCATCGTCATGCGCCCTCATATAGCGCGTCCGGGGCCGCCGCCCAACGTGAAAAGATGCCCCAGCCGTTTGGGGGTTAAACGCCGCAGGCCTTGCCGATCGCCTTCCAGGCCGCGGTGAAGCCCGACAGCGAGTACGTATCGGTGGTCAGGGTCCCGCGCGACGAGGTGCCTTTGACGACCATATCGGAGCCGCGGATCATTGCGCCAACCAGGGTCGCGTCCTTGCCTTCATCGGCGAAGGCATGCCCGCCCGAGGTAAACAGCTTGAACACCGTGCCGTCGATGTTGACGGTCACTTCCGAGCCGTTCTTGTAAGTATACCCGGCGGTCACGGAAACGACGCCCTTTTCCTTTTCCTTGGGACGATGGGTCACCAGCAGGACCGTACGGCCGCGCTGGGAATAATCGCCCTCGGCCTTTTTGGGGGCCGATCCCATGTAGCAGATCTTGGATCCGGACTCGGTCGCCGTATAGGCCTCCCAGTCGCCGAACATGCCGATCAGCTCCGGCGCGGCCTGCGCGGCCTTGGGCGTGAGCAGAACCAGCGCGGCAACCGGCAGCGCGAAAAAGGACAGAGTGCGGGTCAATCGTCGAAACATGGCCAATAGATAGCCGGGTCGGCGGGATGTCTCAAGTCCGGGCGTCGCCATGGCGCGCTTTCGTGGGTGGGGCCGCGCCGGACCCTTGCCAGCCGGTCCCATCGGTGGCATGGGAGAAGGATGTCAGAAAACATCTTTTCCGCCGCGCCAGCGATCATCGAGGTCACGCGCGGCACGATGGTCGAAAGCCGCCACCGCGTGCACGGCGTGGTCGCCGACGCGGCGGGCCAAATCGTCCATTCCTGGGGCGAGACGGAGATGGATATCTATCCCCGCTCGTCGATCAAACCGTTGCAGGCCCTGGCCCTGATCGAAACGGGCGCGGCAAAGCATTGGGACCTGATGGACGAGCGCATCGCCCTGGCCTGCGCCTCGCATTCCGGGTCGTTGGCCCATACCATGGCGGTCGAGGCCTGGCTGGACGATCTGTCCCTGGGCGAAGGCGATTTGGAATGCGGCGCGCATATGCCGCGCGACGAAGAGGCCGCGCACGGCCTGATCCGCCGGGGCGAAGGGCCCTGCCGCCTGCACAACAACTGTTCGGGCAAGCATGCCGGGTTCCTGACCACCGCCCTGCATATGGGCGAGCCGACGGCGGGTTATATCGGCGCCGACCACCCGGTGCAGCAGCGGCTATACCAAGCCCTGGGCGAAATGGGCGACTGCGACATGTCGGCGACCGCGCGCGGCACCGACGGCTGCGGCATTCCGGTCTACGGCATGCCGCTGGCGGCCCTGGCCCGCGCGGTGGCGCGCATGGCCGACCCCAAGGCGACGGGCCTGGGTGCGGTTCGCGCCGCCGCGGCCGAGCGGATCGTGCATTCCATGGCCAAGCATAATTTCATGGTTTCGGGCCGGGGTCGGTTCGATCACGCGGTGATGACCGCCGGGATCGGCGTCGCCAAACGTACCGGCGTGCCCGTGTTCGCGACCAAGACCGGGGCCGAAGCCGTGCATGTGGCGATCCTGCCCGCCGCCGGAACGCGCCCGGCCCTGGGCGTGGCGGTCAAGGCCGAGGACGGTGAGAAGCGCGCGACCGACACGATGATGGCTCATCTGTTGGATTTCCTGGGCCACTTCGACGACGAGGCGCGCGGCGCCATGGCCCCGTTCCTGGACATGCAGGTGGTCGATGCCGCGGGCCGTCCCGTCGGGAACGTCCGCCCGCAAGCGGGCTGGAACAGGGCTTAGGCTTACTTGTTGTAGACCTCGGGCGGGGTGTCGGCGAACGCCGCCAGGCGGTCCCGCTCCTTGCGGCTGAACCGACCGCCGAATTGCGGTTCTTCCAGTTCCTCGACCGGGCCGCCGACGGCCACCGGGCGGGGCGCGAAGCGGCCCATGCTGACCAGCCGGTCGTACATCACGATCGCGCCCGCGATCCCGACGTTGACGCAGAACGACATGGGAATCTTGATGGTATGGTCGCAGCGTTCGATCATTTCCGGGCTGAGGTTGCCGCGCTCCGGCCCCAGGATATAGGCCGCCTGCTGCGGGTGGTGAAAGCTCGGTAGTTCGACCGCGTCCTCCAGCAATTCGATTCCGACCAGCTTGCAGCCGTCGGGCAGCATCAGATCATCGGCGGTGGGAAAGGTGAAGAACGGCATATGGCCGCCGCTTTTCGAGGTGTCGGATTTCTGGCCCTTGGTCCGATCGTAGGTCGCCTCGACCGTGAACACGAAGGATGAGCCGAAGGCATGGGCGGTCCTGAACAGGTTGCCCACGTTCATGGTTTTTGAGATACCTTCGACGCCGATTCCGAAATATCCGCGCATGTCGTCCCCTTTGTTTCCTGATGCCGTATCCGGCGTCTCGGGTTGATTTTTCGGCGCTGGCCAAGGCCGACAGCCGAAGGGTAAGGCGCCTGCGGAGGGCGCCGATTTGACGGCCAAGGGGCGTTGCCCTTTGCGCCGCAGTGTGGTCAGGTTGCGCAACCTTGGCCAAATCCGGCCCGAAATCAAGTTTTGACGCCCCAGCCCGGAAGGAGACCCCCATGCGCGCGGTTGTCTGCAACACATTCGACGGGATCAATGCCCTGACCTGCGTCGACGACGCCCCCAACCCGCCCATGGTCGACGGCGGCGTGCGCATTCGCGTCGCGGCGGCGGGGATCAACTTCGCGGACACCCTGATGTGCAAGGGCCAGTATCAGGTCAAACCGCCGTTTCCGTTCAGCCCGGGATTGGAAGTCGCGGGCGAGGTGTTGGAAGTCGCGCCCGGCGTGACCCGCGTTAAACCGGGCGACCGGGTGATGGCCACGGTCCATTACGGCGGTTATGCCTCCGAGGCGGTGACCGACGAGGCGACCGTCTACACCATTCCCGACAACCTGGATTTCGTCTCGGCGGCGGCCTTTCCCATCGTCTACGGCACTTCGCACGTCGGGCTGAAGGACAAGTTGAAGCTGCAGGCGGGTGAAACCCTGCTGGTCCATGGGGCCGCCGGGGGCGTCGGTCTGACGGCGGTGGAAATCGGCAAGAAGATGGGGGCGACGGTGATCGCCACTGCGGGCAGTGCGGACAAGCTGGCCGTGGCCAAGGAATACGGCGCGGATCACCTGATCGATTATCGCCAGGAAGACATCCGCCAGCGGGTCAAGCAACTGACCGATGGGCGCGGGGCCGATTGCGTGTATGACCCGGTCGGCGGCTCGGCCTTCGATGCCTCGCTGCGTTGTACGGTGCAGGGCGGGCGGATCTTGGTCGTCGGTTTCGCCAGCGGCACCGTGCCGCAAATTCCGGCCAATATCCTGTTGGTGAAGAACCTGACGGTGATCGGCTATTACTGGGGTGCCCACCGCATGCTCGACCCGGACCTGCTGGATCGCTCGTTCAGCGAACTGTTGGGCTGGACGGCGGCAGGCGACCTGCGGCCCCATGTCAGCCATGCTTTCGATCTGGCCGACGTCAAGGAAGCCATGAACATGCTTCTGTCGCGCAAATCGACGGGCAAGGTGGTCTTGACAACCGGGCAAATCCCCGGCGCGGTCAACTGATCAGCTAACGCGCGTCCGCGCCCCGGGCGGCGGGCAGCACGATGATAAACGTCGCGCCGTCGCCCAGGGACGAATCGACCATTACCGTGCCGCCGTATTTCACGGCGATCCGGCGGCATTCGGACAGGCCCACGCCTTCGCCCTGAACCAGGTTCTTTTTCCCGGCGCGTTCGAACCGCTCAAACACCCGGTCGTGGTCGGCGCGGGCGATGCCTAGGCCGTTGTCTCTGATCGAAATCGCGACGGCGCCGTCGGCGCGCTCGGCCGACACCCGAATCTCCAGTGCCCGATCGTGACAGCGATACTTGATCGCGTTGTCCAAAAGGTTCTGAAAAATTCGGGTCAGGGGTATCGGCGCGGCGGCGACCGGCGGCAACGGTTCGACCGACACGGTCGCCGATACGGCATCCAACATCGGACGCAGATTGTCATGGGCCGTCTGAAAACACCGATGGGGGTCGACCATGTGGATTTGGTCGGGTTCGCGCGCGGCGCGGGCGTCGGCCAACAGATCGGTAATGAAATGATTCATGCGCAGCGCCGCTTCATGCGCGGCGGACAGAAACCGGTTTTGTTGTTCGGGCGACAGGTTTCCGGCCAGGCTGGTTGCGGCTTCGATATTGCCGATCACGGCGTTGAGCGGCGTCTTCAGGTCGTGGGCCACTGCGCTGGAAAAACGCTCCAATTCCTCATAGGCGGCGCGCAGGTGGTATTCCGAACTGTTGTAGATCGTCCACAACAGGCCGAGGCTCCACCCGATGACGATCGCCAGGGCGACGAAGGCGAACAGGATGTCGAGCAGCAGGATTTGCCCGCCAGGCCCAGGGACGCCGTCGATAAAGGGGCGGACGACGAAGCGGACCAGATGCAGGGCGGTGAATAGGCCGAACAGCACGCCCAGAATGCGGCAACCGCGCTTCAATGCGGGGTCCTGTTCCGCCAGCAACGCCCGTGCCGTCAGGCCGGACATCAGGATATAAACCGCGGAAACCGACACCAGGATGCCCGGCACGCTGTTCTTGATCAGGGCGAAATAAGCGACGGCGCCGACCCCTAGAATGGCGACGATGGCTTCGCAGGCGTATTGCGGTCTGCGTCCCTGCAGTCGTGCCATCGAGCGGGTCGCCGCCAAGGCCGCGAAGACGACACAGGTCATGCCGACGAAACCGAAGGCGAAGTCGCTGCGTCCGGCGCCGATGCCGGCGATCAACGACCCGAAACCACCCAAGGCCGCGGCCAGGGCCATTTCAACCAAGCCGTTGGAATCGCGGCGGGAAAACCAAAAGACGAGAAGAACAGCCGACAGGATGAATTGCATCACGGTGAATGAAACCAGGATGGAATTCATATGCAGCATGACGGTCCTGCGAGCGCGGTTGCGTGAACCGGTCGGCGGACCGCCGCCCGGGAAGATGTCCTTATATTACGGCGCTCCCCCGGGCGGCAAATAGGCTGTTGAAGGTGGCGGTGCGTTAGGCGGTCTTCGGGACAGCCGGCCGTTCCGGGATCGGGATGTGCAGGGCCGCGGCGGCGAAGCCCAGCGCGATCGAGCCGTACCACACCAGATCGTAGGTTCCCGTCATCTCGAACAGGTAACCGCCCAGCCAGACACCCAGGAAGCTGCCGACCTGATGGCTCAGGAAGGTGATCCCGAACAGCATGGACAGATAGCGCACGCCGAACATATGGGCGACCAGGCCCGAGGTCAGCGGCACCGTGCCAAGCCATAACAGGCCCATGGCCCCGGCGAACAGCAACACGTTGGTTTCCGTTTTCGGCGCCAGCAACAGGCCGATGATGCAAAACGAACGTAGGGCATAGAGCCAGGCAAGAACCCATTTCTTGGAGAATCGACCGCCCAGCATCCCGCAGACGAAGGTGCCGATGATGTTGCACAGACCGATCAGCGACAGTGACAAGGCCGCGATCCGCAAGTCGATGTGCAGCAGTTCCAGATATTTCGGAAAGTGCACGGTGATGAAGGCGACTTGAAACCCGCAAACGAAGAAGCCCAGGGTCAACAGAATGAAACCGACGTGGGCATAGGCTTCGCCCAGGGCCTGCCCCAGGGTCAGGCCGTCGGACGGGTTGCCGTTGGCGCGGGCGGCGGCGGGCAGGGCGTCTTCGGCCAGCGGCTGGCGGGCCAATAGGAAGGCCAGCGGGATGGCGATCAGGCAGATCAGGGCAAGCGCCGTCAGCGCCGCCGACCAGCCTTGGGTCTCCAACAAGGCCTGGCCGACCGGCGCCATGTAGAACTGCCCGAACGAGCCGCCGGCGCTGGCGATGCCGAGGGCCAGCGAGCGATGCGCCGCGGGTGCGCGCCGCCCGACCGCGCCCAGGACCACGCCGAAGCCGGTGCCGCTCATGCCGATGCCGATCAGGAACCCGGCGCCCAGGTGGAACGTTGCCAAGCCGTCGGCGGTGGCCATCACCCATAGGCCCGAGGCATAGACCAAAGCCCCCAGGATCATCATCCGCATGCTGCCGAATTTGTCGGCGATCGCTCCGACGAACGGCGTGGCCACGCCCCACATCAAATTTTGGATGGCCAGGGCAAGGCCGAAATCGGCGGGGGGGATGGAAAGATCGCGCAGGATGTCGGTCTGGAAAAGGCCGAAGGTCGTGCGAAT
>CAXGUG010000130.1:0-7282 GCA_964012715.1 uncultured Rhodospirillaceae bacterium | reverse complement strand
AAGGGAATCGACGGCGACCGTTATCTTTCGGGCACCGGCACCTATTCCCACAAGCCCGCTGCCGACCGCCAGGTGACCTTGATCGAAATGGAGACGCTGGACGCCCTGAAGCGGGATCACGGCATCGACCTGACGCCGGAACTGACGCGCCGCAACCTCACCGTCACCGACACACCGGTCAACCACCTGGTCGGCAAGCGGTTCAAGGTCGGGGAGACGGTTTTGTACGGCGGTCGCCTCAACCGACCCTGCAAGTATCTGGATGAACTGCTGGAGATGGATTTGTTCAATCTCTTGCTCAACCGCTCGGGCCTGAACTGTGAAATCGTCTCCGGTGGAACGATCCGGCCCGGCGACAAGATCGAACCGATCTAAGGCGTTCCGGCGATGAACTTGAAAATGCCCGTGGTGGTGGAGGCGGTCGAGGATCTGACCCCGGATGTTCGATCATTCGTCCTTCGACACGCAAAGAAGCCCGACCTGCCTTCGTTCGAGCCGGGGGCCCATGTTGCGGTCTACCTGCCGGATGGGCTGATCAGGCACTATTCCATCTGCTCCGATCCGGCCAATCTTGGCCACTACCGTTTGGCGGTTCTGTTGGAGCCGCAATCGCGCGGCGGGTCACGGGCCATGCATGACCTGATTGTCGGGCAGCGCCTCTATATCTCTTATCCGCGCAACAAGTTCCTGCTGCGCGACGGCGATGCGCCGGTCGTTCTGGTCGCTGGGGGCATCGGTGTGACGCCGCTGTTGGCGATGGCGCACCGAATGAAGGCGCAGGGGCGGGCGTTTCGCCTGTTGTTCCTGGGTCGGGAAGAAGTGCGGTTGCCGTTCCTGGGCGAAGCGGCGGCGCTTGCCGGGATTGAGAACGTCACGGTTCATTGTGACGGTGGAGACCCCACAAAACGTTTCGACATTGATGCCTTCGTCCGATCCTTGCCATCGGATGCGGAAATCTACACCTGCGGTCCCGGGCCCCTCTTGGACTCCGTGGTCGAGGCTGGTCGGAAATGGGGGCGGGCGGTCGAACTGGAACGCTTCGCCGGCGTGACGCAGGCCAAGGTCGAGAAGGGCCAAGCGTTCGAGATCGTATTGTCGTCGAGCGGCAAGGTTCTGCACGTCGGGAAAGAGGAAACTGCCCTGGATGCTTTGTCGGCGGCGGGGGTCGATGTTCCCAATTCCTGCCGGGGCGGCGTCTGCGGCGAATGTAAGGTCCGTTATCTCGACGGTGCGCCCGAGCACGCGGATATGGTTCTATCGCAGGAGGAGCGGCAGACCATGTGGACGGCCTGCGTGTCCCGTGCGGCGGGGACGATCACGCTGGATCTTTAGGATCAATTGCTCTGTTGCAGGCAGCGGTGAAAGGCCCGTTGCATGGCGCGCGCTTCACTGTCCCGGCCATCGTCGTTCAGGCGTTTTTGCTGATGTAGCAGCTTTAGGCAATCGGTACGGCTGGTGGATGATGAGGGAGAGACAGTTTCCCCGGTGTCGTCCGCCTGTGGTCCGGTCCGAACGCTTCCGCCAAAAGTCTCTTTCCCCGTGGCGTTGCGATAGAACTGTTCGTCCGGATGAACCCAGAACCCATGCGGTGTCGGACACCAAGTGTCGACGGTCGGGCCGCCCGGGCCGGTGGTTTCGACCGCGCGGCAGCCTTCCGCATCCGCATCACCCTTCAGGGTCACTGTGCCGGTAACGCCGCTCGGTCCTTGCCATTGGCGGGGGGTATCACTCTCACCGGCATTTAACGTTTCTTGGATTGCGGTTTGCTCGGCCTTCATGTCTTGAAAGGTCGGGCTCGGCGTCGGCGTATCCGACGCGCAGGCGGCGGCAAACAGGACGCCGCCCAAGATCAAAGCGCGGGCGAGAGGTTTGATGGTCATGCGGGGAGTTTATCCCGCATGCGCGAACAACGCTATGACGATGGCTGCTTGGGGCAAAGGGCGGCGCCCAGGATCGGGCCGAAATTGGGCGTCTGTACAATCACCGCACAGTCGAGGGGCACGCCATCGGAAGCGGGCGGAACGGCAAAGGATTTGTTGCCGCCCGGCCATTTCCCAAGGGGCTGCAGGTCCCGGACGATATGTCGGCTGACCAGGGTCTTGCCGTGGTTCTCGCCGTTGGCGACCTCGGTCGTGGCTTCGTTGATGAAGCGGACCAACAGGACGTCGGCCTCGACCCTGGCAGTGCCGTTTACGGTAACCTTCAACCCGCGATCGGATCGTTGGACGGAGACCTTGGCCTTTCGTGATGAGCGTACTTGCCGGATCGCCCGCGTGACTTCGTCGCGGCGAGAACCGATGGCTTGCAGTTTGCCGTCGATGACCATCTGCGGGGTATAGACACCAGATTGCCCCCGGATCGCGTTGTTGTAACGGCGTTGCCGGTCCGTATGCGCGGGGGATGAGAAGGGGTCTTTCCACCGCCCGTGCCAGAGGTAGTTGAGGCTATCCCAGTAATCGACGTGGAATTCCAACGCGACGATGCCCGGCTGATCCGCCAGATCGCGTAAGAACGCCTCGGCCGGCGGGCAGGAATAGCACCCCTGCGAGGTGAACAGTTCGACCACGACGGGCGCGTCGGCCCGCGCCCCGACCGTGGCGGCGCGGGGCTGCCCGGTGATGGCCGTCACTGCAATAATCATGGCTGCGAATATAAGATGTTTCATGGTTGCTTTCCCGAAGTTCGAATTGATGATCGGGAACGCGCAAAACACTGTCAAATAACGGCTTTTTGAGGTACCCTCAAATAATGGTGAGCCAAGTTCACAATTCTGGATCGGATCTTCCGCGCGCGACCACGCTGGGCGAAAAGCTCATTCGCGAGGCGCGTCAGGCATTGGCCAATCCCGGCCAATCGTCCGGCGGTTGGACGGTTGAGGATCAGGTTGATCTGTCGACGGTCGATCTGGGCGGCGGTAACAAAGCCGTGAACCTTGCTCGCGGGGCGCAATTGGCCGACGAATTCCGTTCAGCCGCGCCCGAAGACATGGCGGAAAAGCTCGATCAGGGCTTGGCCGAGGGAAGCCGTATCGGCCTCCTGTTCCGCAGTGTGTTCCAAAGCCTGTTCGCCGCCCGGCGCTTCTGATCCATCGAAATCGCAGAAATCGACCAAACCTGACTTTCGGCAGGCTTGACGTTTTGTGCTGCCTTTGGCACGAGAAGGCGCGCTAATCGGGCGTTTCCGGCAAGGGGCTTCGGCATGGACACCGAACACAATCATTCTGCGACCTCTGCTTCGGCGGCGAAGGAAAGCATGTTTCCTTTGATACGCTTGGTATCGCGGCCCATGGCTATTGCCTTGGCGCGCACGCCGGTAACACCCAATGCGGTGACGATCACAGGAATCGCCTGCGGTCTTGGCGCGGCTTGGTGTTTTCTGCACCAGGGTTTGGAATGGGGCGGCATCGGCGCGGTCTTGTTTTTCGTGTCCTACCTATTGGACAACGTCGACGGCGATCTGGCGCGGCTGAAAAAGATGAGTTCCCGGTTCGGCGCGGCGCTGGACGATATCGGCGATTGGCTGGTCCATTTCGCCTTCTTCCTGGCCGTCGGCTATCAGATGACACAAACCACCGGTCAGCCGCTTTGGGCTTGGCTGGGCGTTGCTGCGGCGTTGGGAGGAACGATCAATTCGGTCCTGCCGCTGTTTCAGCGGGCCACGCCGGATGCGGAAGAGGTCGCGAGCTTCGCCGACATGGCGGCCGACGCCAGTTGGCTGGACCTCGTCGGCTTCTTCTTTCGCGGCCTGGTCAAAGCCGATTTCTGGCTGATCGTCCTGGGGCTGGCCCTGGCGGACATGCTCTGGGTGTTGCTGCCCGCCGCCGCAATCGGCGCCCAGGTGTTCTGGATGCTGATGCTGCGCAAGTCGCTGCGGACGATTCACACCTGAGTCTGATTTAGGCGCGCTTTTTCGTCGGTTTCTTCTTCAGATACGGGGCCAGATATTCCCCGGTGAAGCTGCCCTTGGTCGCGGCCACGTCCTCGGGCGTGCCCTGGGCGACCAGCTTGCCGCCTTTGATACCGCCTTCGGGCCCCAGGTCGATGACCCAGTCCGCGGTCTTGATGACCTCCAGGTTGTGTTCGATCACCACCACCGTGTTGCCCTGTTCGACCAGGGCGTGCAGGACCTCCAACAGCTTGCGCACGTCGTCGAAGTGCAGGCCGGTGGTCGGCTCGTCCAGGATATAGAATGTCTTGCCCGTGGCGCGGCGCGATAGCTCCTTGGCCAGTTTGACGCGCTGCGCCTCGCCGCCGGACAGGGTCGTCGCCTGTTGCCCCAGGTGAACATAGCCCAGGCCGACGCGTTTCAGCGTCTCCATCTTGTCGCGGATCGCGGGTACGGCCTTGAAGAAGTCGGCGGCTTCCTCGACCGTCAGGTCCAAAACCTCGGCGATGGATTTGCCCCGGAATTTGATGTCCAGGGTTTCGCGGTTGTAGCGCTGGCCCTTGCAGACGTCGCAGGTCACGTAGACGTCGGGCAGGAAGTGCATCTCGATCTTGATGACCCCGTCGCCCTGGCAGGCTTCGCAGCGCCCGCCCTTGACGTTGAACGAGAACCGCCCCGGCTTGTAGCCCCGCGCCTTGGCGTCGGGCAGGTTGGCGAACCAGTCGCGGATCGGCGTGAACGCGCCGGTATAGGTCGCGGGGTTGGAGCGGGGCGTGCGGCCGATGGGCGACTGGTCGATGTCCACGACCTTGTCGATGAATTCCAGGCCGTCCAGGGAATCATGCTCGCCCGGGTGTTCGCGCGCACCGTTCAGGCGGCGGGCCAGGGCCTTGTATAGAGTCTCGATCACCAGGGTCGACTTGCCGCCGCCCGAGACGCCGGTGATGCATGTCAGCGTGCCGAGCGGGAAATCGACATCCAGGTTGTTCAGGTTGTTGGCCCGCGCACCGCGCAGCTTCAGGGCCTGGCCTTTCTTGCCTGTGCGGCGCTGGGCGGGCAGGGGGACCTGTTCCATCCCGGTCAGGTACATGCCGGTCAGACTGTCAGGCGACTTCATGATCTCGTCGGCGGTGCCCATGGCCACGACCTGGCCGCCGTGCACGCCCGCGCGCGGCCCCATGTCGATAATCCAATCTGCGGCGCGAATGGCGTCTTCGTCGTGTTCGACCACGATGACGGTGTTCCCCAGATCGCGCAGGCGGACCAGGGTCGCCAGCAGGCGTTCGTTGTCGCGTTGATGAAGGCCGATGGACGGTTCGTCCAGCACGTACAGCACGCCGGTCAGGCCTGAGCCGATCTGCGACGCCAGGCGGATGCGCTGGCTTTCGCCCCCGGACAGCGTGCCCGACGAGCGCGACAGGTTCAGGTATTCCAAGCCGACATTCATCAGGAAGCCCAGGCGCTCGTTGATCTCGCGCAGGATGCGGCGGGCGATTTCCTTGTCCTTGCCGGCAAGCTTGTCTTCCAGTGCGGCGAACCAGTCATGGGCCTCGGCGATGGACATTTCCGAGACCTGGGAGATGTGCAGGCCGTCGATCTTGATCGCCAGGGCCTCGGGCTTCAGGCGCATGCCGCCGCAATCGGAACAGGTCGTCACGGTTTGGAACCGCGCCAATTCGTCGCGGACCCAGCTGGAATCCGTTTCGCGCCAGCGCCGCTCCATATTGGGGATCACGCCTTCGAACGGCTTGGTGATCTCATAGGCGCGCTTACCGTCGTGGTAGCGCATGGTCACGTCGGTCGTGCCCGAACCGTAAAGGATGATCTCGCGGACCTTGGCGGGCAGCTTGCTCCACGGGATCGTCAGGTCGAAATCGAAATGCTCGCCCAGGCTTTTCAGGGTCTGGTCGTAATATTTGGACGACGAATTGGCCCAGGGCGCGACCGCGCCGGACGCCAGGGTACGCTTGCCGTCGGGCACCACCAGTTCCGGGTCGAAAAACATTTCCGTGCCCAACCCGTCGCAGGCCGGGCAGGCGCCGAACGGGTTGTTGAAGGAAAACAGCCGCGGTTCGATCTCGTCGATGGTGAAGCCAGAGACGGGGCAGGCGAAGCGCGCCGAGAACACGGTGCGCCCGGCGGGCACATGGTCCTGGATGCCGCCCTTGCGACCGCCTTTGGAGGTTTTGGGAGCGTCGTCCTTGGGCGCATCGGCATCGTCGGCATAGGCGATGCCGTCGGCCAGGTCCAAGGCCGTCTCTAAAGAGTCGGCCAAGCGTGCTTCCAAGCCCGGCCCGACCACCACGCGGTCGACCACGACCTCAATGTCGTGTTTGAACTTCTTGTCCAGGTCCGGCGCGTCTTCGATGTCGTACAACTCGCCATCGATGCGGATGCGCTGGAAGCCCTTTTGCGCCAGGGCCGCGATCTCCTTTTTGTACTCGCCCTTGCGCCCGCGCACGACCGGGGCCAGCAGGTAAAGGCGCGTACCTTCTTTCATGGCCAGGATGCGGTCGACCATCTCCGAGACCGTCTGGCTTTCGATCGGCAGGCCCGTGGCGGGGGAATGCGGCACACCGACCCGCGCGAACAACAGGCGCATGTAGTCGTAGATTTCCGTGACCGTGCCGACCGTCGAGCGCGGATTGCGCGAGGTCGTCTTCTGCTCAATGGAAATCGCGGGGCTGAGGCCGTCGATATGGTCGACGTCCGGCTTTTGCATCAGTTCCAGGAATTGGCGGGCGTAGGCCGACAGGCTTTCGACATAGCGTCGCTGTCCTTCGGCATAGATGGTGTCGAAGGCGAGCGAGGACTTGCCCGATCCAGACAGCCCGGTGATGACCGTCAGGCTGTTACGCGGCATTTCCACGTCGACGTTGCGGAGGTTGTGCTCCCGGGCGCCGCGGACGCTGATTTTTTCCATGAAAGTTCCGAATACCGTGGGGGAGGAATGGCGGTCGCCGGCGGCCGCCTTCACAAGCGAACAGTCATAATGGGCGGGGCCGGTTCCGTAAAGAAGGACTCGCGTTGCGAATAACTTCACAAATGGAATTTGTAAAAGTTCACAAAAAAATGAAAAAAAATCAAAAAGCTGTACGATTTTAGGTGAACCGATCGGCGATTTTGAATATTGTGTGACGGTCAAGCAAGGAAGTGCCTTGTTGCTGCGGGGTGGAACGGCCCCGCATTCGCGCAAGGCATGGATGACGCAGGACAATAAAGGTCTCGCCCCATGGGGACGGGGCCATCGTCCTTATCCTTGGTTACGGCGCGTTTGCGATGGGGTTTTGCCCCGACTACGGATCCGCGCCATCTGAATCACACCAACGGAACTTCGCCGACCCATCGGGTCGGCGTTTTTTTTGGTTTTTTATCCCCCGGCGAAAGGGCGACGGGC
>CAXGUG010000129.1:0-7375 GCA_964012715.1 uncultured Rhodospirillaceae bacterium | reverse complement strand
ATCGTCGAAGGCCAGGTCCAGCGCCTGGGCGTAGAACGCCGCCGTATGGGGATGGGCGGCGCGGGCCATCACCGTCCACAGGTGCAATTCACCCCAGGCCTTGTTGATGGCAAGCATCTGTTCCTTGTACGGCGGGCCGTCGATCTTTTTGACCCGCCGCGCCGTCGACTTGAACAGGCTGGTCGATCCCGCCCGCTCGTAATTGATGCGGGTCCCGACCTGGGCATGGGTGCGCTTCTTGCGCGCCTCTTTCAGGTCCAGGACCAGGGCCTCGAACGCCGCTTCGCCCGGCACGTCGTCGATCGGGTTGGCGCGCAGCCAGGTCGACAAGCGGGGCATGTTGTCGGAGAAGACCGGGTTGTGGATGCTGAGGTACAGCATCTGTGCGATGGGGGCGGCAAAGGTCACCAGGACGAACAGCAACAACGGCGAGACCAGCAGCAACGCCCTAATCCGGGCGCGCCTGCCGGTCCGCGCCAGCGCCGCTTTCAGCGGCGTGCCGTCGTCGGTGGTGAGCTGTTGGACCGCCCCCGTCATCGGGTCAATTGGCGGCGAGCCAGGCGTTGAACCGTTCGTTCAATTCCGTGTCCCGGTCGGCCCAGAACTCGAAATTATTGACCAACGCGTTCTTCATATTGGCGGGGGCCGTCGGCATGTGCGGGGCCATCTCGGTCTTGCCGTCCTGATAGGTGCCGATCAACGAGGCCGAGGATTTGCGTGCCGGGCCATAGGGGATGTAGCGGGCCTGATCGGCCAGCGGCTTGGTGCCGGTCGCGAACTTGATGAAGTCCAAGGCCAAGTCCTTGTTGGGCGCGCCCTTCGGGATGACGAACAGGTCGAAATCCAGAATTTGGCCGTCCCAGACGATCTTGAACGGTTTGTCTTCGCTGATCGCGGCGTTGAAGATCCGGCCGTTGTAGGCGGTGGTCATGGCCACTTCGCCGTCGGCCAGAAGCTGCGGCGGCTGGGCGCCGGCTTCCCACCACACGGCGTGTTTCTTGATCGCGTCCAGCTTGGCAAAGGCGCGCTTCACGCCCGCTGGCGTGCCCAGCAGCTTATAAACCTCGCCCGCCGGAACACCGTCGGCCATCAACGCCATCTCCAGGTTCGGCTTGGCCCCCTTGCGCAGGCCGCGCTTGCCGGGGAACTTCTTCACGTTGAAGAAGTCGGCGATGGTCTTCGGCTGATTATCGGGAAACTTGGATGCGTCATAGGCGACCACGGTCGCCCAGACGATGTTGGCTACGGCGCAATCGGTCAGCCCGCCTTCGATGAAGTCTTCGGTCGCCGGGGTGCCGTCGGGCGCTGGCGGCAGGGCCGCGGCGTCAATTTCTTCCAACAGGCCTTCGTCGCAGTAGCGCACGGCATCGGAATATTCCAGGTCGGCGACGTCCATGCTGACGTTGCCGGCTTTGACCTGGGCCTTGATCGGCGCCGCCGGGTTCGGGGCGTCGACGGATTTGATCTTATGACCGGTCTTCGCCATCCAGGGTTTCTGATAGGCCTCGATCTGGCTTTTCGTATAGGCCCCGCCCCAGGATACAACGGTGATTTCCCCAGCCTGGGCCTGCAAGGCAAGCCCGATGCTCACCCCAAGGCTTAGGGCGGCAATGGCGATTGGTTTCTTGGCGTTCATCTGCATCCTCTCCTTCTGCAATGCGCTCGGTTCGGTGTCAGGCTGTCGCGGGGTCGAGGGCGCGGCAATCGGCGGCCTGCCAGCCGACGGTAATGTCCTGTCCCACACGGGGTGGCGGGCCGCCGCCGTCGTTGCGAAGCTTGACGATGAAATCGGTCCGGCCCGCCAGGGCCAGACGCAGGCGAATGTGATCGCCCAGGTAAATCAGTTCCTCGACCCGGCCCGACAAAAGGTTCGCCGTTTCGGCGGGGGGCGGGTTCAGGGCGATGCGTTCGGGCCGCAGCGACAGGGTCGTGCGGGCGCCAGGCCCGTCCACATTGACAGCCAGGGCGCGGACCGAGCCGCCGCCGTCCAGATCGACCCGGCATTCGCCGTCGGCGACTTCCGTAACTTGGCCGTTCAGGCGATTGTTCTCGCCGATGAACTGCGCGACGAAGGAATTGGCCGGTTGTTCGTACAGCATGTCCGGGGTGGAAAGCTGCTGAATGCGGCCCTCGTTGAACACGGCGATCCGGTCGGCCATCGTCAGGGCTTCGGACTGGTCATGGGTCACGTAGACGATGGTCACGCCCAGGTTGTCGTGAAGGTGCTTGATCTCGAACTGCATCTGTTCGCGCAATTGCTTGTCCAGCGCACCCAGGGGTTCGTCCATCAGGATCAGGTCCGGTTCGAACACCAGGGCGCGGGCCACGGCGATGCGCTGTTGCTGGCCGCCGGAAAGCTGCGCCGGGCGGCGGTCGCCGAAATCGGGCAGTTCGACCATCTCCAGGGCGCGGGCGACCTTGGCCGCGATCTCGGCCTTGGGCGTCTTGCGCACGCTGAGCGGAAAGGCCAGGTTTTCCGCCACGGTCATATGGGGGAACAGGGCATAGTTCTGAAACACCATACCGATCCCGCGCTTGTGCGGCGGGACCTTGTTGATTGGGCGTTCATTCAAATAGATTTCGCCGTGGGTCGCGGGCTCGAACCCGGCCAGCATCATCAAGGTCGTCGTCTTGCCTGACCCGGACGGGCCCAGCATGGTCAGGAATTCGCCCGGCGCGATGTCCAGGTTCAGGCCGTCGATGACCAGGGTTTCCCCGTCATAGCTTTTCTGGACGTTGTCGAAGCGCACGCTGGCGCCCGCCGCACGGGGGTTTTCGGCGGGGGGAGCCGTGGTTTCGGCTGTTTCATTGTGGTGCTGGATATTCACATTTGATCCGTGCGGTTTGCGTTCCCGATCAAAACCTTAGGTGCCGTGATCCCCGCCAGGGTAGAGGACCGGGCACGGGGTCGCAACCGCAGGGCCGAAATTAACCGTCCAGGCCAGGAAATCCGCCGGATGCATTGACTTATCGGCCCGGATGCCTATATTGCGCAGCTTCATTCCCGGGAACGTGGATGTCACTGCCTATCTGGGTGCATCCCGCCCCCTTTCACGGACCTACGGGGCCGGGGAGGGATCAAGGCCTACCGGGACAACGTAGACCGCCGCGGCATCAAAAAAACCCGCCGCCGGCAAAGCAATAAGGACTGTCGATATGTCGAAGCGCATCGCCTCGAAATACAAGATTAACCGCCGTCTGGGCGAAAATCTCTGGGGTCGCCCGAAAAGCCCCGTCAACTCCCGCGAATATGGCCCGGGCCAGCATGGCCAGCGGCGCAAGAAGCCGTCCGATTACGGCATCCAGCTGATGGCCAAGCAGAAGCTGAAGGGCTACTACGGCAACATCTCCGAGAAGAAATTCCGCGCTTATTACGCTGAAGCCGCCCGTCGTCGTGGCGATACCTCGGAAAACCTGATCGGCCTGTTGGAGCGCCGCCTGGACGCCGTCGTCTACCGCATGAAATTCGTGCCGACCGTGTTCGCCGCCCGTCAGTTCGTCAACCACGGCCACGTCAAGGTCAACGGCAAGAAGGTCAACATCCCGTCCTATCAGGTCCGTGAAGGCGACGTCATCGAGGTCAAGGAAAAGTCCCGCGAAATGCCGCTGGTGCTGCTGGCCGTCGAATCCGCCGAGCGCGACATTCCGGATTACATGGAAGTGAACCAGAAGAAGCTGGCCGGGACCTTCCTGCGCACGCCGAAGCTGGCTGACGTTCCGTACCCGGTTCAGATGGAACCGAACCTGGTCATCGAATTCTACTCCCGCTAAGGGACGCGACATTCGCAGATCGGCGCGATCCACCGCGCCGGAAAAGGGGTGCCCTTCGGCACCCCTTTTTCTTTGTGTGGTCGGCGACCCGTGGCGCAGATACGAAAACGCCGCCGTCCCGGGAGGGCGCGGCGGCGCTTTGCGGTGTCTGAGGTATGCAGTGGGTCAGGCAGCGGCCTCGGCCGGGACCTGACGGATCATGTAGTCGAACGCGCCGAGCGATGCTTTCGCCCCGTCGCCCATGGCGATCACGATCTGCTTGTACGGCGTCGTCGTGGCGTCGCCGGCGGCGAACACGCCGGGGACGGAGGTCGCCCCCCGGGCATCCACTTCGATCTCGCCACGCGGGCTCAGATCGACCGTGCCCTTCAGCCATTCCGTGTTCGGCACCAGGCCGATCTGAACGAAGATGCCTTCCAGGTCGACCGTGTGGCTTTCCTCGGTGTTGCGGTCCTTATAGGTCAGGCCCGTCACCTTGTTGCCGTCGCCGTTCACTTCGGTCGTCAGGGCCGAGGTGATGATCTCGACGTTGGGCAGCGAGCGCAGCTTGGTCTGCAACACCGCATCGGCGCGGAGCTGGCTGTCGAACTCGATCAGCGTGACATGGGCGACGACACCGGCCAGGTCGATGGCCGCCTCGACGCCGGAGTTACCGCCGCCGATCACCGCCACGCGCTTGCCCTTGAACAGCGGGCCGTCGCAGTGCGGGCAGTAGGCAACGCCCTTGTTGCGGTATTCGTCCTCGCCCGGGACGTTCATCTGCCGCCAGCGCGCGCCGGTGCTGATGATGACCGTGCGGGATTTCAGGCTGGCGCCGTTTTCCAACACGATCTCGTGCAGGCCGCCGGGTTGTCCGGCGGGGGCCAGCTTGGACGCCCGTTGCAGGTTCATGATGTCGACGTCGTATTCCTTGACGTGGGTTTCCAGCGCCATGGCCAGGGCCGGACCTTCGGTATGGGGAACCGAGATCAGGTTTTCGATGGCCATGGTGTCGAGCACCTGACCGCCGAACCGTTCAGCCGCGATGCCCGTGCGGATGCCCTTGCGCGCCGCATAGACGGCAGCCGCGGCACCGGCAGGACCGCCGCCGACGATCAGCACGTCGAAGGCATCCTTGGCGGCGATGGCTTCGGCCATGCGGGCACTGGCGCCGGTGTCGATCTTGCTCAGGATCTCTTCCAGTTCCATACGGCCCTGGGCGAAGGGCTCGCCATTCAGATAAACCGAGGGAACGGCCATGACCTGGCGGGAATCGACCTCGTCCTTGAACAGCGCGCCGTCGATGGCGACGTGGGTGATGTTCGGGTTGAACACAGACATGATGTTCAGCGCCTGCACCACGTCCGGGCAGTTCTGGCAGGACAGGGAGAAATAGGTTTCGAAGTGGAATTCGCCCGGCAGATTCTTGATCTGCTCCAGAACCTCGGCATCCACCTTTGGCGGGTGACCGCCGGAATGCAGCAGCGCCAGAACCAACGAAGTGAATTCGTGGCCCAGCGGGATGCCCGCGAAGCGCGCACCGGTTTCCTGGCCGTCGCGCAGGATCGCGAACGAGGGGACGCGAGCGTCCTGTTCGGCGCCTTCAGCCGCGCGCCAGGAGACCTTGTCGGAGAGGCCCGCGATATCGACGAGCAGCGCCTGCATGTCCTGCGAGGCTTTGCCCTCGCCCAGCGAGGCGACCAGCTCGATCGGCGCCCGGAGGTTGCCCAGGTAGCTTTTCAATTGGGTTTTCAGGGTATCGTCCAACATGGTCCTGTCTTCTTTTTTCTATAGGCGGGAGAGAAACGGCGGGGCCCCGGAGGATCGGGGCCCGTTGGGGCGCGCCGGATGGCGCGCCCGCGAGCCGGTTCGGATTAGATCTTGCCGACCAATTCCAGGGACGGAGCCAGCGTTTCGGCGCCTTCTTCCCATTTGGCCGGGCAAACCTGACCCGGGTTGTTGCGCACGTACTGGGCGGCTTTGATCTTACGCACCAGTTCGGCGGCGTTACGGCCGACGCCTTCACAGGTCACTTCCATGACCTGGATGATGCCGTCCGGGTCGACCACGAAGGTGCCACGGTCGGCAAGGCCCTGACCTTCGCGCATCACTTCGAAGTTGCGCGTGACGGTGCCGGTCGGGTCGCCGAGCATCGGGAAGTTGATCTTGCCGATGGCCGGGGAGGAATCGTGCCAAGCCTTGTGCGAGAAGTGGGTGTCGGTCGACACGCCATAGACTTCAACGCCCATCTGCTGAAGTTCAGCGTACTTGTCCGCCAGATCTTCGAGTTCAGTCGGGCAGACGAAGGTGAAGTCGGCGGGGTAGAAGAAGAAAACCGCCCACTTGCCCTTCACATCGGCTTCGGTGACGGTGAAGAACTTGCCGCCCTGGAAGGCTTCGGCCTGGAACGGTTTAATTTCGGTATTGATGACAGACATATCTGCTCCGTTTGTTGGTTGGTAGTGGCTCACGGAGGATGGTATAGCGCGTGCAAAAAAAATTATAAAATAGATTTATTAAAAATTTTTGATCGTATTTACCGATTAATGTGAAAGCCCTGGAAATCCGCGATTTTTAGGCGCGCGAGGGCCTTTCCTGAGCGCCGAAATGGTGCTTGGGGCAGGGAAAACAAATCGATGAATTGTGGATTTTTGTTCGCGCTTGCGAAATAAGCCGGACAAAGAAAAGGACCGCCAATAGGCGGCCCTTCCCTCAAGCCCCTCCCTGGAAACTCGGGGGCCTCGTTTTTATGGGGTGTTTTAACCCGCGAAAATAAGACGGGATTCAGGCGGCGTTTTCAACGCCTTTTTCGTCGAAGAGCTGCTTCAATTCGCCGCTTTCGTACATCTCGCGGATGATGTCGCAACCACCGACGAATTCGCCTTTGACGTAGAGCTGCGGGATCGTCGGCCAGTTGGTGAAGGCCTTGATGCCTTCGCGGATTTCCATGTCGTCCAGGACGTTGATGCCCTTGAACTTCACGCCCATCATCGACAGGGCCTGGACCACGGCGGCGGAGAAGCCGCATTGCGGGAACATGGGCGTGCCCTTCATGAACAGCACCACATCGTTGCCGTCGACTTCGTCCTTAATCTGGGCGAAAACCGGATTCTCGCTCATCTGCATTTCCTTTCATGGATCCCGGCCGGTGGCGGCGAAAGAATCGCCGAGACGGGCCTATGGGGACCGTTCCTTGTGGGGGGTTATTCCGCCGGCGCCGAGGTCTGCAAGGCCAGGGCATGCAATTCATTGCCCATGCGCCCCTGAAGCGCCTGATAGACCATCTGATGCTGCTGAACGCGGGATTTGCCGCGGAAGGCTTCGGCCACGACGACGGCAAGGTAATGATCCCCGTCGCCCCGCAGGTCTTCGATGGTGACATCCGCGTCAGGAATTCCGTCGCGGATAAGGCTTTCGATTTCTCCGGCTGCCATGGCCATGTCGGCTACCCCAATTTCAGCAATACATTGGCTCAAGATATGGCCCGCCTCGGGGCCAAGGTCAACCGTCGCCAGCGACGGAATTTTCTGCCTTAGCCCTGGGGCCCGGTCATGAAGGCCGGCATCCAGGATTCGTTGATGCGGCGCAGCTCGTCCAGGGTGACGCTTCCCAGACCGGAGATCTC
>CAXGUG010000128.1:0-7416 GCA_964012715.1 uncultured Rhodospirillaceae bacterium | reverse complement strand
GAAAGGCGACATCGTCGTCTACGAATCCACGGTCTATCCCGGCGCCACCGAGGAAGAATGCGTGCCCCTTCTGGCCGAACGATCCGGCCTGAGCTACGGAAGCGAGTTCTTTGTCGGCTATTCGCCCGAGCGCATCAATCCGGGCGACCACGAACATCGGTTCGAAACGATCAAGAAAGTGGTTTCCGGCTGCGACGCCGAGACGGCCCGGATCGTCGCCGAGACCTATGGCGCCGTCGTCACCGCCGGTGTGCATATGGCGCCGACCATCAAGACCGCCGAGGCCGCCAAGGTCATCGAGAACACCCAGCGCGACTTGAACATCGCGCTGATGAACGAACTGGCGCTGATTTTCGAACGGCTGGACATCGATACTTCGGACGTTCTGGCCGCCGCCGGGACCAAATGGAATTTCCTGCCGTTCAGCCCCGGTTTGGTCGGCGGACATTGCATCGGCGTCGACCCCTATTACCTGACCCACCGGGCCGAAAAGGCGGGCTACCGCCCCGAAGTGATCCTGGCGGGTCGCCAGATCAACGACGAGATGGGCCCGTTCATCGCCCGCGAAACGGTGCGCCGTTTGTTGAACAAGGGTCGCTCCGGCCCCCTTCGGGTGTCGATCCTGGGCCTGACGTTCAAGGAAAACGTGCCCGACGTTCGCAACACCAAGGTCATCGACATCGTTCATGAACTGGAACGTTTCGGCGTGCAGGTCCGGGTCCATGATCCCTTGGCCGACAAGGCCGAGGTTTCCCACGAATTCGGGATCGATCTGGCGGCGGAGAGCGACCTTGCCGAAGCCGATGCGGTGATCCTGGCCGTCGCCCACGAAACCTATCTCACGCGCGGCTGGGACTGGATCGCCGGATTGCTCGCCGCCGAAGACGGTCTGGTCGTCGACGTTCGCGCGCGGCTGGATCGCGACGCCCGCCCCGCCCCGGTCGATCTGTGGCGGCTGTAGCAGCCCGATGACCGACGCGGCGACAACGCCCCCGCGGCTGTTGTTCATCGTTACCGAGGATTGGGCCTTCCTGCGCCATCGCCTGCCCATGGCCCGCGCCGCGTTGGGCATGGGCCTGCGCGTCGCCGTCGCGACCCGCGTATCGGATCATGCCGAAGCGATCCGCGCCCTGGGTATCGAGGTCTTTCCGACCACGGTCGAGCGGGCTGGGTTGTCGCCAAGCAAAGACCTGGAATACCTGGCGGAACTGCGCCGTATTCTGGGCGTGTTCAAACCCGACCTGATCCACAACGTCGCCGCCAAGCCGATCCTTTACGGCACCCTGGCGGCGCGCCTGTCCGCGCCCCGCGCGGGGATCGTCAATGCCTTCACCGGGCTGGGAATTCTGTTCACCGGCGACGGTCGCGGCAGGCGGTCCCTGAAATCTCGCATCCTCGGCACCGTCCTAACAGGCGTCCTGCGCCTTCTGTGCCGGAACCGGCGCGTGCATATGCTGGTCCAGAACGCCGACGACCGGGATTTCCTGTTGAGCCGGGGGATCGGGCGACCGGCACGGATGACCCTGATCCCCGGATCGGGTGTCGATCTCGAGCAGTTCCCCGCCACGCCGGAACCGCCTGCCCCGCCCGTACGCGCGGTCCTGGTCGGACGGTTGCTGAAAACCAAGGGGGTCGAGGAATTCGCCCAGGCGGCGCAGATCCTGCGCGACCGGGGACATGAGATTCGCATGGTTCTGATCGGCGCGCCCGACGACGGCAATCCGACCTCGGTCACCCGCGATCAGCTCGAAGCCTGGGTCCGCGACGGCATCGTCGACTGGCCGGGCGAAACCAAGGATATCGCCGCTGTCTGGGCCGGAGCGCATATCGCCGTTCTGCCGTCCTACCGCGAAGGGATGCCGAAAAGCCTGCTGGAAGCCGCCGCCGCCGGACGGCCCATGATCGCGACCGACGTGCCGGGCTGCCGCGAATTGGTCAAGCCCGAGCAAACGGGCATTCTCGTTCCCGTCGGCGATGCCGCCGTTCTGGCCGACGCCATCGACCGGCTGGCCGCCGACCCGGCCATGCGCGCCCGCATGGGCGCCGCCGCGCGCCACGACGCCGAACAGATCTACGCCGCCGATAAAGTAGGCGGCCGCATCGTGGCGTTGTACAAAACGGTCTTATCGTCCTGATCGACGCAGCTGAACCATGACCGACGAAATCACCCTTTTCACGCCCATGCTTCTGGCCTTGGCCGCGACCGGCTTCGCCCTGGTCGCGCTGGCCATGGGGCCGTTGCGCCGCTACCTGATCAACCGCGACCTGTTGGCGCGACCGAACGAGCGCAGCAATCACACCGTGCCGACGCCGCAGGGAGGCGGACTCGTCGTCATCGCCGTTTTGTTGCCGCTGTGGTGGCTGGTCGCCGACCGCCCGACGCTGCACGTTCTGGTCCCGGCATTCGTTTTGGCCGCCTTGTCCTGGCTTGACGATAAACACAGTCTGTCACCGCTGGTCCGGTTTTCGTCGCATATCCTGGCGGTGGCCATCGCCCTTTGGGTCGAACCGACCCTGGCGCAGCCCCTGGCGGACATCCTACCCCGCCCCGTTGCCGTGGCGATCATCGCCGTTGGATGGGTCTGGTTCATCAACCTGTTCAATTTTATGGACGGTATCGACGGGATTACGGGGGCGGAAACGGCCGCGATCGGGCTTGGCGTCGCCGCCGTCGTGATGATGGCTGGATTGGCGCTCGACCTGGGCGCATTGGGGATTTGCGCCGTCGCCGTCGCCTGCGGCTTTCTTTTATGGAACTGGCACCCGGCCCGGATCTTCCTGGGCGACGTCGGCAGCGTACCGTTGGGCTTCCTGCTGGGCTGGTTGTTGCTGTCCTTAGCCGCGCAAGGCCCCTGGGCGGCGGCGCTGATCCTTCCGGCCTATTACCTGTCGGATGCGACGATTACCCTGTTGCGCCGGTTGGCCCGGGGTGAAAAGGTCTGGCGGGCCCACCGGGAGCATTTCTACCAACGTCCGGTGATCGCTGGGGTTCCCCATTCGCGGGTAACGCTCGAGATCGTCGCCTGCAATCTCGTATTGATCGGAATTGCCGTTTTCCAGGCCCAATTGCACCCGTTGCTGGCCTGTGCCATGGCGGCCGTTCCCGTTATTATTCTGCTGGTTTCCCTGCATCATGCCGGAACCCGGCGAAATACCGGCGGATAACATACCGTATTGGGGCCTTCGAAAGCTTGAGGTTCGCCATATTGATGGTAAAAGCAGGGGCGCCGACGCCGATGCTTTGCCCAGGCCCCGTAGCAAAACGACCATGAACCTGTTCAATTTTGCCCTGCGCCGCATACCCCCTCGGGGATGGATCGCCTATGGCCATGATATCTTCATGGCGGCGGCGTCGTTTCCGCTCGCCCTCGTCTTGCGCATGGGCGACGACATCTGGCTGCAGCCGCTTGAGGTCATGATCTCGGCGGGCCTGTTCTTCACCGTCGAAGCCGCGGCGATTTTCTATTTCATGGGACTTTACCGGGGCGTCTGGCGCTATGCCTCGATCGCCGACCTTTTGGCCATCACCAAAGCCGTGACGTTGGCGGTTCTGGTCTTCCTGATCGCCATGTTCGCCTGGGTCCGATTGGAAGACTTTCCGCGCTCGTTGTTCGCCATTCAATGGGTGATCCTGATCGGCATGCTGGGCGGGCCGCGCTTCATCCACCGCATATTGAAGGACAAACGGGCCCCGAGCTTGACCTTGGACGGCGAAGATACCCGCATTCCCGTGTTGTTGGCCGGGGCCGGCGATGAAGCCGAACTGTTCATCCGCTCCTTGGCTGCGACCGACCGCCCCGACTACCGCGTCGTCGGCATGCTGTCCGAACGGGCCAACCGGGTCGGACAATTCATTCGCGGTGTCGAAGTTTTGGGCACCGTCCGCGACCTGGGCCGCGCCGCGGCGCGCCTGGAAGGCACACCGGATCAGCCGCGCCGCGTTGTCCTGACGCGGGAAAACATGGACGGCGAGATCGTCCGCGACCTGTTGACGGAATCCGAACGCCTGGGCCTCAATCTGGCGCGCCTGCCCAAGATGACCGATTTCAAGGACGGCCTGCAGGACAAGTTGGACCTGCGGCCGGTCGCGGTCGAAGACCTGTTGGGTCGGCCGCAAACGCCGCTGGACCGCGACGCCATGGCCGCCCTGGTCAAGGGTCGGCGAGTCCTGGTGACCGGCGCCGGCGGGTCGATCGGCGCGGAATTGGCGCGGCAGGTCTGCCAGTTCGAGCCGTCCTGCCTGGTGTTGTTGGAGCTATCCGAATTTGCCCTTTATGAAATCGACCAGGAACTGGGCCGCAACTTCCCGGCCATCCCGCGCATCGCCGTGATGGCCGATGTTCGCGACCCGGAACAGATCGCCCGCGTGTTCGCCGACCATGGGCCGGAACTGGTGTTCCACGCCGCCGCCCGCAAACATGTGCCCCTGGTCGAAGCCAACAAGGCCGAAGGCCTGGAAACCAATGCCATCGGGACCTTGATCCTGGCCCGCGCGGCGCGCGACGCCGGATCGGTCGCGATGGTCATGATCTCGACCGACAAGGCCGTAAACCCAACCAGCGTCATGGGCGTCGGCAAACGGCTGGCCGAAATCGTCTGTCAGGCGATGGACGTGGAAAGCCGCAAAAACGGCGGCACCCGCTTCATCACCGTGCGTTTCGGCAACGTCCTGGGATCCACCGGATCGGTGGTGCCGTTGTTCGAACGTCAACTGGCGGCGGGCGGCCCCCTGACCGTGACCGACCCGGAAATGACCCGCTATTTCATGACCATTCGCGAGGCCGTGGAACTGGTCCTGTCCGCGTCGACGCTTGGCGTGAAAAGCGATGCCGACGGACGCATCTTCGTGCTCGACATGGGCAAGCCGGTCAAAATCGTCGATCTGGCGCGGCAAATGATCCGCCTGGCCGGGCTGACCCCCGACAAGGACGTGATGATCGAGTTCACCGGCATCCGCCCCGGCGAAAAGCTGTTCGAAGAGATCTTCCACGGCGAAGAAGCGCCGGTGCCGACCGTACAGCCGGGCGTGCTTCTGGCCACGCCGCGCCTGATCGATCTTGCCGAGGTCGAATCCGCCTTCGACGACCTTGCCAATGCCTGCCGAAAAGGCGATCTTGCCGCCGCCGCCCGGGTCGTTGACGGCCTGGTGCCCGAATTTTCCGGCGACGTTGCCGAAACCTCCCCTGCAGTTCAGGAAAAGAGAGCATAACAAGCATGAACGAGCCAATCCGCCGCGCCCTGATTTCCGTTTCCGATAAGACCGGCTTGGCCGAACTGGGTGCCTTTCTGGCCGGTAAGGGCGTCGAGATCCTGTCGACCGGCGGGTCCGCCAAATTGCTGAAAGACGCCGGCGTGCCCGTGGTCGAAGTTTCCGACTTCACCGGTTTTCCGGAAATCATGGACGGCCGGGTCAAGACCCTGCAGCCGATGATCCATGGCGGCCTGTTGGCCGTTCGCGCCAATGCCGAACACCAGAAGGCCATGGCCGATCATGGGATCAAGCCGATCGATCTGTTGATCGTGAATCTGTATCCGTTCGAAGCGACGGTCGCCAAGGGCGCCGCCTTCGACGACTGCATCGAAAACATCGACATCGGCGGCCCGGCCCTGATCCGCGCCGCCGCCAAGAACCACGGCGACGTCAGCGTGGTCGTCGATGCCGACGATTACGATGCCCTGATCGCCGAAATGACCGCGAACGGCGGCGCCACGACCCCGGAATTCCGCAAACAGCTGGCAGCCACGGCCTATGCCCGCACGGCGGCCTATGATTCGGCCATTTCCGGCTGGTTCGCTGGCCAGTTGGGCGACACCTTCCCCAAGCGCATGACCATGGCCGGCGAACGCCGTCAGGTGCTGCGCTATGGCGAAAACCCGCACCAGGAAGCCGCGTTCTATGTCGGCGGCGACGCCCGACCGGGCATCGCCACGGCGGAGCAGCTGCAGGGCAAGGAGTTGAGCTTCAACAACCTCAACGACACCGACGCCGCATTCGAACTGGCCGCCGAATTCACCGACGGCCCGGCCTGCGTCATCGTCAAGCACGCCAACCCCTGCGGCGTCGCCCGGGCGGACGACCTCTTTACCGCCTATCAGCGGGCGCTCGCCTGTGACACGGAAAGTGCCTTCGGCGGGATCATCGCCGTCAACCGAGCCCTGGACGCCAAGACCGCCGAGGCGGTGGCTGAGCTGTTCGCCGAAGTGGTGATCGCGCCCGCCATCGACGACGCGGCCAAGGCCGTGTTGGCAGCCAAGAAGAACCTGCGCGTTCTGGTTACCGGCGATATGCCGGACGCCAAAGCCACGGGCATGACCGTGCGCTCGCTTGCCGGGGGTTATCTGTTGCAGGGCCGCGACGCCGACCTGATCGGCGATCTGAAGGTCGTGACCAAGCGCGCGCCGACGGACAAGGAAATGTCCGATCTGCGCTTCGCGTTCACCGTCGCCAAGCACGTCAAATCCAACGCCATCGTCTATGCCAAGGATCAGGCCACGGTCGGTGTCGGCGCGGGCCAGATGAGCCGCGTCAACTCATCGCGCATTGCCGCGTGGAAAGCCCAGGACGCCGCGCGCGTTGCCGGTGATGCGGAAAGCTGGGCAATCGGCTCGGTCGTTGCCTCCGATGCATTCTTCCCCTTTGCCGACGGCCTGCTGGCCGCGGCCGAGGCCGGGGCCACGGCGATCATCCAGCCGGGCGGCAGCATGCGCGATGACGAAGTCATCAAGGCCGCGGACGAAGCGGGCCTGGCCATGGTCTTCACCGGAATGCGCCATTTCCGCCATTAAGCGCGGCAAAATACCGAAATGACAAAGGGCCGCGTTAGCGGCCCTTTTCTTTTGCGTAATCGGGTGTCCGTCAGGCTTGAGCATCCGCCAGGGCCCGCAATTGACGCGACGCGACGGCGACCATGGACAGATCATTGACCTCGGTCGTCCAAAGCTCGTTGAGCAGAACTTCCGTCTGATCGACCGCGGTCTGGTTCCGCGCCGCCCAATCGGCAATGGCCTTGGCCGGATCCTTGTCACCCTTGGACAGATGATCCAGGGCATTGGACGCCAGGGCCAGCTGGTGGGAATAGATTTCCTCGACCAGGGCCGCGACGGCCAGTTGCTGCCAGTGATCGTCCGACTCCAGGTTTCCGGCGGCGGCCCGCAGGCGGCCCAGGCGGAACCGCGTGCCCAGGGCGAAATAGACCTTAGCGACCTCGCGCACATCCATCTTGCGCCGGTTGGCCAGACCGACGATATCGCAGGCCGAATACAGGTTCACCAGATGGGCGATCTTATGCGCCAGGGCCGGGGGAACCCCATCATCCAAGTAAGGCTTGGCGCGGGCCTTCATATCGTCGACGTAATGCTTCGGCACGACCGAAGAAATATGGTCGGCCAGCACCGCCATGCCCTCGGCGAATTCGC
>CAXGUG010000127.1:0-7429 GCA_964012715.1 uncultured Rhodospirillaceae bacterium | reverse complement strand
ATCCGCTCCGGAATGTCCGCCGGCTGGATCAGGAAGAACCAGTGGTAATAGCCGGTTGCGAATTCCATATCGGTCAGGCGGTACATATGCTCGGTCGGGGCGATGTCCAGCACCGCTAGCTTGACCACGCGGTCGCCGTGGTCGGCGGCCAGGCGATGGGCGACGCGCCCGCCCCGGTCGTGCCCGGCCAGGGCAAAGCGCTCGAATCCCAGGTCGGTCATCAAGGCGGCCAGGTCGCCCGCCATCGCCCGTTTGGAATAGGGCGTATGCTGGGCGTCCGTCGGCGGCTTGGCGCTGTCGCCATAGCCGCGCAGGTCGGGCATCACCAGCGTGTAATGGGCCGCCAACTTGGGCGCCAATTTGTGCCACATGACGTGAGTTTGCGGATATCCGTGCAACAACAGCAACGGCGGCCCTTCGCCGCCGATCCGGAAGTTGACGGCGCTATCGCCGACCGCGCGGCGGTCCAAGGTAAAGTCTTCAAACATCAGAGGATCATCCGTGCCGTTGGTCGCGCCGTCAATTGCTCATCCGGCGGACGGTACTGGCCAGAATCTTCAACAGGCCCTGAACGAACGGGTCGGACTTTTTAAGGCGATGTTGGAAATTGGCACGGTTGATGACCACAACGCTGCACCCGCCCGAAGACCGGGCCGAGGCCGCGCGCGGCTTACCGTCGATCAACGCCATTTCGCCGAAAATCCCGCCGGCGCCAATGGTCGCGATGACCTGACCGGTTTGTTCGCGATAGATTTCGACAGCGCCGCTTTGGACCAGATAGGCGAACAACCCTTCGTCGCCTTCTTTAAAAATGCGGTCGCCGTCTTGGTACATCTTGCGTTCAAGAACGCCCGTGGCCGACATGCGAAGCCCCTGTTCACCAAAGTTCAATCAGCCGGCATCCCGGCCATTCACCGCTCGTCAGGCGCAGGGATTCGTTTCCCGTTTCAGCGTCGCGCCGTTGCGGTTAGTGTAGCCGCTCCAGCCGCCTTGGGGAGCCTTTTTTACATGTCCGATTGTTCAATCCGCCGCGACCCGGCACGGGTGCAGCCAAGATGAGCCGCGAATACCCGGAACGCCCGATCGTCGGCATCGGTGCTGTCGTGATCAAGGACGAGCATGTGTTGATGATCCGTCGCGGCAAGCCGCCCCGGCTGGGTAGTCTGTCGCTACCCGGTGGCGCGCAAAAGCTCGGCGAGACGGTATACCAGGGCGCCATTCGCGAAGTGCTGGAAGAAACCTGCATCGAAGCAGAGGTCCTGGGCCTGATCGACGTCGTCGACAGCATGACCAAGGACGACGAGGGCCGATTGCAGTTTCACTATACCCTGGTCGACGTCGTCTGCCGCTGGGTCGCGGGTGAACCGAAAGCCGCCGCCGATGCCGCCGACGCCTTGTGGATGCCGCTATCGGAAATTCCCAGCCTGCCGCTGTGGTCGGAGACGCAACGCATCATCGAAATGGGCGCCAAGTTGGCGGCTGATAAAGCGGACTAAAGCAGCAGCCGAGCACTGCTGGCGGGACGGAACAGGTATTCAAGCAAGGTTTGCCGCCCGGTCCTGATTCGGACATCGACCTGCATGCCGGGCAAAATCTTGTTGGTATTCGGGTCGTCGCCCGTAAATGCTTGATCCAACACGATTGTTGCGCGGTAGAACGGTGCACCATGCGCATCGGTAAATGTTCCGGCTGAGACGTCGCGCAACTCACCGCCGACGCGTCCCTTGCGGTCTTCGCCAGCGCCGCTGACATGAACAACGACCGGCTGGCCGACCGTCACCCGCCCGATATCGCGCGGCATCAGGCGCACCTCGGCAACCAGATCATCGTCAACCGGGACGACTTCCATCACCGTCGAGGCCGCCGGGACGATGCGGCCTTTAGCATAACCGTCAATTCCTTTGACGAAACCTTTGACCGGCGCGCGAATATCGAAAGCCGCGACACGCGCCGCCAAGCGTTTGGCTTCTTCCTGGGCCTGGGCGAGTTTGGCGCTGATCACGCCAAGTTCCGCCGTGGCTTCCTCGCGCGCCTGACTGTCCAAGCCGTCCAATTCGGAATTCGCCTCGTCCAGCGCTTGGTTGAGCTTGTCCCGCTTGGCGATGTTGCCCGCCAGGTCGCCGCGCACATCCGCGACCTGCCGCCGAACGTTCAGCAGCAAGATCTTGGGGCTCAGGCCTTTTTTATAGAGCTCTTCCCGCATGGCCAATTCCTCGGCCAAAATCTGCGCTTTGCGGGTCAGTGTGTCGTCGTCGCCCTTGAGGCGCTCCAAATCGGCGCGGCGCTGCTGCACACGAGATTCCAAGATCACCCGGCGGTTTTCCTGTAGGCGCTGCCAGCCGTTGTAAACCGCCCATTGATCCTGAACCAGGTTTTGGAACCGAGGGTCGGCGAAGGCGAAATTGGGCTCCCGCCCCTCACCGATCGCGCGCAGGCGCTCGGCCTTCAGGGCCAGCGCCGTTTCTTCGATCCGGGCTTGTTCGTACTGTGCCTTGATCTGGGTCGGATCCAGGCGCATCAGCACCGCTCCTTGTTCGACCAACTGCCCTTCCTTGGCCGCCACCTCTTCGATCACGCCGCCTTCCAAATGCTGAATGGCGCGGATTTGTCCGGCGGGCACGACGGCCCCGGCGGCTTCGACCGTTTGCTGCACTTCGGCGAAGGACGCCCAAACAGCAGTCGCGGCCACCACGGCGATGATCCCGGCGATCACGCCCCTGGACCAAAGCCGCCGACGCCCCTCGGTAGCGGAAGCCGAGCCGTCCTCAAGCAGCGTCAGCGCCGCCGCGTCGGTCGCGGGCGCTTGGGTCTCCGCCGTATAGGCCTGAGGCGTATGGCCGGGTTGAGTCGTCATGATTCGCTCAAAGTCTGGCCGACGCGGCCTTCGGCGTAAAGCTGATCGAGAACCGTCGATGACGGTCCCTCGGCGCGCGAACGGCCGCCATCGAGCCATAACACCCGATCGGCCAGACGAATGATCTGCGGCCGGTCGGTGGCGACGATCACCGTCGTATGGCCGCGCAGGCTTTCGATCGCCCGCAGCAAGGCCTGCTCGCCCTCCGGGTCCAGTTGGCGTTCCGGGCCGTCCAACAGCAGCAACCCACTGTTTCGAATGTATCCGCGCGCCAAGGCTACGCGTTTCAGGAATCCCGGGTGCGGATCGCGCTTGAACAGGCCCATGTTGATGTCCAGGCCGAACCGGCGGTGCGAGCCCACGCCCGTTTCCATGACGCGGATTTCTTCCATCACCCCGGCTAGATCACAGGCCGCCTGCATATCGGCGTCGGATGCGACCGGGTTCATCAGGCGCAGATTCGCCTCGATCGGCAGCGGCAGGAATTCAGGCGTTTCCGGCACATAAGCGACGGACTGCCGCAATTGCACCGGATCGAACAGGCTGGTTTCAACACCATCCAGCCGCGCATGGCCCGCCGTGGCAGGCTGCAACCCGGCCAGAACACGCAGCAATGCCGACTTGCCCGATTGATAATCCCCGACGACGGCGACGACCTCGCCCGGATCTGCATAAAGGGATACATCGTCGAGCGGCGCCTCGACCCCGCCTGCGGGCGCGGTCGACAGGCCACTCACATCGACATGGCCGCTCATCAAACGCGGCGGCGTCGAGGGCACGCCCAATTGACGCTCGCCCGGCAAGGCATGAAGCCGCCGCGCCTGCGCCAGACCACACCACAGCCGCGCGGCATCACCTGCGGTTGCGGCAAGCCGCGCCCCTGCCGCCAGCACGCCCCAGGAAAGCAGGACCGAAGCCGCCAATGCACCGGGGCTCAGCGTGCCCATAACCACAAGGCTTCCGCCGACCGCAGCCGTCACGGCAACACCAACCCAGGCCAGCCATCGGGAAATGATCGCAACGGCGCGCGATCGCCCGGCGGCTTCTCCCGCCGATTGCGATGCCTCGGCCGCGGCGCTCTCCAACCGTCGTTCCGAGACCACTTCCGCGCCGGTATCGACGACCGTCTGATGAACGATAGAGAAGTCACGCCAGCGTTGGGTAAAGGCCCCAGCGGCGCGCACGGCACGCGCCGTGGCCTTCCGCAAGCCGCCGCGCAGGATCCACGCAGCCAAGGCCATCAGCACCAAACCGCCAATCGGCACGGCCGCCAGAACCCCACCAAGAACAGCGACCCCGATCAAGCCGATCAACGCAGCAACCATGCCCAAGGCCGCCCCGGTGACGCGCATCACCGCCGCCGGTCCCCCGGCCTGAAATTCGTCATACCGAGCGCGGCGGGCCCCGGACGTCGAGCCCAAAACCATGGCGGGCGACAGCGCCACGGTCCGGGCCAAGGCACGAAGCGCCAAGCTACCCGGCGCGGTCGCAGCCGGCAAAGCGACCCGATCGCGCCAGGCGCGAAACGGTTGTTCGAAGATCAATGCCAATCCCGCCGCCCCGGCGAAAAACAGTGTCATCGGCAAGGAGCCTGCCGGAATAGCATGATCCAAGGCGACCAGAAGCAACAATGGACCGACTAGGGCCAAGGCGCCTTGGGCGACCGTGGCAACGGCGAGACTTTTGGCGCGCGGCCCCAACATCGCCCAAAGCAAACCGGTCGCCGTGGCGGGCGGCGGCGGATCGGCGCTCTCGGTCGTATCGGCCGCAGCAAAGGCGAAAACCCATCCCGCGCGGCGGTCGCGGGCAATCGGACGGCGGTTGCGCGTCGCCCCATCGAAACCTGGGAAAGAACTTTGCCCAAAGGCCTTGAGAACGATGGCATCCTCGTTCTTGGACACGAACAAGGCCGGGAAATCCTGCGGCCCCAACTCGTTCAGGCGGGCGCGGAAGGTCCGACAGCGATACCCCAGCCGCGCCATGATCCGTTTGACGCCCGCCGCATCCAATGCCGTCCCGCGCGGGGGCATTGCCTCGGCGACTTGGCGCGCGGCCCCATTCCAATCCAACGCGACCAGCAATTCACGCAGGCAATGCGCGACGTTCGTCCCCCCGCCCTGGGCGACGACAGTGGCCCAGTCGTCGGGCAGATCGACCGCTTCCGAAAGGGCGATTTCAAGATCAGCCGGGCTTGGCGGTGGTGAGACCGGCTCCGGTTCCGCGATGTCGATCGCCTCTTCGGGTGACAGCGGCAACAGCGGTGGCGGTACTTGAGCCTGAGCATCCAGGCCCTGAAGGCGTTGCAGGCGCAACGACCGCCAAACCTGGGACGGCTTGCTGGCACCTTCACTTGCGTCGCCAGGATGGTCTTCCGCGCCGGACACGCGGGCGCGCAGGAACAGATCGTCGGTCGCCTCCAGATGGGGAATGCCGCGCATCGTCAGCCCTCCCCGTCCCGATCGGCGGCATCGTCGACGCCGTGTTGTTCCAGGGTCGGTCCGATTTCTGGCGCCGGCGCCAGCTCGTCCAGATCGACCGCGCGGTCGGCAAGCGACCGCAGGCCTGTTTGCGACGAGGAATAGACGATGGTCACACGCCCTTTGAGGCGCTCCAAAACCTCGGAGAACACGCGCAGGTCCTGGCTGTCCAGGTTTTCCGTCGCATGGTCGAGCAACAACACCTTGGGCTTGAACGCCAGGGCGCGGGTGATGGCCAGATGCTGCCGAAACCCAATAGGGAAGCCAGCCGCACCACCGGACAAGCGGGTATCGAAACCGTCAGCCATCCGCGCGGCCTTGACATCCAGCCCCGTCAGCCGCGCCGCCCCCATCGCATCCGGGGTCCGGCCGCCGTCATACGCGGTCAGGTTCTCCATCAGCGTTCCCGGCAGGACCTCGCCCAAGGGCGGGACATAGGCGATCTGACGGCGGATGCTGTCGGGCCGAAAATGCGAAAGGTCATAACCGTCGACGGATACGGTTCCGGCCTGCGGCAGTTCCAAACCGGCCATCAGGCGCAGCAGGGCCGTCTGCATCGCCCTATCGCCACTGGAGAGAAGGACCATTTCCCCGGCCTCTACCTCGACCCGAACACGGTCGAGCAGTTGTCGAGAAACCGTTCGCAAGCCTTCGGCGGGTTCTTCGAAGCTGACCCGATTGACCATCAGGTTGCCGGTGACGCGCGGCAAAGGTTCCGTTTCCACGCGCCGGGGGGTGGCGATGGCCTCGGGCGGGGCGACACGGGACAGGGTCCAGGCGGCGGTCCCACGATAGGCGTCGCGCACCAGCACCAGCGAGATCAACGCCCCCGCCGCCAACTGACCGAAGGTGATCAGCCCGTTCAGACAAAGGACAGTCCCGGCAAGAACGCACAACACCAAGGCCAAACGCTCGAACAGGTCGGCAACGCGGATCGCGCCCAGGACCGACCGCACGCGCGCGCGGTCGTCGGCGGCTTTGCGCCCGGCCACGCCCTCGGCCAGACGCAGAACGAGGTTCTCCGCCCCCATGGCCTTGATCTGCCACAACCCATCCAGAATATCGGTGGCGAAGCCATGATCAGGCGCACCGGTATTTGACGCGTTCATGTTTCGATGAAGAAGTTTGGCCGCCAAGGCAGCGCCCGCAGCCAGGAAGATCGCAGGGGCGGCCATCATGCCGGATACATAGGCTATCGCCGCCGCCAGCACCGGCAGCCCGCTTAGGATGGACAAGGCGGAAGGCCCCGCCGGGACCTGCGATAAACCAAGGGGCGGTTCTGCCATCGCGCCGTCGCCCGTGAATAAATCTCCGATCGCGGACAAGACGACCAATCGCCCCCGCGCCGAACGAACGGCATCCGCGGCGGCAGCAGCCGCGATATCCAGGCCGGCGCGCAGCGCCAGGGCACTGATCACGGCCGCGAGCACCGGAACAAGCCCATCAGTCCGCAGCGATGGAACGACGCGGTCGAAAACCTGCAGGATCAGGACGGAAACGGCGAGCCACAACAAGGCGCGGACCAGGCCCGCGGCCACACCTTCCCAGCCCGCGCCCCGAACGGACGCAGGCCGAAAGGCCGCACCAAAGGTCTCTGCCTTAGGAACCATGTTACCCCAGTATCGCCGACCACGCCGCAGATGGGCCGGATGCTCAAGGCTCAGGGTATCGCCCAGGGGTTAACATTCCACTACCCCAACGCGTCCTGAGCCATTGAAAAGCTTACGACTTTAACGCAATGCCGCCAACTGTTGGGCGATCAGCAACCGGGCGATGACCATCGCCGCTTTGCGGGTCATTCCGGCCTTCAGGCGCGGATGGTACAGCGTGCGCACCAGAATTTCGTCGGTCGCGCTGAGCGCGCGCAGGGTATCGTGGTCGGAAAAGATCGACGGGCGCACCAGATCCGTATCGTTCGGAAGACCCAGCGACTGGGTCAATTCTTCAAGCAGGCAATGATCGATCATGGCCTCGCCGCGGTCCGTATTGACGACAATGAATGCCCGGTCGATCTGGCCGGGCTGACCGCCGGTGAAGGACAGGAAGTAGCATCCCCCGGGCGCCGCCAATTCCTGTTGTAGTTTCGCATCCACGCCTG
>CAXGUG010000126.1:0-7605 GCA_964012715.1 uncultured Rhodospirillaceae bacterium | reverse complement strand
AGATAATGGATCGCCCCGGCGACATCTTCGGGCGAGCCCATCTTGTCCAGCGGAATGCGCGGGATCAGGGCTTCGTATTCCGGCTGGATCATATCGGTCTCGATCTCGCCCGGCGCCACAGCATTGACGCGCACGCCCAAGGCCGCGAATTCGTTGGCCATTTCCCGGGTCAGGGCCGACAGCGCGGCCTTCGAAATGGAATAGGCCGACCCGGCGAAGGGGTGGATTTTATGCCCGGCGATGGAGGTGATGTTGACGATCGATCCCTCCCCCTTGTGTAACGCAGAAGCAAAACCCCGCGACAGGCGCAGCGGAACCAGGAAATTCAAATCGAACACTTTCTGCCAAGCGTTCAGATCACCGTTCAGGCAGCCGAGCCGTTCCTTGAACGGCGTCTTGGGGGACATCCCGGCATTATTGACCAGGGCTTCCAAGCGCCCGTCCGGCAGGGCTTCGTTGGCTTTTTCGATGAAGTTCTCGACGCTGGCGACATCCGACAGATCCGTCGGGATATGGCAGGTCCATTGCGGGTCGCGCTTGCATTCCTCGGGCGTATCCTCGCGCGAACAGGTAATGATGTGCCACCCGCGCGACAGGAAAAACCGCGCCGTCGCATGGCCGATCCCCCGGCTTGCACCGGTGATGACCACCGTCCGCCGGCGTCCGTCGGCGTCGACCGCCGGGCGATTTTCTCCGCTCCCTCTCATGGGCGCGACGTTACGTCAAACACGGTTGCTATTCCAGGGCCCGTTTGCGGCAAGTTATACTCGGGCCATGTGCGCGAGATACGAAATGTCGGCCAGCCCCCGAACCATCATGGAACGCTTCCATTTGGACGCGCCGCCGCCGGTCGCAAATACCGACGACATGCGCCCGACGGATCAGGCTCTGATTATCGGCAGAGACGGCCCGCGCCTGATGCGCTGGGGCCTTACCGTTTCCTGGGACAAAAAGCCCCTGATCAACGCCCGGGCCGAAACCCTGATGGAAAAGGCGACCTTTCGCCCGCTGCTGGAGCAGCGCTGCGTGGTGCCGATGACCGCCTATCTGGAATGGCGCAAGACCGACGACGGTAGCAAGCGCAAGAACCGGATTTCCATGGCCGACGGACAACCCGCGGCCTTTGCGGGCCTGACCGACGGCGAAGCCTTCACCATCGTGACCTGCGCCCCGGCCCCGGCCATCGCCCATATCCACAACCGCATGCCGGTTTTGCTCAATCCCGATGAGGCCGCGGCCTGGGGCGACGCGGACCGCCCGTTCGCCCAGATCAGCGGTCTGCTGCACCCTTGCGAGGCGCCTCTCACCTTTGACGAAGAACGACCGCCCGCACCCGCCCAGGGCGAATTGTTCTAGGCGTCGTCGTCCGAGGCGTCATTGTCGATATAGGGGAAATCCAAGCTCCCGCCGTGTTCGTCGAAGCTGAGGCGCAGAACCTTACGCTCGCCCGCATCGATATCGCCCTGTTCGTAGTGGATCAGGGTCGCCTCGACCACTTCCGCCACGAAATCGGCGGTGATCGGCCCCAGCAGGGTTTTGTCTGTCAAAAACGCAGGATCGTAGATGATCCGGGCCAAGCGCCGGTGGTTGCTGTCGACGAAGCGAAACAGCCGGTTGATCAATTCTTTCTTGGCCAGATAGGTCGGCAGGTGATGCACCGTATCGGCCAGGACCAGATAAACCAGATTGGGCATGCGCTCGGTGCGTGGGTCCTCGCCCAGCTTTTCGGCCACGTCCGAGAAATAGACCGCCTGATCCTCTTCCAGCCCGCCCAGGGCGGCATCCAAAATGCGGCGATGAAACTGCGACATCAGGCCAACCCCTGATCTCGGATCACGGCCAGGGCCCCGGCAACTGTATTGCGCCGCGCCCCGGAGCTATCGATCACGGTCCAGGTCAGCTCGCCCAAGTCCAGGTCCTCCTGCGCCTGGGCGACCTCGGCCCCGGCGTCGGAGACATTGGCGGTGCGCCCACCGACACGTTCCAGCCGAACCGCCAGCGGCGCATCGGCCCAAAGCCCCAGGAACGGCACGCTCAATTCATCGGCCAAGGCCTCGACGGCAAGGCGTTCCCCGGGCCGCAGCGAAACCGCATCGAACACCACGGAGCGGCCAATCGCCAAGGCCCGGCGGATTTCGTCGAAACAGGCGTCGTAGGTCCGGCGCGAGGCCTCGGGCGTGTAGCTTTCCGGGGGCAGGCGGTCGAATAGATCGATCCCGGCCAACCGCTTGCGCATCACGTCCGTACGAACCACACGGGCCCCCGGCGCGGCCCCAAGCTGCGGCGCGATTTCCCGGGCCAGGCGGCTTTTCCCGCTGCCGGACAAACCGCCCACGGCGATCAGGACCGGCGGCGGCGGACGGAGATATTCCAATGCGCGGAAGAAATATTCCCGCGCCCGCCCGGCGCGGCGGTCGGCTTCGGCCTTATCGGCCAGGGTCCCGGCCTGGAACGCACCGACATGGGCGCGGATCGCCGCGCGCATGGACAGGAACAGCGGCATCAGGGCCAGTCCGTCCAAATCACCGGCGTCCAGGGGCGCACGGTCGAGGTAGCGGTTCAGAACGATCGACGCCAATCGGCGATGGCCGCGCAAGTCCAGGTCCATCAACAGAAAGGCCAGATCGTACAACACGTCGATGCGCGAAAAGGCTGGGCTGAATTCGATGGCATCAAACAATGTCGGGCGATCGTCGAACATGCAGATGTTGCCCAGATGTAGGTCCCCATGACAGTGCCGCACCCGACCGCCTTCGCGCCGCGCATCCAACAGGCCCGACAATCCTTCCTGCAACAGCCGCGAGCCGTCTGTCAGGGCGTCGATGTCGTCGGCGTTGAACAGGTTGCCGGGGGCCGCGCGAAAGCTGGAATCGTCATTGTCGATGATTGCCCTTGTCCCGGCGGAACCGCCCCGCTCCCGGTCGATTTCGGCATCGGCGTGAAAAGCCTGAATCCGGTCGGCGAGGTCTTCCATCAAACGGCGGTTCAAGGCCCCGGCATCGCCCAGATGAGTGAACAAGGCCCCGTCCGGGAAGCGCCGCATTTCGACCAGCCATTCGGCCACCGGCCCGTCGCCATCCAAGGCGAAAACACCGCTTCCCTGATCTGTGACGGCGGCGACCCTAAGGTAGATTTCCGGCGCGGTCCGGCGGTTGATCTCCAATTCCTCGTCGCAGGCTTCCTTGCGCGCATCCAGGGTCGAAAAATCCAGATAGGGAAAGCGAACCTGTTTCTTGAGCTTGAACGCGCGATCTCCGGCCAGGAAAACATGCGAAACATGGGTTTCCTGACGGGCGATCGGGGCATTCCCCGGCAGACCATAGGCCGCGGGTTCGGACAGGAATGCGATCACCGCCTGTTGCAGGGCCAGGCCCTGCGCCATGCCTGCACCGCCGTCGCCGTCGCTCATTTAAACACCGCCCGTTCTTCCATCAGACCCTCGGGATCTTCGTGAATGATGATCTGGGCATTGGGATAGACGGCCAACAAGTCACGGGTGACTTGCTCCGTAATACTATGCGCCCGGGCCAGGGTGATCTCGGGATCGAGTTCCAGATGCATCTGGATGAACAAATCCGTCCCCGACGACCGAGTCCGCAGGTCGTGCATGCCGCGCACTTCGGTATGGGCAACGACGATTTCACGGATACGGCCGCGGTCTTCGTCCGCAAGTTCCCGGTCCATCAACATGTCCAGAGCCTGCTTGCCGATGGTCAGCGCGCCGATCACGATGTAGCCGGCGATCGCCACGGCAAACAGCGGATCGGCGATGGTGATGCCGAATTCAGAGACGATGAACAGCGACAAGATGACGCTGCCGTTAATCATCACGTCGGTCTGATAATGCAGACTGTCGGCGCTGATCGCGACGGATCCCGATTGACGCACCACGTAGCGCTGGAACAGCACCAAGGCTACCGTTACGACGATGGAAAACACCATCACCGCGTATCCGATCTCGGTATTGACCACGGGCCTCGGATGGATGAGCCGCTCGCCCGCCTGCAACAACAGAAACCCGCCTGACCCGCAAATAAAGGCAGCCTGCGCCAAACCCGCCAGGGGTTCCGCCTTGCCATGGCCGAAGCGATGTTCCCGGTCAGCGGGCTGCAAGGCATGGTGGACAGCGACCAGATTGACGATCGAGGCCAGTGCATCGAGCATGGAATCGATCAACGTCGACAACAGGCTGACCGATTCCGTCATGGTCCAGGCAGCAAATTTGACGAAGATCAGGATCAGCGCCGCCGTAACCGAGGCATAGGTCGCCGCCCGCATGAGCCGCATGCCCCGGCTATCCAGGCCAATTGGCCCTGCCCCCGCTTTCGCGGCGGCGGCGGTTTTATCCGTTTGTGGTTGCGTCTCGTCGCTCACGGGAACAGCCGTTCGGTCTCCCAGCCGGTTTCGACCCGATGGTACACGATGCGTTCGTGCAGGCGAAACGCGCCTTCGGTCCAAAACTCGATACGGCTGGGTACGATCCGGAACCCGGACCAAAAATCGGGCCGCGGAATCGCGCCGATATGGAACTTGGCGGTGAACTCGGCGACCCGCTTTTCCAGGTCGAACCGTGTTTTCATCGGCCGCGACTGACGCGACGCCCAGGCCCCGATCCGCGACGAGCGATGGCGGCTTTCGTAATAGGCGTCGGCCTCGGATGGATCGACAGGCTGCACCGCCCCTTCGACCCGAACCTGACGATCCAGGGATTTCCAATGGAAACACAATGCGGCGAACGGATTGCCCAACAGCTCCCCACCCTTCCGGCTTTCCAGGTTGGTGTAGAACACGAATCCGCGGTCATCGACGTCCTTCAGCAACACCATGCGCACGCTCGGCCGCCCGTCAGGCGTCGAGGTAGCCAAGGCCATGGCGTTGTGGTTGTTGATCTCCTTGGCTTCGGCCTCGCCCAACCACCCGCGGAACTTCTCGATCGGGTTGTCGGTAGCCGGGGTGCGGGGAAGATCGTCGTCTTGAGAATGGTCGTCCATATTGTACAGATCCGATTGGCAGAATTGGTCAAAGGTCTGCCATAATCCTTTGACAAGATAATGTCCATGGTCGCGAATACCGGATATTAAGGGATTTCGGCCAAGGATAGGAGGCCCCGGCCGTCGCCGCATGGCGGAACGGCAACGGGGCGGTTTAACGGACGCAAAGACGAAGAGGTCATCGTTATTATGCACATCGCGAAATTTTCCGGTGTTGTCGTGCTTTCCCTGGCGTTGCTCGGATGCGCGAACGATCAAGGCGAAAAACAGACGGTCGGCACGCTGATCGGTGCGGGCCTGGGTGCCCTGGCCGGCTCTCAGTTCGGTGGCGGCCGCGGCCAGATGGCTGCCGTCGCGGTTGGCGCGCTGGCTGGCGCTTGGCTCGGTGGCGAAGCCGGCAAATCCCTGGACAAAGCCGACAAGGCCTATGCCCAGCGGACGGCTCAGGACGCCCTGGAATACAACAAGACCAACCAGACCTCGAGCTGGAACAATCCGGATTCCAAGGCTTCCGGCACCTTCACCCCGGTCAAGACCTATCAGACCGCCGGTGGCGAGAATTGCCGTGAATACGAGACGACCGTAGTGATCGACGGCAAGACCGAAAAAGCCGTCGGCACGGCCTGCCGTCAGCCCGACGGCACTTGGCGCGTCGCCAACTAACGTCGTAATCGGACGTCAACCGGGGCGGGGTTCGGACGGCCATGAAAGATGCGTATAAGATTCTGGGCGTGGCGAAATCGGCCACGCCGGAACAGATCAAAAGCGCCTATCGCAAGGCCGCGCGCGAGCGCCACCCCGACCTTGACCCGGGTAACCCCTGGGCCGAGGACGATTTCAAGGAACTGACGGCGGCCTACGAGGTTTTGTCGAACCCGGACCGCCGCCGCCAGTACGATGCCGGCGAAATCGACGCCACCGGCCAGCCCACGGCCCGGCGCCAAACCTCCGGCTACGATGCCAAGGGCAAGGCCCGCACCCGGCGTTGGAAGAAAGACCCGTTCGATACCTTCCGCCAGAAAAAGCGCCAGGAACAAACGGTCAAGGTCGATGGCGCCAACGTCAGCTATTCCCTGAAGTTGACCGCCGTCGAGGCCAAGGACGGCGGCACCAAATACATCAGCATGACCAACGGCAAGCGCCTCAAGGTCGCGATCCCCAAAAGCACCAAGGATGGGCAGGTTCTGCGCCTGAAGGAACAGGGCATGCCGGGCTTGGGCGGTGGAAAGGCCGGGGATGCCCTGGTGACCATCTCCGTCGATCCTGATGCGCGCTTTCGCATCGAGGGACGCGACGTTCACGTCGAAGTTCCGGTCGGCTTGGCCGAGGCTGTCCTGGGCGGCAAAGTCACCGCCCCCACCTTGACCGGCGAAGTCAGCGTCACGGTGCCCGAAAACGCCAACACCGGCACGGTGCTGCGCCTGAAGGGCAAGGGCGTGAAAGATGAGGATACCGGCGAAACGGGCGATCAGTTCGTGACGCTGAAGGTTGTCCTGCCGAAACAACCGGACCCGGAATTACGCGCCCTTGTCGAGAAATGGGCCAAGAAAACCGGCGCAAAGGCCAGCTAGCGCGGTTACGAAACGCTTTTCAGGGGGCTATCCCCCTTCCCTTCCATTTCGCCCTCGTCTTCGGTCTTAAAAACCTGGGCAATCGGCAAGGCCATGGCTTCGGCATTGCGCTGCCGTAGGGAATTGAGGTGCTCGGACAAGGTCGCCTGCCACCCGTCCTGACGCAGGGTTTCGTCGTCGTCATTCACGCCCAGACCCAGATCACGATACAGATCGTAAAGGCTGGCCGAATGCAGGTCGCGGGCCAATACCCAGGCCCCACGCGACGTCCGCTCGACGTAACCTTTGTTGCGGAGAAGCTCCAGCAGCGGCTCCAACACCACCAGGGAGACCCGCGCCGCGCGGATCAGTTCCCGACGGGGCGCACCACCACCGTCCTTGCTCTTGTCGTACAGCCTGGCCAGCACCGCCAGGGCGCTGGTCAGCCGGGATGAAGCCGAATTGTCCAAATGGATCGGCCGCCCCCCGGCTTCGCGCCATTCGGAAATCGTCGCCGTCAGGGTCGCGCCCAGCAGCACCACCGCCCAGGACAGATACATCCAGATCAGGAAGATCGGCACCGCCGACAGCGCGCCGTAAATGTTCTGATATGTCGGGAAATTGGTGACGTAGAACCCGAAGCCCTTGCGCAACAGGGCAATCAGCAACCCCGCGGCAACCGCCCCGGTAATCGCCCCGGCATAGGCCACCGGGCGGTTCGGAATGGTCACATAGAACATGGTCAACAGGACCATCATGATCCCCGTGGGAAGAAGCGTCGCCGCTTCGCCCAACAAACCCGTCGCCGGGTCGACGCCCAGCCACTGCGTCGCCGCGAAAAAATAGGCCGAAAGCGAGAAACTCGCCCCCAACAGCAGCGGCCCCAGGGTGATGATCGCCCAGAACACCAAAAGACGCGGCCCCAGGCTGCGCGGGCGGGTCACGCGAAAGATCGTGTTCAGCGCCGACTCGATGGTGCCCAGCAGCAGCACCGCCGTCAGCGCCAGGGCAACGATCCCGACGGCGGACAAAGTCGTCGTATTGCGCACGAACTTATCGAAGTG
>CAXGUG010000125.1:0-7721 GCA_964012715.1 uncultured Rhodospirillaceae bacterium | reverse complement strand
TCGCCGGGGAACTGGCGCTGACCCTGGAAAAAAGCCGCGCCTATGAGGACCTGTTCCTGCGCAACGAATTCATTCGCAAGGTATTCGGCCAATACGTCACCAACGAAGTGGCCGAGGCGGCCCTGCGCAACGACGGCCCCCTGGCGCTCGGCGGCGAACGGCGCAAGATCACCGTGTTGATGGCCGATCTACGCGGGTTTACCCCGATGTCGGAAGTCCTCTCGCCGGAAGAAGTCGTCGACGCGCTGAACCTGTTCCTCGGCACCATGACCGACATCATCATGCGCCATGGCGGCAGCGTGGACAATTTCATCGGCGATGCCCTGATGGCCGTTTTCGGCGTTCCCATGGAAAAGGACGACGACCCGCACCGCGCCGTCGCCTGCGCGGTCGAGATGCAGAACGCCATGGCCATCGTCAACGCCATGGTCCGCGACCGAGGCCTGCCGCCCCTGGCAATGGGGATCGGCCTCAGCACCGGCGAAGCGGTGGCAGGGAACATCGGCTCGGACCGGCGCCTGAAATACAGCGTTATCGGCGCGACCGTGAATTTGGCCGCCCGGATCGAGGGCTTGGCCGCCGGGGGGCAGATTTTCGCCTCGGACGCGACCCATTCCGCCGTGCATGAATCGGTAAAGTCGGCGGGCCACCTAAGCGTTCAGTTAAAGGGCGTCGCCGAACCGGTGCCGGTCCACGAAATCATCGGGATCGGCGATTTGGCCAAAGCGATGGACGGATAAAGGGCCTAAAGCCCGAAGCGGTTCCAGGTCAGGCGATCTTCCAGGGCGGCGACGAGTTGCCCGGCCCAATCCGCCTCGGGCCCCGTGCCGCCGAACCGCAGGCGGCGCAACAGCCCCCGGCGTTCGCCGACGACCCGCAACCGCACCTTTTCCCCGTAACGGGCCCGCAGGACCGAGCGAATATCGCCCAGGCCGTCGATCAGGCCCAGATCGAGCGCCCGCGCCCCGGTCCAGAACGCACCCGAGAACAGGTCTTTCTCCGCGCCCTTCAATCGGTCGCCCCGTCGGGTGCGGACCATGTCCTTGAAGGCGTCATGGATGTCGCCCTGAATATCCTTCAGATGTTTTACCTCGGCGGGTTTTTCCGGCTGGAACGGGTCGAGCATGGCTTTCTTGTCGCCTGAGGTATGCAGGCGGCGCTCGATCCCCAATTTTTCGATCAATCCCTGCAGGCCGAAACCACCGGACACGACCCCGATGGAGCCAATAATCGACGAGGCGTCGGCGAAGATTTCATCGGCGGCGCAGGCCAGCCAATATCCACCGGAGGCCGCGACGTCCTCGCAAAAGGCGATGACGGGCACCTGTTTTTCCTCGGCCATCTGGCGAATGCGCCCGGCGATCAAAGCCGACTGCACGGGCGAGCCGCCCGGCGAGTTCACGGCCAGGGCGACGGCTTTCAAATTGCGTTGCTTGAAGGCGCGGTCGATGGCCGCGGCCTGATCGCCCAGGCTCAGCCCCCGGCGAAACCCGCCCATGGCCCCGATGACACCGGACAAGCGTAAAACGGCGACGGTCGGCGGTGGGTCGAGCAAGGCCCCGATCACCGGCAGCGACCCAAGACCCCGTGTTTCAGGTTGTGTTTCGGACATCCCTTATCCTGAGGCCATCCGCCCCAGGCTGTCCACAGAGAACGCAGGCTCCATTGTCTGGGCGGCGGGAACCGTCGCCCGGGCGGGCTTGGCTGCCGCGGACTGCCGCAACGCCTGCAGCTTGCGAATTTTCTCGTTCACGTCCGCCAGATCCAGCTTGATCTCCATGGTCAGGGCCGAAACCTCGGCCTCCAACGCGGCATGTTTATCGTCGATGACGGACGTCAGGTCACGGGTGATCCATTTCTGGCGCTGGACCATTTCCTTTTCGACATGGCCCCTCAGTCGTTCCATCTCGTAGCCCAGGTCGTCCTTCATCTGAACCTTGATCTGGTAGACGTTCTTGGCAAGCGTGCTGACATAGTACAGGACGCCTAAAAGTCCGATGGCGACGAAGATGCCGATGATGGCAATGATCGCGGTGCTGCCCATTTTCTTTTTTCACCGGCCCGCTTCGGGCCGCCCCATGCGAATGATGACCTGCCGCGTTGCAGTGCAAGGAGCATTCCATATCGCAGGTGCCCAAACTGTGACGGCCACCACACCCTGGCCGATGGGCTTAGGTCGCTGAGGGCAACTTCTAATCTTCTGAAATTCCACCACCTTCTGACATCTTCAGGACCGCTTGGCCGCGCAGAACCCGATCGACATCGGCGCGGTAGGCGCCATCGGCCTGGTGCAAAATGACAGGCAAAAACGTACGCGAACCGGCAGCGGCGCCCTTGGTGCCTTGAACCAGGACGCGAACCGGAGACACATCGCCTTCCCGAGCGACGAAGGGCTGCACCCGTACTGCCCCTAAACAATCCGCCATCAGGCTCGCCAATTCATCGGTTCGCCCGGCATGGTGGATGAAGGTGACCGTCCCGCCCTCGCGGATCGAAGCAGCCGCGGCGGATACCCAATCAACCAATTTCGCCGATCCCTCGACCGTCGCCGCGGCCTTGACCGGATCGGGCGAAGGTCGCGAGGTCCCTTCTTTTTGAAACGGCGGATTGGCCATTACATGATCAAACCCGCCTTCTGCCACCTCGGCGGGGGGCGACAGCAGGTCCCCGGCCACGAAACGAACCCGACCATCGACACTGTTGGCCGCCGCACCTTTGCGGGCCAGATCGATCAGCGGCGCCTGAATATCGAGCCCGGTGACCGAGGTTTCCCGCAGGCGACAGGCCAGACAGAGCGCCGCCGACCCGACACCGCATCCCAATTCCAGCACCCGCGCTCCTGGGCTGGCCGGGACCGCCGCCTGCATCAGCACGGGATCAATCGCCGAGCGGTAACCTTTGACCGGCTGGAAACACACCACGCGCCCGTCGAGCAATCGAGTCTCGGCGGCAGCGACAGGTGATACGGGTAGAGAAGGTGGCATCTGGCTCTCAGTCCAACGGGTCGCGTTCGCCACGGGCGATTTCCTCGGCCTCGACGACCACCTGCCGGGCGAGGTCAAGGTCCCCCTCGTCGACCATGATCCGGCGCTGCACGGCGGCGATTGCGCCGTCGGTGGCGCTGGCATGACCGTCGAAAACCAACACCGGCACCTCCAGCGCCGCCAATCGCGCCTGCATCCAAGACAGAAGCACGGGATCGTTGGTGCGATAGAGTTCAACCATGGCGGATTTTCCAGCTCATCGATGGCGCCCCCTGGCCGTCCGTCGCGGTTGACCGGCCCCCCTGGCGGTCCCTATGCTCACGGCTCCTTAAATCAGCGTCAAGAGACGCGCGCGCGGATACTAGAGATAAAGGGGATACGCCGTGGCCCTTGTGGTCGACCTTGAAGGCGAACGCCAGAAGAAACCCAACCTGGACAAGCTTCAGGCCCTGGTCGCCGACGACCTGAAAGCCGTGAACGAAGTGATCGTTCAGCGGATGGAAAGCCCCGTTGCCCTGATCCCGCAATTGGCCGGTCACATCGTGGCCTCGGGCGGCAAGCGCCTGCGCCCGATTCTGACCCTGGCCGCCGCGCGCATGTGCGGCTACGACGGCATCCGTCATATCCCCCTCGCCGCCTGCGTCGAATTCATTCACACCGCGACGCTGCTGCATGACGACGTGGTCGACGAAAGCGAATTGCGCCGGGGTCAGGCCTCGGCCAATGCGGTCTGGGGCAACCAGGCCAGCGTGTTGGTCGGCGATTTCCTGTTCTCGCGCGCATTCCAGGTGATGGTCTCCGACGGCTCGCTGAAGGTTCTGAAGATTCTGTCCGATGCCTCGGCCGTGATCGCCGAGGGCGAAGTGCTGCAACTGATGACCACCGGCGACACGGCGACCGGCGAAGCCAACTATCTGGAAGTCATCACCGCCAAGACGGCGGAACTGTTCGCCGCCGCCTGCCGGATTGGCGCTGTCGTGGCCGAGCGGCCCAAGGCCGAGGAAGATGCCCTGCTCAGCTACGGCACCAACTTGGGCATCGCGTTCCAGCTGATCGACGACGTTCTGGACTATTCCGCCAAACAAGCCGAATTGGGCAAGACCGTTGGCGACGATTTCCGCGAAGGCAAGGTTTCGCTGCCCGCGATTCTCGCTTTCAACCGGGGCGACGAGGACGAACGCGCTTTCTGGCGCCGGACCCTGGAAGACTTGGATCAGAACGACGACGATCTGAAAAAAGCCATCGAATTGATGACCAAGCACCACGCCCTGTCCGACACAGTCGATCGCGCCCGCCATTACGGCGCCGTGGCGCGCGATGCGCTCGGCATCTTCCCGGACAATCCGCAGAAGCTGGCATTGCTTGAACTGGTCGATTTCTGTATCGAGCGGGCGTACTGACGCAACCGCCTAAGCGGGCCCTGCGATCAGGTCAGTCGTCGTCGCCTTCGCCGGCGGCGTCCTTCGGCTCTTTGCCTTCCTTGGACTTCTTCGCACGCAGTTTGAAGCGCGAACCGTCCTTGCCGTCGAAATCGCCGATCCCGCTCTCGATGGCATAGCAGGCCAACCGCACGGACAACGGGATTTCCACCGTCTTGCCGTCTCGTTCGCCCTTTTCATAATACTGAATAATGCGGGGCTTCAGGCCCAACGCCCGTGCCGCGTCCTTCTGCGACAACTTGTGGCGTTTGCGCCAATGCCGAAATGCGTCGCCGTCCATGCTCATCGTTTGTAACTCAATTGTCATAATACAGCTTAGTTCGTCTCGATAAACGTAATCAACGGTGACCAGTCTTCCTGAGCCTCCATCGAACGTTTATCGCCCTTATCGAACACACTGACCCCGGAATAAGCGCCGTCCGTATACATCGCCCGGTCGGAAATATAGGTTCCGACGGGATGGTTCAGGCCGTTGACGAAAGTTTCGAGTTCCATCGCCGACCGCGTCCGCAAGCGAACCCGATTGCCGACGATGACGATCGGCTTCTTGCTGCTGCGGATTGGCTTCAGGTCGTCGATTTTCTTCAAGAATCGCTGGGTCGCGGCCTGATCGAAGGCCGAGGGCAGAACCGGCAGGATGATGACCTGCGCCATCTTCAACAGTTCGCGGAAGCGCGGCACGCTAAGCGCCGCCGGCGCGTCGATGATCAGGCGCTGCACCTTCTTCGACGGCTTTTCGAACTTGCGGGTCCAATCCAGCCCTTCGATAAGCGGCAGGTCTTCGGGCCGCCGCTTCAACCAGGCGAGGCTGCTTTTCTGCCGATCGACATCGGCCAAGGCCGTATGCAGGCCACCCCGGGCGAAAGCCGCCGCCAGATTGGTGGAAATGGTGGTCTTGCCGCAGCCGCCCTTGGAATTGGCGATCAGGATTGCGCGCGCCATGTCGGTGGCCTCCTTGTCCGCCCGCCGGGCGGTTATTTGTCCGTGCGCCAGAACGGCGACGCTTTGGTGAAATCGTCCCAATCGGCCAACAGGCGCGGTTCGCTGTCGTGCAGTCCCCGTGCGTGCCAAGCCATGACCGCCGCCGCCGCCGCCCGCAACAGCGGCCCCCGCTCGGTCGCGGCATCGGCCCCGGTCGTCAATTCGGCCAACAGGGTTTCGGCCACGGCCACGTCGTTGAGATGGCCGAAATCGTCCTGTAGCCGCTCCAACGCGCGCAGGTATTTCTTCTTGCGTGGGGAATCGTACAGGGCCTGCAGAAAGTCAGTGTTGTAACGCAGTTTCTTGACCCGGATGCGCAGCAGGTGGCGGGCCGGAACGTCCAAATCGGCAAGCCCCTCGCCCGCGCGCAACGTCTTCTTATGCGCCCGGTTCAGGATCGCCCCCGCCCATTCCATGATCGGCTGGGCCAAGGGATGATCCGGCGGGCAGGGCTGCGGCGCCCAGCCTTGGGTTTCCGTGAATGCCGACAGGCGCAACACCAGGGTCGCGTACCGCGGCGAGGCCAGGGCTTCGCGGACCAGGGCATAGGCTTCCTGGCGCTGCGCCTCGGCGGCCAGGGCAAGCTCGGCCATCGCCGCCGGCTCCAGCCCCGCCGCCAGGGGCGGACCCAGGATTTCGGCGATGAACACATCCCAATCGCGGGCCGGGCCGAACTGATCCGCGATCCATTTAAATTCAGCCTTCAGCCAATCGACCCGCGCCGGGTCCAACAGCTTCGCGAACACCGAAAGCATGGAGCGCATGCGCCGTACGGCGACGCGGAACTGATGCACGCCTTCCGGGTCGGAACCGTCGATTGACGGAGCCTCGTTCGCCAGCATGTGGCGCGTGCCGAGCCGCAGGATTTCGGCGATCGCATCGTTGACCGATTGATCGGGGCGCAGCGGCGTCTTGGCCGCCCGAACCGGCGCCACCACCGGCGGGTTCAACAGCCGGTAACCGCGCGCTGCCTTGCTTTCCTGAACGATGGTCAGGCCCGCCGCCTGTTGCAGGTCCAGCGCCAGTTCGAACAGATCGCGGGGATCCCCCTGGACCAATTCCAGCTCGCATTCCTGGATCGTCTCGCGCACCTTGGTCGACCGACCCCGCGCCCCTGGTTTGTTGGCGATAACTTCGCCCCGGTCGATGGCGACCTCGATCCGGCTTTCCTGGCCCATGGCGGCTTGGCGGGTGATGATCGCCCGCTCGCGCACGAACTTGGTGCGAAAGGTTTCGCGCAATTCGCCGGGCAGAACCAAGCCCAGGACCTCGACCGCTTCGTCCGGCAGGACGTCCAGGCGGGGGCTGAGGCTCTGCACCTCCTGCTCCCATTCGCCGCGCGCGAACAACGCGCCGGAGCCGTCATTTTCCGATTTCACGTTCTGGGTGAAGCGGCCTTTCTTGCGGCGAACCCGCAGGGTCACGTGGCGCTGGCCCAGGCGCAGGTCCGGCGTGTCGTAATACACGCTTTCCAAATCGTCCTTGGCCCAGGTCAGGCGCGTCGCCGACAACCCCTGCGCCGCTTTGCGCACGGCGCGAAGGGCCGCGTCGTCGCCGCCCAGCTTGCATTCGTATTCGCGATTGTTGCCGGGCTCTGCGGCCGCGGAATGGGACGCCGAGGGCGTCATGGCGTTGGTTCCCCGGCCACGTTGCGTGCTGTCCGTCAAAAACTCACCCTTCCCTGGCGATCTTTTGCTGCGTCGATTTTTTACGCCGATCTTTTGCCGACGATTCATCCGTGTTTATCATCACTTGCCGCAATGATCGACATCAAAAACGCACTATGTGCGCTTTTTTTGACAACCTACAGCCCCGGCCAATCCGGATCAATCCTCAAATTTATCGACGCCCGATATTGTCTTCCAAACCGGCGCTTTCTTGACCGACGCGGTCGATTCGACCCGCATCGGCATACTGGCGGCTTCCTTTTTCGGGCCCAGGACCGCGCGCGCAATCGGCAGGAAATCGTCGCACTTGCAAATCGCCGTGTCCAGGCGCTTGCCCTGGCCACAAACCATCGCTATAACGAGCGCCCGTCGCACCTGCGACCAGAGCCGCAAGGCCCCGGTCAGCCAAGTCGCGGCGGAATTGCCGGAGTGTAGCTCAGCCTGGTAGAGCACCGTCTTCGGGAGGCGGGGGTCGGAGGTTCGAATCCTCCTATTCCGACCATTTTCCCCTTCAAAGCGACCAATAAAGCGAAAACACGCGGACACACACATCCGCCCTTTACTTTCGCCTTTTAAGCTTCATATCGTTATCCGATAAATTCCGGTATGGAGATACTGCATCGTGAAGACTTTTCTGACAGCCTTCGGCG
>CAXGUG010000124.1:0-7910 GCA_964012715.1 uncultured Rhodospirillaceae bacterium | reverse complement strand
GCTCGACGGTGGGGGCGGACTCCTCGCGCATATGCGACGGGCCGGCGGCGGCCAACCGCCGCGCCAAGTCGATCACCACCGGCGTCTTGCCCGCGCCGCCGGCGGTCAGATTGCCGACGCAGATCACCGGGACGCCGATGTCGACCGGCGATCCCCGGCGCAACCGCCGCGCCGTCGCCATGCCGTAAACACAGCCCAGCGGCGACAGCAGCCCGGCCAGCAAGCCGCCAGCGCCGTCATACCAGAACGCCGGGGTTTTCATTCTCGGTCCCCGGCCAGGGTTTGCAGAAAGGGCGAAAGCTCGGCCATCAAACGGTCGATCACCCCGGCCTCGGCCTGGGCGAAGGTTCGGGCCCGGTCAGCGAAAGCCTGGGCGCGCGCCGGGTCGGCCAGCAAATCCCCCACGGCGGTCGCCAGATCGTCCGACCCGGTCACGGGTAGGGACGCGCCGGTCGACACCATCCGCGTACTCATATCGGCGAAGTTGCTCATGCGCGGGCCGTGCAGGACGGCGCAGCCCAAACGCGCCGGTTCCAACAGGTTCTGCCCGCCTTCCGATGACAGGGATTTACCCATGAAGACAACCGGGGCCAGGGTGAAGAACAGCCCCAACTCGCCCAAGGTGTCGGCGACATAGACCTGCGTATCCGCCGTCAAGGCGGTGCCTTCCGACCGGCGAGCGACGGTCGCGCCCTCGGCGGCCAGGGCGGCGGCGATCTCCGCGCCCCGATGGGGATGGCGCGGCACAATCACCGTCAACAGGTCGGGATGCGACGTTGCCAGCCGCTGGTGGACCTGCCAGGCGATGTCCTCTTCCCCGGCCCAGGTGCTGGCGGCAAGCCAGACCGGACGCGCACCGACGGTCGATTTCAATTCGGCCAAAGCCGCCGGATCGACCGGCAGGGGCTCGGCGGCGAATTTCAGATTGCCCACGGTCCGCGCCCCGTCCGCCCCCAACTGGCGCAGACGGTCGGCATCGCCCTCGGTCTGGCCCAGGCAAAGCGCGAAACCGGACAGCATACGGCCGATAAATTTAGGTGCCCGCGACCAACCCTTGAGCGAGCTGGCGGAAATCCGGCCATTGACCAAAATCAGCGGATTGCCCCGCGCCGCCGTCTCACAGATCAGGTTCGGCCAGAATTCCGATTCCGCCCAAAGGGTCAGATCGGGCCGCCAATGGTCCAGAAAACGGCGAACGTAGGCGATGCGGTCGACCGGGACATACTGATGCACCACCCCTGCAGGAAGACGGTCGGCCAGCAATCGGGCCGACGTCACCGTACCGGTCGTGACCAAGATATGCGCCGCCGGAACCGCCGCGTGCAGGCGATCGATCAGAACCAACAGGGACATGGCCTCGCCGACGCTGGCGCCGTGCAGCCAGATCAACGGCCCGTCCGGGCGCGGCACGCGGGAGATACCCAAGCGTTCGTTGAATCGCCCGGCATCTTCCTTCCCGGCCTTCAGGCGCTTGCCCAGATAGGCCTGGATCAACGGCCCGCCCAGTGTGGTAACGGCGCGGTAAAGACCCAACATCATCACGCGGCCTCCGCCGGTTCGACCGGGGCACGACCGGTCAGGCGGTCGGCTTCGGCGGTGATGTCGTTCAGCGCGTCTTCAACCGATTGGCGCGCGGCCTCCAGCGCCGTGGCGTCGGCGTCGCGCGGCACCTCGATCGGATCGCCCCAGACGATGACGCCCCGCCCGAACGGCCAAGCGACCAGGAAGCGATCCCAACTACCGAGCACCCGTCCGCGCGCAGCCCCAAAAGTCGCCGGAATGATCGGCACCCCCGCCAAGCGGGCCAAGCTGACGACGCCGTCGGACGCCCGCATCCGTGGACCGCGCGGACCGTCGGGGGTAATGCCGACCCATTCGCCGGCCTTCAGCGCCTTGACCATGGCGCGCAGCGCCTGGGCCCCGCCCTTGGACGAGGATCCGGCCACGGTGCGAATGCCGAAATGACCGACGGTGCGGGCAATGATCTGGCCGTCGCGGTGCTGCGAAATCAGCATGTGGATGGTCCGGTCGCGCGGCCAGCAATAGGGCATCATCAACAACCGGCCGTGCCAGAAACACAAAATGAACGGCTTGCCGTCACGCCACATGGCCTGGGCGGCGGCACCGCCGATCACTTGCCAGCGGCCCGTGGCATGGGCAAAGCGGATGTATTGCGCACCCAACCAGCACAACAGCCGCCGAAAACCGTCGCTTTTCAGGATGCGCTTCATCATCGCGACCTGTCCGTCCCCCACGGCATCGGGCGCACTTAGCGGCCCGCCGCCTGACGGGTGCCGCCCGGCGTGGCGCCCGCCGGACCGGTCGGGCCGGGAACGGCCTCGTCGGCGGCGAACTGAAGTTCATACAGATGCTTGTAGCGACCGCCCCGGGCCAACAGCTCGGCATGGGTGCCCTGCTCGACGACCCGCCCGTCCATGACGACGCAGATCATGTCGGCCCGCACCACCGTCGACAGACGGTGGGCGATGACCAGCGTCGTGCGGTCGGACATCAGATTGTCCAGGGCCGATTGGACCTGGCGTTCCGATTCCGTATCCAGGGCCGAGGTCGCTTCGTCCAACAGTAGGATCGGCGCGTTCTTCAACATCGCCCGGGCGATCGCCAGGCGTTGGCGTTGCCCGCCCGACAGCTTGACCCCCTGTTCGCCGACCACGGTGTCGTAGCCGCCCGGCAGGTCCATGATGAAATCATGGGCGGCGGCGTTCTTGGCCGCCTGGATGATGTCGTCCTCGCTCGCCCCGGCGCGGCCATAGGCGATATTGGCGCGGATCGTATCGTCGAACAGGGTCACTTCCTGACTGACCAGGGCCATCGCCCCGCGCAAGGAGGCAAAGGTCAGATCGCGCACGTCGATGCCGTCGACCCGCACCGCGCCCTGGGTCACGTCGTAGAACCGGGGGATCAGGTTCAGCACCGTCGACTTGCCGGCCCCCGACGGCCCGACCAGGGCCACGGTCTTGCCCGCCGGAACGCTCAGGCTCAGATCGGCCAGGGTCGGCCGGTCGGCGGTATAGGCAAAATGGACGGCGTCGAATTCGATCCCGCCCTTGACCGGCTGGGGCAAGGTCTTGGCGTCGGGCTTTTCCTGAATCTCCGGCTCCAGATCGAGCATCTGGAACAGGCGGTCGGCCCCGGCCAGCCCCTGTTGCATGGCGGCGTTCAGGTTGGCCAGGCGCTTCATCGGCTCATAGGCCAGCAGCAACGCGGTGATGAAGGAAAAGAACGACCCGGCGTCCGTATTGCCGTGGATCACCCGGTAGCCGCCATAGAAGATGACGATGCCGACGGCGACGCCGCCCAAGGTTTCCATGATCGGACTGGATAGGGCGCGGGTGCGCTCGGCCTTCATCGTCAATTGGAAGATGCCTTCAACGATCCCGGCGACGCGCGACCGCTCATAGGCCTCCATCGAGTAGGCCTTGACCACGCGGATGCCTTTGATGGTCTGCTCCAACACGGTCGTGAACAGGCCCATTTCCCGCTGCGTGTTGGCGGTGACCTTGCGCATCCGGCGGCCCAGCCGCACGATCGGCAGCAAGGCGATGGGGAAGATGAAGAACGAGATCAGCGCCAACTGCCAATCCTGATAGAATGTCACGCCGACCAGACCGATCAGGGTCATGGCATCTTTGCCCAGGCTGGTCCAGGCGTTGGAGACCGCACCCCGGATCTGGTTGATGTCGACCAGAAAGCGCGAGATCAGCCCGCCGGTGTTGGCGTCCTGAAAGAATTTGACGTCCATCCGCGACAGCTTGTCGAACAGACGGTTCTGATTGTCGGTAACGATCCGCAGCCCGATATAGGCCATCAGCGTGGCCTGCCCGTAGTTGGCCAGACCCTTGACGATAAACACGCCAAACACCGCCAGGCCGACCGGCATCAGCATGGCTTCGTTGCGGTTGACGAAGATGTCGTTGACCACCGGTTCCATCAACCAGGCGCTGAGCGCCGTCGCTCCGGCCATCAGGCCCATGCAGGCCATCGCCGCCAGGAACCAGACCCCATAGCCGCGCATACTTTCGCGGAACAGGCGGCCAAGCAGATGCGCCGTCGACGCGTGGACGGGTTGATCGATGTCGAGGGCGGAAGCCACGGGCCTCTGGTCCTTCCGGAGGTTCCTTGTGAACAAGTGGAACCTTCTTACCACGTGGCTATGGATACGCCAAGAATCCCGCGCTTTTTCAGGGCGTTATAACAGGATGTTCAAATCCTTATCGAAACACGTCCAGATTGGATTCGAATTGGTCGAAACTGGCGTCCCAGGAAAACTTCAGCGCATGGGCGCGGCAGACCTCGGCGGGGATGGTCAGGGCCTTTTCGACCGCCGCCGCCAGGTCTTCGTCGAGCACCCCAGCGCCCGACTGATTGACCACGTCGAGCGGCCCCGGCACCGGATAGGCCGCGACCGGCACGCCGGAGGCCATGGCCTCCAACAACACCAGACCGAAGGTATCGGTGCGCGACGGAAAGACGAACACGTCGGCGGCGGCGAAATATTTCGCCAGTTCCTCACCTTCCTTCATCCCGGCGAAACGAACGTCGGGATACTTACGCCGCAGGTCGTCCAATTGCGGGCCGTCGCCGACCACGTATTTGGTGCCCGGCAGGGTCAGCTTCAAAAATGCCTCGATGTTCTTTTCCACGGCGACCCGCCCGGTGAACAGGCTGATCGGCCGGGGATCGGACAGGAACGATTTGTCCCTGGGCTTGAACAGGTCCGTACGCACGCCGCGCGACCAGCGCCGAACCGGCGGGCGGAACCCGCGCGATACCAGATCGTCCTCGATCGTCTGGGTCGCGACCATGATCGCCGACGACGGGCCGTGGAACCATTTCATCACCGCGTAAAGCCAGGTCAGCGGCAGCGGGATGCGGGCGTGAATGTATTCGGGGAATCGGGTGTGATAGGCCGTGGTGAAGGGATAACCCTTTTTCAGACAATGGGCGCGGGCGGCGGTGCCGAGCGGACCTTCGGTCGCGATATGGATCGCCTGGGGATTGAAATCTTCGATCAGGCGCGCGACGCGGCGGCGCGGAAACAGCGCCAGGCGGATTTCCGGATAGGTCGGGCATGGCACGCTGCGGAACTGGTCCGGCGTGATCAGGCGGACCGTATGGCCGCGCCCTTCAAGCCCCTGCCTTAGGGTATCGAGGGTTCGGACGACGCCGTTGACTTGGGGAAACCAGGCATCGGTGACGATGAGGAGTCGCATTCTTCTTCGTCCCTTAGGAAAGACAGGCCACGGAGTTCCGCCCATTTAAGGATTTCCAGGCGGCCGTCCTCGTGTTCGACCAGGGCGGTACAGCTTTCGACCCAGTCGCCGTCGTTGCAGTAGAGGATGCCGTCCATTTCCCGCATCTCAGCCGTGTGGATATGGCCGCAGATCACGCCCTGGACGCCCATTTTTCGGGCTTCGGAGACCACGGCGGATTCGAAACTGGAAACGAATTCGACCGCGTTCTTGACCTTGTGCTTCAGGTAGGCCGACAGCGACCAGTAGGAGAACCCCAGCTTGCGCCGGACGATGTTCAGCCACAGGTTCAGCATCAGCGCCGCGTTGTAGGCATTGTCGCCGAGGAAGGCCAACCACTTGGCGTATTTGACGACGCCGTCGAACTGATCGCCATGGATGACCAGGAAGCGCCGCCCGTCGGCCATGGTGTGATAGGCCTCGTTCAAGACCGCGACGCGGCCGAACCGGTGATTGGCGAAATCACGGAAGTTTTCGTCGTGGTTCCCGGGCACGTAGACGACCCGCGTTCCCTTGCGCGCCTTGCGCAGGATTTTCTGGATCACGTCGTTATGGGCTTGGCGCCAATACCAGGCCCGGCGCATGCGCCAGCCGTCGATGATGTCGCCGACCAGATAAAGGTATTTCGAATCCGTATGCTTGAGGAAATCCAGAAGCATTTCCGCCTGACACCCCCGGGTTCCCAGGTGGATGTCGGAAATCCAGATGGACCGGAATTTCATCGGCGTCTTGGGCTGGGTCGGTTGCATGGCGTTCATGGCGTCCACGGTGTCTGTTGTCGAGTCACCTATATTTAGTGGGGACTTTTATGAAAGCTGCCATATTTTCGCCATTACTTTTAACGCCCGTCACCAAAACTTCACACACGGGAAATAAAAACGAAATTATAGTCGAAACAAAAGTGCCATATTTCTGGGTTCAAAAGACAAACATGCCAGATTCGAACGCCCTGCCGGGGGAGCCGGACACCATGCTGACCGCTCCCCGCAAGATCCTTGTGATCTTTAACCCGACGGCGGGCGCGCGTCGTCGTGCCCGATTGGACCGTGTCCTGGCCGGAATGCGCGCCCTGGGCGCGGAGGTCACGCTGCACGAAACGACGGCCCGCGGCGATGCCGAACGCACCGCCCGCGAAGCCCCCCACGACCGTTTCGATGTGATTGTCGCGGCGGGCGGCGACGGCACCATCAACGAAGTCATCAACGGCCTGGCCGGACGGCACATGCCGCTCGGCATCATTCCCCTGGGCACGGCCAATGTGCTGGCCGCCGAACTGGACCTGCCGCAGGACATCGACGGCCTGGCCCGGACCATCGCCCTGGGCCGGACCAGCCCGGTAAACCTGGGCGAGGTCAATGGCCGCCGCTTCGTGATGATGGCCGGGGTCGGGTTTGACGCCCATGTCGTGGCCTCGGTCGATACCGGGATGAAGCGCCTGATCGGCAAGCTTGCTTATGTCTGGGAAACCCTGCGCGGGTTCTTCCGCTTCAACTTCCGCGCCTACCGCGTGATCGTCGACGGCACGCCTTATGACGTCGGCTCCGCCGTGTTCGCCAATGGCCACTATTACGGCGGGCGGTTCGTCTGCGCCAAGGACGCGCGGCTGGGCGATCCGCGCCTGCATGTCTGCCTGTTCAAATCGGTCGGCGCCTTGAGCGCCCTGCGCTATGCCGCCTGGATGATGCTGGGCCGGTTGGACAAGCTGCCCGATTACGAGGTCGTTCCCGCGACCTCGATCATCGTCGAAGGGGCCTCGGGGGAGCCGGTACAGGGCGACGGCGATATCGTCACCCATCTGCCGCTCGACGCCCGGGTCGCCGCCGATCGGCTGGACATGCTGGTTCCGGCCTAGGTCCTGTTCCCGACGGGCCACTTTTCGCCGCCCCCGATTGTTTCCTAGACTGTGCGGGTAGGAAAAGGAGCCCCCGCATGTCGACGCCCGCCCTTTATCAGGCCTTCGCCCAATACAATCGCGCCATGAACCAGGCCGTCTACGCCATCTGCGCCGACATTCCCGACGCCGAGCGCCGGGCCGACCGGGGTGCGTTCTTCAAATCCGTGCACGGCACCCTGAACCATCTGATCTTCGGCGATCACGCCTGGATGAACCGGTTCGACGGCGGGCAGCGCACCATCCTTCCGCCGGGGCAGGATCTCTACGACGATTTCGATGACATGCGGCAGGCCCGCGCCGCCCTGGACGACGAGATCGACGCCTGGACCCGGACCCTGGAACAACCCTGGCTGGACGAAGTGCTGGAATGGCATTCCAACATGGACAACCGCACCCGGGTGCAGCCGCGCTGGCTGATGGTCAGCCATATGTTCAACCATCAGACCCACCACCGGGGGCAGTTGACGACCGTCCTGACGCAGATGGGATACGACGTCGGCGTGACTGACCTGACGCGGCTTCCCTAACGTTCGGAATCAGTTGTCGTCGGCGATCCGCACGACCTGCTTGCCGAAGTTTTCGCCCTTCAGCATGGCGACGAAGGCGGTCGGCGCGTTTTCCAGCCCGTCGGCGATATCGACCCGATATCTGATCTGACCGGACGCCAACCATCCCGCCATTTCGTCCAGGAATTCGGCCTGTCGGTGGCCGTGGTCGCCGACGCCCATGCCCTGCATGCGGAT
>CAXGUG010000123.1:0-8048 GCA_964012715.1 uncultured Rhodospirillaceae bacterium | reverse complement strand
GCGATGACCAAAGATACAACGCCCGTTTTCGTCGATTTGTACGGCGGAGGCCTTAAGCCGGACGAGCCGCTCGAGCCGCTGATCAAGCGCTGCTGGAACGGGCGCGAGAAGCTTTGGATCGTGTTCTGGGCCTATGGCATGTTCGGTACGGGCGGCATCCTGGCGTCCTGCCTGGCCATGATCTTCATCGGCCTGCAGATCGGCTTGCTGTTCGCACCGCAGGACACCCAGGGCGGGTATTACGGCGCGCTGTCGGGCATGGTCTGTGGCGCGGCGCTGGCGGTCCCTTACCTGATCTGGATGACGGTCAGCCTGTGGCGCTGCGCCCCCAATTGCATCAAGAAACACTGGGGTCATGTGGTCCGGGTATGGTTGGTCCTGCAGTGGATCGGGATGATCTATTTTGTTTACAAATATGCACCGTTAATCAAGTGGTAAGGGGAGTTTCTTCTTGTCATGAATGAGGATCCTGTCGTCATTGTCGATGCCGCCCGGACCCCCATGGGGGGCTTTCAGGGCGAGTTGGGCGCGGTCCGCGCACCGGACCTGGGCGCGGCTGCGATCCGCACCGCGTTGTCCCGGGCCGGCGTCGCACCCGAGGCGGTCAACGAGGTCTATATGGGCATCGTTCTGCCCGCCGGGTTGGGGCAGGCCCCGGCGCGGCAGGCCTCTATCGGCGCGGGTGTTCCCGATAGCGTTCCCTGCACGACCCTGAACAAGATGTGCGGCTCCGGAATGAAGGCGGCCATGCTGGCCCATGACGGCCTGTTGGCCGGGGCAGGCGATGTGATGGTCGCCGGCGGTATGGAAAGCATGAGCAACGCGCCCTACCTGCTGGACAAAGCGCGTGGCGGCTACCGCATGGGCCATGGCGCTGTGATCGACCATATGTTCCTGGACGGGCTGGAAGACGCCTATGACCGGGGCCGGTTGATGGGGACCTTCGCCGAGGATACGGCAGGCCATTATCAATTCACCCGCGAAGCCCAGGACGAATTCGCCATTACCTCGCTCAATCGCGCCCGCAAAGCGGTCGAGGACGGCTCTTTCGCGGCCGAAGTCACGCCCGTGACGGTCAAGACTCGCAAAGGTGAAACCATGGTCGATCGGGACGAACAGCCGTTCAAGGCCGATCCGGACAAGATCCGGGCGTTGAAGCCTGCCTTCGCCAAGGACGGTACGGTCACGGCGGCGAATTCGTCGTCTATTTCCGATGGCGCGGCCGCGCTGGTGATGATGCGCCGCTCCGAAGCCGATAGGCGCGGCCTGACGCCGCGCGCCGTGATCCATGGCCATGCCACCCATGCCCAGGCCCCGGCCTGGTTCACGACGGCACCTGTCGGCGCGATGGAAAAGCTGGCGGCCAAGGTCGGCTGGGACCTGAAGGACGTGGACCTGTTCGAAATCAACGAAGCCTTCGCCGTCGTCACGATGGCGGCGATGCGCGACCTGGACCTTCCGCATGGCAAGGTCAACGTGCATGGCGGTGCCTGCGCGCTGGGTCATCCGATCGGCGCCTCGGGTGCGCGCATTCTGGTGACCTTGTTGGCGTCGTTGGAGAAATACGGCCTGTCGCGGGGCGTTGCCAGCCTGTGCATCGGCGGCGGCGAGGCGACGGCGATGGCCGTGGAACGACTGGCCTGAAGCAAGAGGGATAAAAGAAAATGCCGACAGTGATGATTACCGGTGCTAACCGAGGGATCGGTCTGGAACTCACCCGCCAATACGCCAAGGACGGTTGGACGGTGATCGCCACCTGCCGGAACATCATCTCTCCTGGCGAAATCGCGACCATTCAGGGGGATGTCCGGGTCTATAGCCTGGAAGTTACCCACCCGCGCGAGATTGAGCGCCTGGTCGCGGACCTAAAGGACACCAAGATCAATCTGTTGATCAATAACGCCGGTTTCTATGGTGACCGGAACACGGGCTCGACCGATATCGACGTCGCCGACTGGGAGAAGTCCTTCCGCATCAACACCATCGCGCCGCTGATGGTCTCGTCCGCGTTCATCGACAATATCGCCTCGGGCGAGGGCGGGATGATCGCAACGATCTCATCCGTTCTGGCCAGCATCGCGGAATCCTCGCCCAATTCGGCGTCCTACGCCTATCGGACCTCCAAGGCGGCGGTGAACATGGCGATGCACGTCTTCGCCGAAGAAGTCCGCCCGCGCGAGGTTCCGGTTATCCTGCTGCATCCCGGCTGGGTCCAGACCGATATGGGCGGCCCCAATGCCGCGATTGATGCGGCGACCAGCGCCGCCGGCATCCGCAACGTTCTGGCGCAATCCGGAATGGCGGAAACGGGACGGCTTTTCGCCTATGATGGCCGGGAAATCCCCTGGTAAAGCCTGATAGAGGAGGAGGGTGTAGCCATGAACGATGGTGATCAGAAGGGCGATATCGAGTTTTATTTCGATTTTTCATCCCCTTACGGATATCTGGCGGCGCAGAAAATTGATGCCATCGGCGAACGCTATGGCCGCCACGTCAATTGGCACCCGATCATGATCGGCGTGATCTTCAAGCAGACCGGCAATTCGGCCAATGCCGAGATCGGGCTGAAGGGCGATTACATGCGGATGGACGTGCCCCGCCTGGCGAGCATGATGGGAGCCCCCTTCACTTGGCCGGAGCCGTTCCCGATCGCCACGCTGGCCGCCGCCCGGGCGTTCTATTGGCTGCAGGAATCCGACCCCGATAAGGCTGTGCCCTTTGCGAAGGCCTGCTACCACCACTATTTCGGCAAGGGCGTCGATATCTCGGACATTCAGGACGTCATCCTGATCGCCGAGGAAATGGGGATCGACGGCGCGGCCATGGCTGAAGCCGTCACCCGCGACGACGTGAAACAGAAGGTCAAGGATAAGACCTCGGAAGCAATGGATCTGGGCGTGTTCGGATCGCCCTATTTCCTGATTGAAGGCGAGCCCTTCTTCGGTTCCGACCGGATGTGGCAGATCGAACGCTTCCTGGGCAAGGGCCAGGACCCGCAATAGAACCTCACCCAGAGCGGTGACAAAACCGAGGATCGAGCAGAGATGAAGTTGAAAAAGGGCGTTAAAGAGATGATCGCCGAGGCCAATTCGGAGATCGAGACGGTTCCGGTCGCCGGGGCCGAGGCTTTGTTGAACGATCCGAACGTGCAGTTTATCGATATTCGCGATGTCCGCGAACTGGAACGCGAAGGCATGGTGCCGGGCGCGTTTCATGCGCCGCGCGGGATGCTGGAATTCTGGGTCGACCCGGAAAGCCCTTATCACAAGGACGTTTTCGATTCCGGAAAGAAATTCGTGCTCTATTGCCAATCGGCCTGGCGGTCGGCCTTGGCGACCAAGGCGTTGCAGGAAATGGGCCTGGCGCCGATTGCGCAGCTCGAAGGTGGTTTCCGCGCCTGGAAAGAGGCGGGGCACCCTGTCGTCGACAAGCCGTCGAACGTCGAATAACACGTTTGGCTAGGTTGTCTCCCGCTACCTCGATTAGATAACTTAAATCCAGGTGGACGCCCGGCGATGGCGACGCTTCGCTACGGGCCCGGAGAGTTAAATGAATACGAGTGCGCCTTTCATCACCGAGATCGCGGGGGGGGTCGCGACGGTTACGCTTCAGCGTCCGGAGGTTCACAATGCCTTCGACGATGAGCTTGTCGCTCGCCTGACCCGGGAGCTTCAGGGTTTGAGCCGTGACACGGTCGTCCGTGTGGTGATTCTGGCGGCGACGGGAAAGAGCTTTTCCGCGGGCGCCAACGTCAACTGGATGAAGCGGATGGCGGAATTCGGCCAGGAAGAGAACCTGGAAGACGCCAAGTCCCTGGCCGGATTGATGTTTACCCTCAACAGCCTGCGCAAACCGACGATTGCCGCCGTTCAGGGCTCGGCCTTTGGCGGGGGTGTCGGGTTGATTGCGGCCTGCGATATCGCGATCGCCGCCGAGGATGCGCAATTCGCCCTGACCGAGGTCAAGTTGGGGGTGCTGCCCGCCGCCGTCGGTCCTTACGTGATTTCCGCCATGGGCGCCCGTCAGGCGACGCGCTACATGCTGACGGGGGAAAGGTTCGACGCCGCCCGCGCCATGGAGGTCGGCCTCGTTACCGAAGTAACGACGCGCGACAACGTGTTGCCGCGGGCCAAGGAATTCGCGGCGATGCTGATGGACAACGGCCCGCGCGCGATGGGCGAGGTCAAGAACCTGGTCCGCTATGTCGTTGGACACGAGCGGGACGAAGCCCTGATGGCGCAGACCGCCGGGCATATCGCCCGCGTTCGGGCGTCGACGGAAGGGCGGGAGGGGCTTGCAGCCTTCCTTGAAAAAAGAAAACCGAACTGGGTACGGAAATAGCCGAGGCGACGCCAACGAGAGTGAAGCGCCATGGCCGATGAATACGACCTTTCCAACCTGAATATTCTGGTCGCCGAGGACTATGCGCCGATGCGCAAGATTCTCGGCCAAATCCTGTTCGAATTGAATGTCGCCGACTTTCAGTTGGTCGCAAACGGCAAGGAAGCGATCGATTTTCTGGCCGAATACCGCGCCGATATCCTGATTGTCGACAACGTGATGGAACCGATCAGCGGCACGGAATTGACCAGGATGGTCCGGGCGGGCGAAACGCCCCTCGATCGCGGCACGCCGATTATCATGGTTTCGGGTGAAACCTCGCGCGAGCTGATCGTCGACGCGCGGGACGCTGGGATCAACGAATTCCTGGCCAAGCCGATTTCGACACAGATGCTGTTGCAGAGGATTATCGCCATCGCCGACAACCCCCGAGGTTTCGTGGAAACGAGCAATTTTTACGGGCCGGACCGTCGGCGGCGGCAGATGCGTTTTCCAGGGTTGGAGCGCCGACGCCGGTAGTCCTGTGGGTAACCTGGGGAGGCGGGGGCCTTCGCCCGGTCGCTTTTCCTGCTATTGTGGCGGGCAACGGTTCCACGCCTATCCCACAGACCGCACATCATGACCCTGCATCTCATCAAGTTAAGCGTCGGCGTCGAAAGCATCGACCATCTGGCCGATATTCAGGCCGCACGCCTACAGGCGCGCCGTGACCAAGGCGAGGAGCCGCGCCTGTTTCATGTCACCCGAATGTGGCCCCGGCGCGAGCCGGAATTGCTCGACGGCGGGTCGATCTATTGGGTCATCAAGCGCGCCATTCGATGCCGCCAACGCTTGTTGGGGTTCGAGGAAACGATGAACAGTCGGGGCCAGCCGGCCTGCGCTCTGGTGTTGGATCCGGAAATCGTTCCGGTGGAACCCCGGGACTCGCGCGCGTTTCAGGGCTGGCGGTATCTGGCAGCGGGCGATGCGCCAAAGGACCTGGACGGAGCCGGGCGGCAACTGACGGATTTGCCGCCGGAATTGGCAGATGAGTTGCGCGGCCTGGGCTTGATCTAGAATTCCGGGAACGATCCTTGCCCTTGGCCGCCTTCGGCATGTAGGCTCTTACGACCGGTCAGAAAATTCCGTAACATTTTGCGGGGTTTTGACATTTCCGGTCCTGAATATCTGGATTAACGATGGCAAAGCCGCAGATCATCAACCCGCCCAACAAATTGAAATCAAAGGTTTCCATGGGTGGACCAGGCGCCGTAGACCCGGAGCGATTGGCCCGGGCGGAGGCCGTCATCGAACAAATGACCGCCAATTATCTCGACTGGGTCGAAACCGACCTGAAGAAGCTCGAGACCGAATTGGCCGACCTTAAACCTGGCCAGGCCGATGCGGCGGAGCGGTTGGAACGGATTTACCGGACCTCGCACGATATCAAGGGGCAGGGAGGTAGCTTCGGCTATCACCTGATGACCGAGATCGGCGCTCTGATGTGCCGCTATATCGAAAACATGAACGGCGGCCCGACGCAGGAAGACGTCGATCTGATGACGCTCTGCCACAAATCCATGCGTGCGGTGATTACCGGTCGTTTGGCCGGTGACGGCGGCGAGGCGGGCAAAGCCGTGCTGGATGGCCTGAGCAAGGTCGCCCAGAAGGTCAAGACCGGCCCCACCGGGTGAGGCGCGCCGCCTAGGCGTTTTCCAATTTATCCGACAGGTCGTTCAGCCAGGCGATGCGTTGATGTAGCGCCTGGATGTCGTGGTCCAGCCAACTTCCCAGCAACCCCGGATCGTCGGCATGATGATCGCGCAGGCTTTGCAGGCGGGCGGCTTCGCCCTCGGCGGCTTCCAGCAGCAGATCGATCTGATCCAACTGGTCTTCCGTATCCAGCAAATGGAGGAAGCGGAACTTCAACGCCATGATCAGCTTGTTCATGTCGTTGGACTGCGCCCGGATGCGGGCCGTCAGCAGCGTGGTCAGTTCGTCATGCCCGGCGGCGGTAATGGTCAGGAGCGCGTTGTCTTCCAACCCCTTGCCCTCGGCGGCAGTCACCAAGCCTTCGTATTTCAGCAATTCGATCGACGTGCCCATGACGTCCAGGGACGGGCCCAGAACGTGGCTGATGAAATGCCTGATCTCCCCCGCCAAGTCGCTGTAGTGCAGCGACCCGGACGCAAGCGTGCCCAATGCGCAGAGGCGCACGGCTTCACGGGGGGTAAGGGTATTATCGGCGTACACGTCGATACAGTCTCACAAGTTGCGAATCGCTCGCAATTCTATGGGCATCCGCTGTCCCTGTCCAGATAGGGTGGATAGGGAAATGCGGCAACCGATCAGCCCAGGTTTTGCTCGGCCCAGGCTTCGGTTTTGGTCAGTGCGGCATCGAACCGGGCCAAGATCTCCTTGACGTCCTCAGCTGTCGAAATCAGCGGCGGGCAAAAGGCGATGGTGTCTCCGATGGCGCGCAGCACCAGTCCTTCTTCATAGCAGAAATCCTGGCACTTCACACCGAAGGCCGTTTCCTTGGACCAAGGAGCCTTGGTCGCCTTGTCTTTGACCAGCTCGACCCCGCCGATCAGGCCGGTGCCACGGACTTCGCCGACGAACGGGCGGTCGGCGAAGCGGCGCAGGCCGTCCTGCAGTGTCGGGCCGACGGCGCGGACATGGCCGACCGTGTCCCGTTCGGCGTAAATCGCCAGGGTTTCCAAGGCCACGGCAGCGGCCACGGGGTGCCCGGCATAGGTCGATCCGTGGCCGAACATGCCCAGGGATTCGCTCTGCTTGACCAGGTCTCGGTAGATTTCTTCGCTGATCATCAGCGCCGACATCGGGATGTAGCCGGAGGTCAGGGCCTTGGCCATCGTCATCATGTCCGGCTTCAGGCCGAAGGTGGTCGAGCCCCACATGTTGCCTGTTCGGGCGAATCCGCAAATCACTTCATCGGCGATCAGCAACACGTCGTGGCGCTTCAGGACGGCCTGAATTTTCTCGAAATAGGTTGCGGGCGGTAGGACCACGCCGCCGGCGCCCATGATCGGCTCGGCATAGAAGGCGGCGACCGTTTCCGGGCCTTCTTCCAGGATCAGCTTTTCCAGGTTCTCGGCGCAACGCGTGGCGAAGGCTTCCTCGCTTTCGCCGTCTTCGCCAAATCGATAATGGTGCGGGCAATCGGTGTGCAGCACCCGAGCGATCGGCAGATCGAAATCACCATGCAGGTGGGGCAGGCCGGTCAGGCTGGCCCCGGCCACGGTGACACCGTGATAGCCCTTTTGCCGGGCGATCAGCTTCTTCTTTTCCGGGCGGCCGCGCGCGTTGTTGACGTACCACACCAGCTTGATCGACAGGTCGATGGCTTCCGACCCTGAATTGGCGAACAGAACCTTGGACATCGGCACCGGGGCCGTTTCGATGATCTTTTCCGCCAGGTCGATGGTTACGTCCGGCGTTTTATGCGCGAAACCGTGATAGTTGGGCAGGCGCGACAACTCCCGCGTCGCCGCGTCGATCAGGCGTTGTTCGCTGAAGCCGAGGGACACCGCCCAGAGCCCGGCCATGCCTTCGATGTACTCTTTTCCGGCGTCGTCATAGATGCGTATGCCGTCGCCGCGGGTCACGATCTGCGGGCCCACTTTCTCGTGCCGGGACAGGTTCGTGTAGCCGTGAACGTGATAGGCGATGTCGCGACTGGCGGGAGAGTTCCCCGGAGCGGCGGG
>CAXGUG010000122.1:0-8381 GCA_964012715.1 uncultured Rhodospirillaceae bacterium | reverse complement strand
CAGCGAGCTTGGCTTCCTGCCGGCGGCGTTCGGTGACGTCGCGCACGGATGCGGCGATCAACGGTCCCTCGTCCGTTTGGATCGGGCTCAGGCTGATTTCGACCGGGATTTCCGTGCCGTCGAATCTGCGGGCATGGAGTTTCAGGTTCGCCCCCATGGACCTGGGCGCGGACGAAGTCACGAACCCGCCGCGATAACCGGTATGGCGTTGCTGGATAGCTTCGGGCACCAGGACTTCGACCTTCTGGCCCAGCAACTTATCGCGGTTCGCACCGAACAGGAGTTCCGCCTGTTTGTTGACGCGGACGATATCACCCCAGGAATTGACGATGACCGTCGCGTCCGGCGGCCGATTCCAGAAGCGAGCGGAACCGCTGTTCGCGCTCCGTCAGGCGTTCTTCGGCTTTCTTGCGCTCTTCGACCTCGCCGGCCAATCGACGGTTCGCGTAGACAATGATCCCGATGATGATCAGCACCACGACGAAGGCCGGCACCGCGATCGTCATGACCCTTTTCATGTCGACGCCATAGTCGAACCGCACGGTCAGCGCCTTGTTGCGGATCGCGGCGTGTTCGCTATCCGTCATCCCGGCCAGGACCTTGTCGATTATCGTCGCCAGTTCGGGCCAGTCCTTGCGAACGCCGATGGCCTGACTGTCGTTTTCGTATTTGGTCGGCGCGGCGATTTTCAGGTTGGACAGGCCATGCCGTTCGATGTGGTAGGTCGCGGCCGCCAGGTTGCCGACATAGGCGTCCGCTTTGCCAAGCGACACCGCCGTCACCGCCTCATGGGTGTTCTCGACAATGTGCAGTTTGATCGCGGGGAAATCCCGGGTCAGCAATTCCTGGGCAATGAAGTTCCGCTCGACCGCCACGGTCTTCCCTTCCAAATCCCGCAATCCGGACAAGATTGGATAATCGGTGCGGGTCACGATGACCCGCGGATAGGAGAGATAGTCCTTGGTGAACAGGACGTATTTTTCGCGCGACTTGCTATAGGCGATGGTCGATAGAACGTCGATTTCGTGGGTCTCGCTAACCCCCTTCAAGGCAGCCGACCAGGACGTCCGGACCGGCTCCATAGTCAGGCCCAATTCCTTGAAAATGAATTGGAAGTATTCGAAGGCAAGGCCTCGGTTTTCGCCGTTCTCCGCGAAATTGAACGGCGGCCAATTGCCGACGTGAACGCGGATCGGCTTGTCGATATGGCGGGCCAGCCAGCGTTGTTCCCGCGCGGTCAGGTCCAACCCCTGGCTCCGTCCACCATCCAGCCAGGGGCCCGTGACCCGGCCGATCTGCGACGCCGACAATCCGTGCAGGGCCTTGTCCAGAATATCGCGCAGGACCGGCCAATCCTCGCGCACGCCGATCGCGGAAATTGAATTTCGGCCCGGCACGGGATAGATGCTGACCGCATCGCCCAAGGCATTTTCGGGCAGGCCGGTCAGATAACGAACGACGGCGCTGTTACCGGCATATGCCGCCGCATCCCCGGCGGAGACCGCTTTCAATGCCGCCAATGTGTTGTCGTATTCGACGATCTGTATACCCGGGTGGTTCTCTTTAACATGTGCGACCGTGGAAAAGCCGCGTTCCAAGGCGAGCTTTTTGCCGTCCAGGTCCGCGAACCCTTTCGGCGCGGGCTGCCCTTTCGGCGTCACGAACACATGGGGCGCGATCAAGTACGGCCGCGTGAAGTTGGCGAAACTCTCCCTGTCACGAAGCGGACGAATATCCATCGTGGCATCGATCTGGCCCGATTTCAGGCCTTCAAGGATCTCTTTCCACGGCCCTTGCACGAAATGCAAAATCCCGCCCAGGCGTTCGTTGAGAAGCGTCACGAACTCCAGGCTCATCCCTTCCGGCTTGCCCGCTTCGTTGACGAAGCTCATCGGCGGCCACGAATTGATCGAGCCCATGCGAACCGTCTTGTGCCGCTCAAGCCAAGCTTTTTCATATTCCGTGAACGGGACGACCGATCCGGCGGGGCGGTAGAATCGATCCTCCGGGTCAGAAACCCAACGCGCCTCGATCGCCGCGAATTCCGACCAGGATATCTGACCGAATCCCCAGTTCACGATATCCAGCAGGTCCTTGCGTCCGCGCGGCACCCCGGCGTGGATGCTATTGCGTAAGAGTTCGAGCGGCATCGCGGCGACATCGCCCTGCACGCCGGCACGCCGGACAAGAGCATCCATGGACAAGGTTTCGTGGACGACGGCGGCCACCTCGCCCCGCGCCAAGGCCCGAAGCATGTCAAGGACGTCTCTGAACGACCGGACACGGAAGCCTAAATCTCCCGTCTTCAGGTAATGTTGCTGATGGGTTCCCCGTACCACGCCGACGGCCCGACCGCGCAGATTGCTAAGCGTCGGCTCGCCCCCGTTGCCGTCCCAATAGAAGATGCCCGTCGTCACCTCGCTCAGGGTTCTCGAAAATTCGAGCCATCGTTCCCGATCGTCGTTCCGGAACAATGCCCCGTGCAGGTCGGCGCGCCCTTCACGGACGGCTTCGAGCGAGCCCGCGAAATCATCAATCAGGAACGTCACCCTGATGCCGGTGCGCTCGGACCACAGGCGCCACATGTCGGGGATCAGGCCACTGGCCTCGCCCGCCAAATTCACCCCGGAAATCGGCAAATAGTCGCGGAACAGTGAAACCGTGATTTGATCCGGGTCCGCCGCGCGCGGAGCAGCGGGAACAACCAGCGCCCCCAACACCACGACCATCAGGAACAGGCGAATACGCGCCCAAACCCCAGGATGCCGAAGCATCATGCCTTCACTCCCATGAACGCACCTACAACCCCAAACATCGGCGCTTTTTCAACACCGGCTAATACAAGTATATGCCGATCAATTGGATGATGCAGTTCTTTCAATGCCGTAGCACCCGTGTTGACTCGCCTCGGCACCAAGCTCATTTTGTATACAAAGAAAACCGGATTTACCGGCATCACCAAAAGGAAACATCACATGTCCAAATTCGACGCTCCCTATCCTGAGGGCGAACTCCCTCCTGTCAAAGTCTATTGGCAACCCGGCTGCTCCAGCTGCTTGAAAACAAAAGAATTTTTGCTGGAACACGGCATTCCGTTCGTTTCCGTCAACGTCGTCGATGACGAAGAAGGCTTCAAGGAACTGGAAGCCTTGGGTGTGCGCCTAGTGCCAATCGTCGCGCGCGGCGAGAACTGGGCCAACGGCGCGGTATTCCGCGATGTCGCCCGTGTCGCCGGGTTCGACTACGCCGGGCATAAGATGCTCAGTCCCGAGGAGTTGACCAAGAAAGTCGTGCAGAACGTGTCCGCCGCCGGACGCTACCTGCAGCAAATTCCCGAAGACACGCTGGACACCCTGCTGCCGGGCCGCCCCCGGTCCTATCGGCAGTTGGTCTATCACGTGTTCAACATCGCCGACGTGTTCCTGAACCGGGTCGAACACGACACGCCCTATACCTATCAGGCGCTGAAATCGATCCTGCCCGATACCATGGCGACCAAGCAGGACTTGGCCGATTACGGCAACCACACGCGCGAACGGTTCGAAGCCTGGTGGCAGCGCGACGGCAAGACCACCGACTTCAAACAACCGGGCAAGGTCTATTACGGCGAAGTTTCGTTGCATGAGGTTCTGGAGCGGACCGGTTGGCACACCGGCCAGCACACCCGCCAGATCATCCTGATGCTGCGCGAAAAGCTGGGGATCGAGCCGGATGGTGCCCTCACCGACGCCGACTTCGAAGGCCTGCCGATTCCGAAAAACGTGTGGGACAACGAACGTTCGTTCGACGAGGCCTCATTTACCGGCCCCGCTGAAACCCGCGCCGCCGAATAACCGATACAGTCATTACAAATAAACAATCGAGAGGACATCCAATTGACCGACTTCACGCCTGAGGACCTTGCAGTCCTGACCCAGTGGGACACCCCCACCATCTGCAACGCCCTGGAAGAGATCATGCCCCAGCGCCGGGGTTTCGGTTACACCACCGAACAATTGGTGCCTCTCGATCCCGATCTTCCGCCGATCTGCGGTTATGCCCGCACGGCGACCATCCGCGCGGCCGAGCCCTCGGGCGAAACGGCGGCGGAAATGGCTGCCAAGCGCGAAGCCTATTACGAGTACATCGCCCTGGGCCCCAAGCCCGCCGTCGTGGTGATTCAGGACATCGACCCCCGCCCCGGTTTCGGCGCGTTCTGGGGCGAGGTCCAGACCACCGTACATAAGGGACTGGGCGCCGTCGGCGGCGTGACCAACGGATCGTTCCGCGACCTGAAGGACAGCGTGCGCGGTTTCAACCTGTTGGGCGGCGAAGTCGGCCCCAGCCACGCCTGGGTTCATGTCGTCGACTTCGACTGTCAGGTCACGATCCACGGCATGACCGTTGTCTCGAACAACATCGTCCATGCCGACCACCATGGCGCGGTGATGGTCCCCGACGAAGCGGTGAAGCAAATTCCGGACGTCGTCGCCCGCATTCAGCGCCGCGAGGGCGTGATCCTGGCCGCCGCCAAGGCACCGGATTTCGACATCGAAAAGCTGAAAGCCGCCATGAAGGGTGCGCGGGAAATTCACTAACCCGCCAGCCGCTATCAAAACGAAATAAGGCCCGCCGAACCCGGCGGGCCTTTTTCATTTGCGCGGGACGCCAGCGGCTACTTAACGCAAGCCGTCAGCGCCTGGGTCACCGTGGCCGCCGTGGCGACGGATGCCGTCGACAGGGAAAAGCCGCTGCCGCCGCCCGACTTATCCGCCAGGAACGCCGTCAACGCCGCCGGGGGCACGGACACGGCCAACTGCTTCAGGGTGCAGGTGCAGGCCGTCTCGGAATTGCTGCCCGTGCCGGTGCACCAATCCATGAACTTGGACGTCAGGCTGCTGGAATAGGTCTCGGCGGCTTGCGCCCCGGAAATCGTAGCCGGGGCCAAAGCGACCGCGAACAACGCAGCGACGGTGATCGAACGAATGGACTTCATATGTATCGGCTCCTTGACGATATCGGCCGTCATCAGATGACGGTCCGGGAAATAAGATAACGCTCGAACAGATTGCGGTCAGCGACAAAGCCAAGGCCGGGGCGATCCGCAGACAGGGTTAGCTTGGGATCGAACGGATCGATCAGGTCGTGGGGATTTTCCTCATAGGCGATGAACGCCGTCTCCAGCCATTCCGGCTTGGGCTGCGCCGCCAGGATATGCGCCGTCGCAACGTAACCCGGCCCCCAATAGAAGCTATGCGGCACGACCCGCAGGCCAGCGTCGGCGCCCAGGGGAAACACGTCCTTGACCGTCGAGACCCCGCCCATCTTGGCGACCGAGGGCTGGATGATATCGAACGCCCCCGCCTTGATGGCGTTGTTGAACTCGACGATCGAGGCGATGTTCTCGCCGCCGGAAATGGCCGTGCCTTCGGCCCGAACCCGGGACAGACCGTCGAAATCTTCCGGTGGCCACACAGGCTCTTCCAACCACAGGAATCCGCCTTTGACCCCTTCCTGCGCCTTTAGGTCGCGTGCCATCGCGGCGGCTTCGGCGACGGACCAGGGGCAATTGACGTCCAGGGTGATGGCCACGCCCTCGGGCGCTGCTTCTCGCGCCGCCATGAAGGCAGGCATCTCGCGTTCGTGCAGCTTGACCATCGGGAAGCCCAGATCGGCGGCGCGCCGGGTATTGCGGGCGATGGCTTCGCAGTCCCCGCCGTAGCGCATCAGGCTGGCGTAGCGGGTGATCTCGACGTCTTCCGCCGGGCCGCCGAGCATCTGATACAGCGGCTTGCCCGCCCGTTGCGCCGCCAGGTCCCACAAGGCCGTGTCCAACGCCGACAGGGCATACATGCAGGGCCCCTGGCGACCGAAGCCGAAGAACGAACGATGGGCTTCGTTCATCACGCCGTCCAGGTTGGTCTCGTCGCGCCCGATAAACCAGGGCGCGATCAAGTCTTTAAGGATGGCTTCGGTCCCAGGATTACTGAAATGGCCGAAGCCTTCGCCCCAGCCCTCGCGTCCGTCATCGGTTTCGATGCGAACCATCAGGGATTCGTTCACCACCCAAGGGTTGGTATTAAGGCCGGGGCGCATGCCCTGGCGCGGCCCGCCGGTTTCGAAAGGCACGCCGACACGCAGGATTTCAATTTTCTTGATGGTCATCTGATCCATTCCACGTTGAACGGTTTGACCATCAGTATGTCACGGAATGCCCAGAGGCAAAATCAGGCGCAGCCCAGCCGCGCCAATGCCCTGTCATGTGCGCGGCCCAACAACAGCTGAGCCAGGATAGCGCCGACCATGGCCATGCACATGTCCCATTGGGCGTCCCATTCGTCGCCCTGCATGCCCAGGAAATCTTCCGCGCCCATACCCAGGGCGGCGGCGGCCCACCATTCGATAATTTCATAGAAAGCGCTGAACGCCAGACAGATCGAGACGACGATGTAGAACATCAACTTGCCGCGCTGGAGCGCTGTCTTCCGCAACAGGATTTCACGCGCCAGGATCGCCGGAACGAAGCCCTGGAAGAAGTGCCCGATCCGATCGTAGTTGTTGCGCGTCAGGTCGAACCAATCTTGGATCCAGAAGCCTAAGGGCACCTCGGCATAGGTGTAATAGCCGCCGAGGATCAGAACCAGGCCATGAATGAACGCCAGCCGATACAACAGCGGCGTCAACGGAAACGAGTTCCGCGTCACGATCATCAGCGGCATGACGATCAACACCGGCAGGACTTCCAGAAACAGGGTGATGCCGTCGGATGGCCCACCCAATGACCAGACCAGCGCCGCGGTCCAAAGAACACCGTATGTCACAAGTTCCAAACGGTTGATGCCCGCGGGCTGGGTCGCCGACGTCATGTCACGGAGATCTCCATATCGGCCAGGCGGTCCAGATGATGAGCGGAATCGCCGAAGCTGTGGTCGATCATGGTCAGGCGCTTGAAATAGTGTCCGACCGGCATTTCGTCCGTCACACCCATGCCGCCATGAAGCTGCACCGCTTCCTGGCCGATCAGTCGACCGGCTTGCCCGGCCTTGGCTTTCGCCTGTGACGACGCCCGGCGGGCGGCAGCCCGATCCTCACCGTCCTGCAACACCGCGGCCATATAGGCCAACGAACGGGTCAGTTCCGTTTCCATATACATCTCTGTCATACGGTGCTGCAGGGCCTGGAAATCCCCCAGGGGGCGACCGAACTGCTTGCGCTCTTTCAGGTAGTCGACGGTGCCGCGGGTCAGGGCCGCCATCGCCCCCGCCGCCTCCGCCGCGACCAAGGCCGCGGCCCGATCGACAACTGATTCGGCCAATTCCAGGCCGCCTCCGACCGAACCCAGCACGGCGTCGGCGCCAACACGCACCCCTTCCAAGGCCAAATCCCCGGCGCGCAGGCCGTCGACCGTGGGATAGTCGCGAACGCTCAGCCCCGGCGCATCGGCATCGATCAGGAAGATCGTAATCCCGTCCCGATCCCGGTCCTCGCCCGAGGTCCGGGCCGTGACCGCGATCTTGTCCGCCGTACCTGCATGCAGGGCGACGATCTTCGCCCCGTCGATCACATAGCCATCGCCATCGGCCCGCGCACGGGTCGCGACATCGTTCAGGTCATAGCGGGATTGCGCCTCGGCATAGGCAAAGGACAACAACAGCTCGCCCGCCGCCAACCGCGACAACAGTTCTTCGCGAACGTCTTCGGCGGCACCTTCGCGGAGCAGCGACCCGCCCAACACGACCGTGGACAGGAACGGCTCGACCGCCAATCCCCCGCCCATGGCTTCCATCAGGATCGCCATTTCGACAGCGCCGCCGCCGACGCCGCCCAGGTCTTCGGGGATGCCCAGGGCGAGCCAGCCCATTTCGGCGAACTGGGCCCAGGTCTCGCGGCAGAAGCCGCCGTCCTTGGCCTGATGCTTGCGCCGGGTTTCCAGGTCGTATTCGTCGCGGAAGAACCGTTCCGCCATATCGCGAATCAACAACTGTTCGTCGGAAAAGGTGAAATTCATTGTCTTGGAAATTCCGTCTGAAAAGGAATGATCGTCAGGGCCCCAGCGGTCAAAGACCGAGGATCGCCTTGGCGATGATCGTGCGTTGGATTTCGTTGCTGCCGCCGTAGATCGACGCCTTGCGCCAGTTGAAATAATGGCTGGCCACGGTCGCGGCGTATTCCGGCAGGTCCGGCCCATCATTATCCGCACCGGGCCATTCGTCTTCCAAAATACCGGCGTCGAACACGTGGGCGCGGTTACCGACCGCTTCCAACAGCAACTCTGTGATCGCCTGTTGAACCTGCGTGCCCTTGAGCTTGAGGATCGAGGATTCCGGTCCCGGCTTGCGTCCGGCGGCTTCCTCGGACAACAGGCGCAACTCGGTCATCTCCAACGCAGTCAGTTCGATTTC
>CAXGUG010000121.1:0-9018 GCA_964012715.1 uncultured Rhodospirillaceae bacterium | reverse complement strand
GGAGTTAGACCCCCATAAGGGTCTCGAGGGTTCGAATCCCTCCCTGTCCGCCATTGCGCCGGTATCCGGCGCAATTTCCTCAAAAGTTTATTCCAATCCGTTCGGCAGCTTGGCGCGCATCATTTTCTTGCGGTCCAGTCTGTCGCCGTCGACGATGAAGGTGCCGTCGCCGACGGCGTGGATCATGCGTTGCTCCTTGCGGCGATCGTCGCGATAGGCGGCAAGGCCCTCAAGCACCACGATATTGTGGCGTTCGATGATGTCGATGACACGGCATTCGATATTCGCCAGGCAATCCTGGATCAGCGGGGCGCGGACGTGCTTGGCCTCGGCGCGGGTCAGGGAAAATTTCTCGAACTTGTCCGTATCCGCGCCGGAGCACATGCCGATGCCGACGGCGGTATCGAGCATATCGGCCCCCGGAATCGCGATGACGCATTCCATGGTATCGCGCAGCGCCGCGTATGAATGGTTCCACGGACCAGTGGTGATCGCGAACGCGGCGGAAAATCCGATCGCCATGGTCCAAGTGATCGTCATGACATTGTCCCGATGCCCGTCGTTCGTGGTGACAAGAACGACGGGGCCGGGCTCAATCAATGTGAAGGCCTTTTCCAGATCGAATGGTTTCATATTTGGCTCCGCCGAATTTCATTATATCCGCCTGCGTCTGCCCTTATGATCCGCTGAACGCTGGGCGGCTTTCATCTGATGCCTCGCCAAGCTAATACAAATCATACGAACAAGAAGAAAAGGACGAATGCAGATGTCTCGTGGGTTGCCGGTTTCAAATCCTTTCCTTGAGTACCTGGGTGTCGAGATGCTTTCCTGGGAAGACGGGAAATGCGAATTCATCCTTAAAATCGAACCCAAGCACCTGAACCGCCAAGCCGTGGTCCAGGGCGGGGTGATCGCGACTTTGCTGGATCTGTCCTGCGGCTATGCCGGGTTGCGTCCGGACGGAAAAGAAGAAGAGGCCCAACACGGCGTGACCATCACCCTGACCGTCAACTATTTGGAAGCGACCCGCGCCGGTCATCTGCGCGCGGTGGCCAAGGTTACGCGGTCCGGGCGGCGAATCTATTTCTCGGCGGGCGAGATCTTCGCCGACGATGGCACCTTGGTGGCCACGGCCCAGGGGTCGTTCAAGCGCACCAACCTGCGTCACTGATACGCCATGGCCAAACCCGTCCTCATCCTGGCTGTTGTCGTCTGGATACTTTCGGGCGGGGGCGCCTTTGCCGATATGGAAGGCAAGCCCGAGGTGATCGACGGCGACACCTTGTCCATTGGCGGCGTGGTCTTCGATCTGTTCGGGATCGACGCGCCGGAGGCAGGGCAGACCTGCACCAAGGACGGCCAATCCTATGATTGCGGGTTCCAGGCGACCAACGCCCTGGCCTTCCTTTCCGCCTTTCAATGGGTCAAGTGCCGGGACCAGGGGCAGGGTGCGGACGGCGTTCCGCAGATGGCTTGTCTGTTGGGCGGGCGTTATGACCTGGGGGAGCGTTTGATCCGCCAAGGCTGGGCCTTGGCCGACCCGGAACAGGCGGTGCCTGCCTATGAACGGGCCGAAGCCGCCGCCCGCGCCGAGGGGGCCGGCCTATGGGCCGGAACCTTCGATGCGCCATGGGATTGGCGGGCCGGGCGGCGCTGAAGGCTCTTCGCCCGCGTCGGGAAGTATTCTATGATCCGGATGCGCGGAATGCGCGCGGTTCCGGGAGAAATCAGAAAAATGTCTCATCTTCGGCGGTGCCTGTCCTTGGCGGCGGGCGTGGTCTTGGGTGCGTTGGTTGTTATGGCGGTACGGCCGGTGGCCGCATGGGCTGCGGAGGGGCCGCCCCCCGGCATCGAGCGAATTGAACAACCGCTTGCCGGTTGGCTGTCCGAACGGCGGCGGCCCGGTCCCGGCTCGATCGATAGTTTGTTGGGGGATTTCCGCCGCGCCGGATCGTTTCGAACGCTTTTAACGACGGCCTTGGCGGGTGACTGGGTAGCGGCGCAGAGCGCGGCGGCGGCGGCAGAGTATCGATTGTTCGCCCTTGCCGACGGTGACCGTTGGTACATCGTGTTGGACGATGCGGCGTCGCTTTTGGGGCCGACGGTGGTTTTGTCTCCCGCGGCGAAGCGTGATCTGATCGTCGAGGCGCCGCATCCGGTGATCGACCGTTACACCGTGCCGCAGACCGCTGTGTTGCTGAGTGAACTCGGGGCGCGTGCAGGCATTTTCGCTGGGGCGCACCGCTGCGCCGCGACAGCGGAATCGTCGTGCTCTGGAAAGACCAAGGTTTGTAAGGACTACGGCAAGGCCCCTTATCGAGATTCCGATGTGGCCCATAACCCCAATACCCTGTTCCACGTCGCCCATGAGATTCTGGTCGCCCATTGGCCGCAGGCGGTGGCGTTCAGCATCCATGGCTTCAACAAGGCGAAATCCGCGCCGGACACCTGGGCCGTAATCTCCGACGGTGGCCGGGAAGAGGGCGGGAATGCCGATGCCTTGACCCGCCGGTTGCGCGATGCCTTGCGCGAAACCCTGGGCGAGGGCGATGCGCGGGCCGTTGCCTGTGACGATTCGGACGACCGCCGGTTCGGATTTCAGCGTCTTTGCGCCGCGACCAATGTGCAAGGCCGACATCTGAACGGCAGCGACGACCTGTGTCGACAAAGCGTGGCGCGCGGGTCGGGCCGGTTCATTCATATCGAGCAGACGTTGGAACTGCGCGATGACTATGAATTCGGCTGGCGCGCCCCTCGGGACAGCGCCAGAATCAGGGCGATGCTGGATGCCGTCGCCCGGGCCGTCCCCTGCCTGGAGGGGCGTTGCCCCTAGGGAAGAATGCCGCGCGATATATCACCGAAATATTGGTGTTCTTTTTTGATATTTTCCGGCGTCCCGATAGAATGTCTGCCCATCTTACCGATGCGGTTTCAGCAGCGCCGCTGGCCGTCTCTCCTAAACCACGCAAACAGGGAATTTTGTAATGAAAAGACGTGAGTTTCTTAAGAAATCCGCGATTGCCGGTGTCGCCGGCGCCGCGGCCACGACCCTTGCCAAACCCGCGATCTCTCAGGGCCGCAAGGAAATGATCATCGTCTCGACCTGGGGCCGCGATTTTCCGGGCCTGGGCCTGAGCGCACAGCGTTTGGCCGCCCGTATTCCGGTCCTGACCGATGGCCGGATTCAGGTCAAATACTTCGCCGCCGGCGAGCGCGTCGGTGCCTTCGATTCGTTCGACGAAGTGGCTTCCGGTAACTCCCAGGCCTACATCGCGACCGACTATTACTGGAAAGGCAAGCACCCGGGCTGGGCGTTCTTCGCCGCGGTTCCGTTCGGCCTGACCTATGTCGAAATGGACGCCTGGATGAAGTATGGCGGCGGCCAGGAGCTGCACGACGAACTGGCGGCCGGCTTCAACATCAAAGGCTTCCCCTGTGGCAACACGGGCTGCCAGATGGGTGGTTGGTTCAACAAGGAAATCAACTCGGCCGACGACTTCAAGGGCCTGAAGATGCGTATCCCGGGTCTGGGCGGCGACGTGCTGGCCAAGCTGGGCGCTTCGACCGTGTCCCTGCCGGGTGGTCAGATCTATGAAAACCTCGTGTCCGGCGCCATCCAGGCGACCGAATGGGTGGGTCCGTACAACGACTACTTCATGAAGTTTTATGAAGCGGCCAAGTACTACTACTACCCGGGTATGCACGAGCCGGCCTCGCAGAGCACGCTGGGCATCAACAAGAAGTGGTGGGACAGCCTGACCAAGACCGACCAGGCCATCATTCAGGCCGCCTGCAACGAGGAAAACTCGTATCAGATGGCCGAAACCAACGCCAACAACGGTGTCTACCTGCGTAAGCTGATCGACGAACACGGCGTCAAGCTGCGGTCCTTCAACGACGACGTCTATGACGCCTTCGGCAAGGCCGCGGCGGAAGTCTTCGCCGAAGTGCAGGAACACAGCCCGCTGGCCAAGAAGATCTACGAAAGCTTCGCTTCGTCGCGTGCCGACAGCGGCCGTTGGATGATGCTGGCCGACGCCGGCTTCATCAACCAGCGCAACCGCGTGCTGGGCATCAAGGTCTGACGTTTCTTCCGAAACGGACGATTTACGGAAACGGCGCGGGGCTTTGGCTCCGCGCCGTTTTCTTTTGCCTGGCATCGTCCCCGCCTTGCCCGCATTGCGAAAACGTCGCAGGATGCCGGGCAAGAAGGCGGGGCGCCCATAAAACAGCCCGGGGACAAACCCGGGTGCAGGAGACATCATGACAACTCCCATTCGCTTGATGGCGACATCAGGCATTCTCGGCTACGGCTTTACCGAAGAAGCATTCAACCAAGGCTTGGCGATGAAACCGGACCTCATCGCCTGTGACGGCGGGTCGTCCGACCCGGGGCCGTATTACCTTGGCAGCGGGTCCGCATTCGTTTCGCGCGCGGCGGTCAAACGCGACCTGGGCCTGATGGTCGCGGGCGGCATGGCCCACGGCATCCCGGTGATGATCGGCTCCGCCGGTGGCGGCGGCAGCGACGCCCAGGTCGATTGGACGCTGGATATCCTGCGCGAAATCTGCGCCGAAAAGGGGCTGAAGCCCAAGGTCCGCGTGATCCGCACCGAACAGACCAAGGACGCGATCAAGGCCAAGGTTCGGGCCGGAAAGGTCGCCCCCTTGGGCCCGATCGACGATCTGACCGAGGCCGATGTCGAGGACTGCTCGCGCATCGTCGCGATGATGGGCCCCGAAGCCTATCAACAAGCCCTGGCCGATGGCGCCGACGTGGTGATTGCCGGGCGCGGCACCGATGCGGCGCTGTACGCCGCCCTGCCGCTGATGAAGGGGGCCGATCCGGGCTTGGCCTGGCACGTCGCCAAGATCATCGAATGCGGGGCCCAGGTGGTCGAGCCGCGCGAAGGTCAGGACTGCGTGATCGGCACGATCTATGACGATCACTTCACGATCGAGCCGGGCCATCCCGACCGGCGCTCGACCGTGACCCGCGTGTCGGCGCATACCCTGTATGAAAACCCGGAGCCCTATCGCCTGAAGGAACCGGACGGCACGCTGGTGACGGATAAATGCGGGTTCGAACAGCTGGACGAGCGAACCGTCAAGGTCTGGGGCAGCCGCTACGAGCCGTCTGATAAATACACGGTCAAGCTCGAAGGCGCGAAGCCCCTGGGCTACCGGACGGTGTTCATCGCTGGCGTGCGCGATCCGATCCTGATCGGCATCATGGACGATTTCATCGAAACCTGCCGGGGGCGCATCGCCCGCGATGTCGGTGTCCTGGGTATCAAGCCCGAGGACTATACCCTGTCGGTTCATCAGTACGGCAAGAACGCGGTGATGGGCCCGTTGGAGCCGGAGGCCGATGCCCCGATCCACGAACTGGGCCTGTTGCTTGACGTTCTGGGCCGGACCGAGGACATCAGCCGCGCCGTGCTGGCCAAGGCGCGCTATGCCTTCCTGCACACGGATTTCCCGGGCCGGATGTGTATCTCCGGTAACCTGGCGGTTCCGTTTTCGCCGTCCGACATGCATGTCGGGCCGGTCTACGAGTTCAACATCTGGCACGTCATGGAATGCGACGACCCGATGGAGCCGGTCCGCATGGAATGGCTGGACCTCTAGACCGCAACTGACACGCAAGACACAAGGAAGGCCGAAATGGCGAAATTGAGAGATATTGCGCGGGTGGTTCGCGGCAAGAACGCGGGCGCCCTGTACCTGACCCTGGACGTGATGTTCGAGGACGATGAAACCTATCGCAAGGTGCGCGACTGCGGGGCGATCAACCCCCGGGCCATTGCGCCGCTGTACGGGGTGACCGACAACGAAGTGGCGATCATCCCGTTCGATATGGCCAAGGCCATCAAGATCACCGTGCCGCGCCGGGTGCGCTCCGGTTCCGCCGGGGACACCGATGTCTACGGCGCGCAACAGCACGTTCCGCTGATGAATTTGGAAGTGCCGGTTTCATAATCGGCGGTTTTGAACGTCATGCCGCGACAGCGGCGGAAGTCGATGCCCGCTCCCATCTGGGGGCGGGCATTTTTCGTATTCGGGCGGATGCTTGACCTGTGTCATTTGGCGGTAGCCAGCGCGCCGGGACCGTGCAAAAATCGGTCTAATACAAATACTATCTAATAAAAAAATACCTATCTCGATCAATCGTTCACAACAGGGAGAACGTTCATGAAAAGACGTGAGTTTTTGAAAAAATCGGCCGTCGTCGGCGCAGCCGGCGTTGCTGCTTCCACCCTTGCCAAGCCCGCCCTTTCCAAGGGAACGATGGAGATGAACATCGTCTCCACCTGGCCGCGGGATTTCCCGGGTCTTGGGCTTAGCGCCCAGCGTCTGGCCGCGCGTATCCCGGTTCTGACCGAAGGGCGCATCCAGGTTAAATATTTCGCCTCGGGCGAGCGTGTCGGCGCGTTCGATTCGTTCGACGAAGTCGCTTCCGGTAACTCCCAGGCCTATATCGGCGCGGACTATTACTGGAAGGGCAAGCACCCGGGTTGGGCCTATTTCACGGCGGTGCCGTTCGGCTTCACCTATGCCGAAATGGATGCCTGGATGAAGTATGGCGGCGGCCAGGAGCTGCATGACGAATTGGCCGCCGGATTCGGCATCAAGGGCATGCCCTGCGGCAACACCGGTTGCCAGATGGGTGGTTGGTTCAACAAGGAAATCAACTCGCCCGCCGACTTCAAGGGCCTGAAGATGCGTATCCCGGGCCTGGGCGGCGACGTGCTGGCCAAGCTGGGTGCTTCGACCGTGTCCCTGCCGGGTAGCCAGATTTATGAAAACCTGGTGTCCGGCGCCGTTCAGGCGACCGAATGGGTGGGGCCGTACAACGACTACTTCATGAAGTTTTATGAAGCGGCCAAGTACTACTACTACCCGGGTATGCACGAGCCGGGTTCGCAGCTCCACATGGGCATGAACAAGAAATGGTGGGACGGTCTGTCGAAGACGGATCAGGCCATCATTACCGCTGCCTGTGCCGAGGAAAACTCCCACCAGATGGCGGAAACCAACGCCAACAACGGGACCTATCTGACCAAGCTGATCCGCGATCACGGCGTCAAGCTGCGGGCCTTCAACGACGACGTCTACGACGCCTTTGGCAAGGCGGCCGAGGAAGTCTTCGCCGAAGTGCAGGCCCATAGCCCGCTGGCCAAGAAAATCCACGAGAATTTCGTTGGTTTCCGGGCGGATGTCGGTCGCTGGATGCTGTTGGCCGATGCCGGCTACATCAATCAGCGTAACCGTGTTTTGGGCATCAAAGTCTGATTGCCTGAGGTACTGTAAAATCGGGTATAAAGGGGACGGGGCAATGCCCCGTCCCACCCATTTCCGCGAGCAGCGACGTTCACCGGAAATCCGAACAGGAAAAAGAGTAGAGGAGATTGCCGACTTATGGCGGCCGAACCGATAACGCTTGATCCGACCGGAAGCGGCCAGCCGTCTTCCGTGTCGCCTCGAACGACTTTGATGGTCAGATTTTTCGGCTGGGGAATGCTGTCCCTGCTGCTTGTTTTCCTGATGAACAACTACCTCACGTTCTGGCTCGGGTGGCCGGGCGAGGGGGCGGCCCTGCATCTGGGGCGCCATGGGGCCGAGACGGCGTCTTCGCCGCTGGCCTGGGTGCAGATGCTGGCTTATGTGGCGGGCCTTGCGGCCGCTGCCGGTTACACGCTCAAGACCTGCGGCAGCACGCTGCGCCAGGACAGCCAGCGAATTACCGAATTCAATGCCCTGATCATTCGCATGGCGTTTTTCGCCGTGCTGTATATCGGGTTCGTCGATGCTGTGTTGTCGTTCATGCGGGTCGAGGGCTTTTTGCCCGCCGTCTTCGGCGATGCGCTGGCGTTGGACCTGGGCAAGTCGCAATTCCGCGGCCCCTGGGTGCATCTGCCGTTGACCGCCGCCGCGATCGTCACGGCCTTTTTCTCGCGTACGCTGGGCTTTACCTGGCTGGCGCTGCTGATCGTCGTCGCCGAACTGCTGATCGTGATCAGCCGCTTCATCTTTTCCTACGAACAGGTGTTCATGGGCGATCTGGTCCGCTTCTGGTACGCCGCTCTGTTCCTGTTCGCCAGCGCCCATACGCTGATCGAAGAAGGCCACGTTCGGGTCGATGTGTTCTACGCCGCGTTCAACGCGCGCCGTCGGGGCATCGTCAATGCCTTCGGTTCGGTGTTCCTGGGCATCACCCTGTGCTGGGTGATCCTGGTCGTCGGCATGGGCGGCAAGAACGCGGTCATCAATTCGCCGGTTCTGACCTGGGAAACGACCCAGACCGGGTTTTCCATGTACGTCAAATACATGATGGCCGGTTTCCTGGCCGTATTCGCCATTACCATGATGATCCAATTCGTCAGCTACATGATGGATGCGGTCGCCGACGCCCGGGGTGAACCCGGCGGGCGCGATCACAGCAGCCACGTGAACCAATAAGCGACAGGGACCGCGCATCCATGGAACTTCTATTTCTCGTCGTCCTGATCCTGACCATGGCCTTCGCCCTGGGCATCGGTTTTCCCGTCGCCTTCGCGTTGCCCGGATCGGCAATCTTCACCATCTCCCTGGCCGCCCTGACGGGCTGGCTGTTCGCCGGAAACGTCGATGCCTACTTCGCCCAAGGCGGGGCCTGGCAATGGCTCAGTGCCGGTGTCACGAACTTCCGCGGCGTCTATTGGGAGGCCGAGCGAGATACGCTGATCGCCATCCCGCTGTTCATTTTCATGGGCATCATGCTGCAGCGTTCCAAGCTGGCCGAGGACCTGTTGGTCACCATGGCGCAGCTGTTCGGCCCGGTGCCGGGCGGTCTGGGCATTTCGGTGATCTTCGTCGGCGCGCTGTTGGCCGCGACGACCGGGATCGTCGGCGCCACCGTGGTCGCCATGGGCCTGATCTCGTTGCCCGCGATGATGCGCAACAAATACGACAACTCGCTGTCGACCGGGACCATCGCGGCCTCGGGCACGCTGGGGCAGATCATTCCGCCGTCGA
>CAXGUG010000120.1:0-9107 GCA_964012715.1 uncultured Rhodospirillaceae bacterium | reverse complement strand
AATGAAACGCTCGCTCACAATGCCGAAGCTCCCGTCGGACAACGTGCCGAGTATGACCATCATGATCTGAGCTTGGTTAAAGCCCTTCTTAGCGACTTCGGTAATTCTGGTATGCAGGACGGGCGATCCTTTAACTGGGTGTGACAGTACCTTCTGCCCAACGCGGCAAATGCATACTCGCCGTTGGAAAAGGATAGGGGCTTTGGCTCTGGCGTAGTGTGCAGCTTGGGATTAGGGATGATTCCTCTCTCGACTTGCTGTTCCATTCCTAGGGCCCAAGCTTCAGCTTCCTCCATGGATAGAAAGGTTTTGGAGAATGGTTTAAGGTTCTTGCGTCTGATCTGGACGTTGATGTGACCTGATTTGAGGGTTCGATAGGTAGCCATTCACAATCTCCCTTGTGAACGTGCCACTCAAAAAGTTGAATGAAATCAGATAGCTGGGTCTTGACATCGTAGGGGTCGCTGGTTCAATCCCAGCCGCGCCCACCATCCTACACAGACCAAAATGCGCCCCCATCCGGGGCGTTTTTTGTTGGCGGTAACGCTCGCTAAAATTCTGTCCCTTGGCCCGCCCATCGGGTAGAAGTTCGCCCATGATCATCCTATCCCTCCATACCGGCTATCACGACGGAACGGCGGCGTTGTTCGACGGCTACAATCTGGTGGCCGCGGTGCAGCTCGAACGCCTGACCCGCAAGAAGGGCGACGGTGGGGGGATTCCCGAAGCGGCGATGGACGAAGTGCTGGCCATCGGCGGGCTGACGCGGGCCGATGTGGATGTGGTGGTGTTGTCGCGGGCCTCGTTCCCGGCGCGGTATTTCAAGGCCAATGCCCTGAAGACCGCCGAATACGCCTTCCACAAGATCCTCGGCCACGAAAAGCTCAAGGACATGTGCTCGCAGATGCAGATGCGCGGCGAAGGCGAGCCCGCCAAGCTGTTCCGCGAGGAAATGTTCCGCGCTGATTTCGGCTTCAAGGAAGGCGTGCGGATCGCCTATTCCAACCACCACATGGCCCATGCCCTGTCGGCGCTGTTCTATACCGATTGGGACGACGCGCTGCTGTATACGGCGGACGGCTGCGGCGACAACGTGCACTATTCCCACCGGGTGCTGAAGGACGGCAAGCTCGATTGCCTGTTCGGCGGCGAGAATATGACGCTACAGCCCCGCCGGGTCGACAGCCTGGGCCTGGCCTATGGCTTCACTACCCAGGCGCTGGGCTACCGGATGAACCGGCACGAGGGCAAGCTGACCGGCCTGGCGGCCTTTGGCGAGCCGGCCCAGGCCGAGGCCCTGGCCCGTCATTTCAATGTCGATGCCGCCGGGGTGATCTGGTCCGATTTCGATTCCGACGCCGCCATGCGCCAGGAGATCCAAAAGATCGCCAAGGACGCCGAACCGGCGGACATGGCGGCCTCGATCCAGAAGGTCTTGGAAGATACGGTCCTGGCCTCGGTCCGGGCGATCCAGAAACGCCATCCCGTGCGCCGCCTGGGCTTGGCCGGGGGGGTGTTCGCCAACGTGCGGTTGAACCGCCTGTTGTGCGAGGAAACGGACACGGACGAGATCTTCATCTTCCCCGGCATGGGCGACGAAGGCATCACCGTCGGCGGGGCCTTGCAGTTCCTGTTGGAAAACGACGGCCTGGATACCTGGCTGAAGGCCCGGCGGCGGCTGTCCTCGGTCTATCTGGGGCGCGATTTCAGCGACCGGATCGACCCGGTCCTGAACGCCAACGGCGCGGTCAAACGCCTGGACGGCGACCCGGTCGAGGTCGCGGCGGGCCTGATCGCGGGCGGCAAGGCAGGGGCGATCTACGAAGGAAGGATGGAATTCGGCCCGCGCGCCCTGGGTGCGCGCTCGATCATCGCCAGCCCGTCCGACGCGGACATCAACGCCAGCCTCAACGCCCGCCTGCAGCGCACCGAATTCATGCCCTTCGCCCCCTATGTGGCCGAAGACGACGCGGACAGCGTGTTCGATGTGACCGCCGCCAACCGCTATGCCGCCGGTTTCATGACGATCACCACGGCGGTCAAACCGGAATGGCATGACCGTATCCCCGCCGTGGTCCATGTCGACGGCACGGCGCGGCCGCAGATCGTGCGCCGCGAGGATAATCCGCTCTATGCCGACATCCTGGGGGCGTTCAAGGCCAAGACCGGCCTGCCGGTGCTGATCAATACCTCATTCAACGCCCATGAAGAGCCGATCATCAACACGCCCGAGGAATGCCGCCGGGCCCTGGTCGATGACCGGGTCGACTTCGTCGTAACCGGCAAAGGCGTCTATACGCGAACCGACGCCTGAAAAATTAAGGGCTCGGCCTGCGTCTGATGCTTGACCGTTTTTGTATACAATCTTAAAAATCGCGCCATGACAGGATTACCGAACAAAGTAGATGTGATCGTGGTTGGTGGCGGCGGAGCCGCCATGGCCGCGGCTTTAACCGCGCAGGAGCAAGGCGCCCAGGTGCTGTTGCTGGAATCCGCGCCCAAGGATTTTCGCGGCGGGAACACCCGCCACGTGCGGAACATCCGCTACGCCCATAACGCCGCGACGGATTTCGTCACCGGGCCCTATCCGGTCGACGAATATTACGACGACCTGTTGCGCGTGACCCAGGGCAACACGGACAAGGAGCTGTCCCGCTTCCTGATTGAAAAGTCCGAGGACGCCGCCGATTGGATGATGGCTCATGGGGTCAAGTTCCAGCCGCCGTTGTCGGGCACCATCGGGTTGGACCGCACCAACGCCTTCTTCAAGGGCGGGGGCAAGGCCCTGTTGAACGCCTATTACGCCACGGCGGAACGGATCGGCGTCGATTGCCGCTACGAAGCCGAGGTTACGGAATTGACCATCGAGGATGGCGTGTTCACTGCCGCCCGCGTGCAATACGAAGGGGCCGAGCATGTGGTCGAGGCCCGCTCGATCGTCATCGCTTCGGGCGGGTTCCAGGCCAATATCGAGTGGCTGAAGGAAGGCTGGGGCGACGCCGCCGAGGGCTTCCTGATCCGCGGCACCGGCTATAACCAGGGTCGGATGCTGCGCGTGCTGATGAACAACGGCGCCGAAACGGCGGCCGAGGCCGATCAGTGCCATGCCATCGCCATCGACGCCCGCAGCCCGAAATGCGACGGCGGCATCGCGACCCGCGTCGACTGCGTGATCTATTCGATCATGGTCAACCGTCAGGCCAAGCGGTTTTATGACGAGGGCGAGGACATCTGGCCCAAGCGCTATGCCATTTGGGGCCGGTTGCTGGCCAAGCAGGAAGATCAGATCGGCTACGGGATCGTCGATGCCAAGGTCAACGACCTGTTCATGCCGTCCATGTATCCGCCGATCAAGGCCGACAGCATCCGCGAATTGGCGGAAAAGCTGGAGTTGGACCCGGACACCCTGGAAAACACCGTGGCGGAATACAACGCCGCCTGCCGCCAGGGCGAAAACAAGGACAAGGAATTCAAGCCCGAGGTTCTGGACGGTCTGTCCACCGAGGGCTTGACCCCGCCGAAAACCAACTGGGCGCAGACGATCGATACGCCGCCGTATTACGGCTATCCGCTGAAGACCGGGATCACCTTTACCTATCTCGGGGTCAAGGTGGACAAGGAAGCCCGCGTTCAATTCAAGGAAGCGGACGGCCGTGTCGTGCCCGCCGCCAATATCTTCGCCGCCGGCGAGGTCATTTCCGGAAATATTCTGGGTCAGGGCTACGCCGGTGGCGTCGGCATGGCTATCGGGATGGTGTTCGGACGCATCGCCGGAGAGGGAGCTGCTCGAAATGTCTCCAACTGAACCCCGTCTCGCCGCCGCCGGTTACGAACTGGAAGGTGATCAGCTGGAGGACCTGCACGAGGAAGCCCGCCGCCTGATGACCATCTGCAATGCCTGCCGGTATTGCGAGGGCTTTTGCGGCGTGTTCCCGGCGATGATGCGCCAGAGCACGTTCTCCGATCAGGATTTGGATTACCTGGCGAACCTGTGCCACGGCTGCAACGGCTGTTTCTATGCCTGCCAGTACGCGCCGCCGCATGAATTCGCCGTCAATATTCCGCAGACCTATGCCCGGCTGCGCGCCGATACCTATCGCCGCTACACCTGGCCCAGCGCCCTGTCGGGCCTGTTCCAGAAAAACGGCACCTTGGTTTCGCTGCTGCTGGCCTTCGGCATCGGCTTGGTTCTGGTACTGATCCACATGTTCCAGCCGCCCGAAGTGGTGATGGGCGAACATGCGGGTAATTTCTACGCTGTCATTCCGCACAACGTGATGGCTTATTCCTTCGGCGGGGTGTTCTTGTACGCCGTCGGGGTGTTGGTCGCCGGGTTCTGGCGATTCCGCCGCGACACGGCCCCGCAAAAGCCGGAAACACCCCTGTCCGTGGCCGGGGCGACCCACGACGCCATGGTCATGAAGTACATGGGCGGCGGCGGCGTGCGCGGCAAAATGGACGGCTGCAACTATCCGTCGGAAAGCTTCTCGCAGATCCGCCGGGTGTTCCACCAGATGACCTTCTGGGGCTTCCTGTTGTGCTTCGCCGCGACCTCGGTCGCGACGCTGTATCACTACATTTTCGGCTGGGAAGCGCCCTACGCCTATACCTCCCTGCCGGTGGTGCTGGGCACCGTCGGCGGCATCGGCCTGTTGATCGGGCCGCTTGGGTTGATTTCCCTGAAGCGGATTGCCGATCAGCGCACCCAGGACGGCGCGCAGCGCGGCATGGACACGGGCTTCCTGGCCTTGTTGTTCCTGGTCAGCCTGACCGGCCTGGCGCTGTTGATCTGGCGCGACACGAGCTATATGGGGACGCTGCTGGCGATCCACCTGGGCACGGTCCTGGCTTTGTTCCTGACCCTGCCGTACGGCAAGTTCGTGCATGCGATCTATCGCTACGCCGCCTTGCTGCGCAATCGCCGCGAACAGAAATCCTGATTCCTCCCTCTTGAGGGAAGCACAGAGACCCAAATGAAAACCGGCGCCCTTTGCTAAGGGGCGCCGGTTTCGTTTTTGGCATCCGGGGCGCGGGTCGCTATGCCGCTGCCGCTCGGATTACGTTTGCCAGAAGGCTTGTGTTAGTCGTCGGAACCCGCAGGAGTCTGGGTGACGATCGTCACGACGTTCAGCTGACCCTGATAGTCGGCGAATTCCTCGGCCGAACGGGTGCTGGCAGCGCTGGCGAGCTGGGTGTCGTCGGCGGCCTGCGGCTGGACGGACTGACCTTCTTGCTGGCCGAGCTGCTGCGACTGGTGGTCGGCGATTTCCTCGGACGACATGGTGTCATAGATGTTCGAAGCGCCGGCGCTATGCGCAACGGCCAGGGACAGCCCGAAAACGATCGCGGGAACGACTTGAATACGGGACAGGGTAAACACTTCAGTGGCTCCTTGAGCTGCCGCTTCCGGCCGTAGACGACGGGAAAGGGAAGACGGGGGAGGGACAGCTCTTAAAACATCGCCGGTCACATCCGGCGGCTGGGCCGGTCCATACCGGCGAAGCGCACTTTAGGCGAAATCCTTATCGCCTCATAACGAATATAAATGAACGATAATATCGATAAAATAAAAGCATTATACCCGGGCCGGACAGGGCGGTCCGGCCCGGGAGATGCCCGCAGGGGTTTAGTCGCCCCAGCGGTTGGAGTCTTCGACCGAGGTGGTGATCGAATGTCCGCTGTTGGCGGCGGCCATGGCGGTTTCGGTCGCCTGCGCCGGGGATTGGAACAGAGCGATACCCAGGGCCAAGGCCAGGGCGGGCAACAGGATGGCGGAAGTACGAATGGTCATGATTAGGTTTCCTTCTTCGTTGAAGCGGCGGGAACATCCCCGCCGTTGGTGAGAAGAAGATGCGCCCGAACCGCCTCTTTTTCGAATGACGTTGGTTCAATGAAATGTGAGCCGGTTGCGCCCAGGAAAGCCGCGCTACATTAGAAAAAGAAAAGGGCGTGAGCCGGAAATCTGCTCACGCCCATATCACATCGCTCTCGCAGATCGGGGACGACCTGTGAGGGTTTTCGGCCTTAGTCCAGGTCGTGGAATCGGGTGAAGGCTTCGACGGGTTCGCGCACCGGGCGGTATTCGTTGACGGACTCGTTGGGGTCCGCATAACCCAATGCCATGCCGCAGACGACGATCTCCTCTTCGGGGATGTCCAGGATTTCCATGATCCGTCGGTGGAAGTTGGCCCAGGCTGCCTGCGGGCAGGTATCCAAGCCCAGACCGCGCGCCATCACCATGATGTTCTGGATGAAGGTGCCGTAGTCCAGCCAGCTGCCGATCTCCAACGACTTGTCGATGGTGAAGATCAGGCCGACCGGCGCGTCGAAGAACAGGAAATTGCGGCCATGCTGTTGATGCATGCGTTCCTTGTCGCCCTTTTCGATGCCGAGCGCGCCATACAGGCCCCAGCCGGTTGCCCGGCGGCGGGTCAGGTAGGGCTCGGGGAAGGGATCGGGATAATATTTATAGCCGCGCTCGCTGGTGTTGCCTGCATCGTGATCGTCGCTGACGGCCTTGACCAGGCGGTCGCGGGTTGCGCCCGCGACGACGTGGACCTTCCACGGCTGCATGTTCGAGCCCGAGGGGGCGTAGCTGGCGGCGGTCAGAATCCGTTCAATGGTTTCCCGGGAGACAGGCTTCGGCAGGAACGCGCGGACAGAGCTGCGTGAAGTGATGGCGGTTTCGACGATCTCCGCCGTTTGTTCTTGATCAATGTCGATGCCGTTATGGTCTGGCATTGTATGTTTCCTTTGTTCGCATGGGATAAGCTGACCTACCATCGAACGCGCCGAACGCCAAGGGGCGGGCGGTCTAAAGACCTGTGACCGGGGAGCGATCATGTTCGAAGCGGCTGAACTGAACCGGAAGGTCTCGAAGGCCGAATTCGATGCCTTGGCCCCGAGCTTACGGGTCGAGATGGTTCAACTGCAGCAGGAACTCCGCCGCGCCGATTTCCCGGTAATCGTCCTATTCGCAGGGGTCGATGGGGCGGGCAAAAGCGAAAGCGTCAACTTGTTGAACGAATGGATGGACCCGCGCTGGCTGGTCAACCGCGCCTATGGCCATCCGTCCGACGAAGAACGCGAACGCCCCGAATTCTGGCGCTACTGGCGCGACCTTCCGGCCCAGGGCCATTTCGGCCTGTTCCTGTCGGCCTGGTATTCGCAGCCTTTGTTGGATCATGTTCACGGTCGCATCGGCCGGGCCAAGCTGGATGCCCGCCTGCAGCGGATCGTGCAGTTCGAACGCACCCTGGCCGACGACGGCGCGGTGATCCTGAAATTCTGGATGCACCTGAACAAGAAAGCCCAGAAAAAGCGCCTGGAGAAGCTGGAGAAAGATCCCGATCGGCATTGGAAAATCACGGACCGGGATTGGAAGCACTACAAGCTTTATGACAAATTCATCGGCACGGCAGAGCGAATGATCATGCAGACCAGCTCGGGCCGGTTCCCGTGGAAGATCGTCGAAGGCTCCGACTCCCGCTATCGTGCGGTGACCGTGCTGACCACCATCCGAGATCGGGTGCGCGAGGAGTTGGACCGCCGCGCCGCCGAGGCCAAGGCCGCCGCCAACCACCGCCCGCGCCGCCGCCGCACGGACAAGGCCGATGCCGCCGCCGAGGCGCGGGCGGTTGCCTCCGACAGCATCCTCGATAGCCTCGACCTGACCCAAGCGGTCAGCCGCGACGCCTATTCCACCCAGGTCAAGAAACTGCGCGCCCGCCTGCATGCGGCCTTCCGCCAGGCCCAAGCCAAGGACGTTTCGAGCGTCCTGGTGTTCGAAGGATGGGACGCCGCCGGCAAGGGAGGGGCGATCCGCCGGGTCGCCACGGCGTTAGATGCGCGGGCCGTCTCGGTCATCCCGGTGGCAGCGCCGACCGACGAAGAACTGGCCCATCATTACCTATGGCGGTTCTGGCGGCATATCTCCCGGGCCGGGCGGTTCACGATCTACGACCGAAGCTGGTATGGGCGGGTCTTGGTCGAGCGGGTCGAGGAACTGGCCTCGCCCGATGCCTGGCGTCGGGCCTACCGCGAAATCAATGAATTCGAGGCCGAATTGACCGGCCACGGCACCAACTTGGTCAAGTTCTGGCTGCATATCGACAAGAACGAACAGGAACAACGCTTCCTGGCCCGCAAGGCGACGCCGTGGAAGGCCTGGAAGTTGACTGACGAGGATTGGCGCAACCGGGACAAGTGGAATGCCTACGAAGTCGCGGTGAACGAGATGGTCGAACGCACCAGCACCGCTGCCGCGCCCTGGACCCTGGTCGAAGCCAACGACAAACGCCATGCCCGGTTGAAGGTCATCCGCACAGTCTGCGAAAGCTTGGAAAAGCGCCTGAAAGACGCATGAAGCAGCCGTTTTTTGGGCTAGGCAGGTTGCCTTTCCCGCCCCGACCGATTACTGTCCGCCCGTCCATTGGGGAGTAGCCGCCCTTATTGCAAAGGGGGATGCGTCAACAGACTTGGGTTTCGGCCCATGGTGCATCCGGCGACATGCTTGGCGAGACCTTTGGCTGTGACCGCTGTCTCAGAGGGCTGGGCGGGTGGTCGAGCCATAGGTTTACGACCGCCTAGCCCTCGTGGTGCATTATGGAATCCTTTCTTGTTTCGACCGGGGTGGTTGCCGTTGCCGAAATCGGCGACAAGACGCAGCTGCTTGCCCTGGTCCTGGCGGCGCGGTTTCGAAAACCCGTCCCGATCATCCTTGGCATTCTCGTCGCGACCCTGGCCAACCATGGGTTAGCGGCCTGGGTCGGCCTGTTGGTCGCCAATTGGCTGGGGGCAGAGGCCCTGCGTTGGATCCTGGGCCTGTCGTTTCTGGCCATGGCGGTCTGGATCATGATCCCGGACAAGGTCGACGACGACGAAGGCGCGACGGTCGGCCGCTATGGCCCGTTCATCGCCACGGTCATTTCGTTCTTTCTGTTGGAAATCGGCGACAAGACCCAGATCGCGACCATCGCGCTGGCCGCGCGGTTCAATGACCTGATCATGGTCACGGCGGGCACGACCCTGGGCATGATGCTGGCCAACGTCCCGGCGGTGCTGGTCGGCAAGGCCGCGGCGACGGGGATCCCGATGAAGCTGGTTCA